>JBFLZY010000003.1:0-91377 GCA_040755975.1 Bacillota bacterium | reverse complement strand
CCATTGAAGGTACGGGAGCAGAGCTGGTTTATCACCATGGTCTGCGGCGCGCCCGGTATTGGGGGCGCTTAAAAGTCGAGTTCCAGGCTGTGCTTACCGCGCTTGCCGTGAATATCAAGAGATGGGCCAACATCAGGCTGGCCGCTCTAGGGCCTGCCAAAATTGGTCCTGCAGTATAAAGGGGGTAGTCTACCCTTTTTCAAGGAACAAACCAGAAATTGGAGGGTTCCTTCAGATGGACACCAGCTGATTTTGCTTTTCAAGAGTGAACTTGTAATGTTAAATCCCAACTAAATGGTATTGGTTACCAAGAGGGGTTAGTTGGGTTAAGAAAACATGTTTTTTTCACGGGGTTTTTCGACTGTCTCTACAGAGGGCAACGTGAAACACCGTTGCTAATTTGTACGTAGGTTGGAAACAGTTATGAAGTTTAAGCCCGAATCTTTTCGGTGGGCACTTCAGTCACTTAAAAAGTATGGCGACAGCGATTTATTTACTTATCCTGTTGAGCTCTCTGTTCTAAATGAATTAGGTGATTCAGCAGTTTTAAAAATTGCTGATTGCGATCTCGGCAATTTCATTCCCGGCCCAGCACGGCGCTTCATTGTACCAAAGGACGATCTTTCTTACCGGGTTGCCACCCAACTTGATCCTCTTGATAGTTTGGTTTTTACTGCTTTAGCTTATGAATATGGTCATTTTAATTTACCAATTAGCAGCTCCATTAACCATAATTTTCGGCATGATCAAAAAAATTCCTCCAAAAAAATGAAAAACGCCAAAAGAGTTTGGCAAGGATTATTTTCTTGGCTTACCGCAAAGGAATTCAAGGGGGCGCTCAACGCTCCCGCGGTACCTGCTTTTAAAGCGATAGAGTTCTCGCTTCATACCTTACAAACTACCAACCCCCATTCATTTCTTCATGCCTAAACTTTGTTTACCTCCCCACCTTATGGATATCCCTGCATACCGGCCCGAAACGTTAAAGCCGTCGTCCGAAAGGATGACTCCAGCGTTGCTGCATTTGCCCGCCTTTTCGCCCGGCGCGCCTTCCGGCCGACGCCCGCGCCGCGGGTCTTTTTTACGCGCCCCGCTCTCCGATACCAAGGTATTGGTCAACTAAAAATCAAGAATAAAATTGCCTGTTAAAGGAAATGAAGGATTGAAGATGGTGATTCTTGTCCACGAATCCCTGCCCGAGTCGGATGATATAGAATAAGCTTGCTGGACCGAAATAAACTCTGCACTTCGAATCCGGTAATTCAAACGGATATAGAGATTCTCCGGGGGCTGGTATCCGGTTGGAATTTTGCCCTGCCGTTTTACGTAAATTTTTCCTTCAATATAACCGCTTTTCATTGAGAACAGGACCTCGTACGCAAGGAGCGATTCTCGATCAAAGTATTCAACAATCATCCCTTCTGCCTGATTCTTCACGGCAACCAAAATTTCCAGGTTTTTCAGAGAACAATTGGGTATGAAACATGGTGCGTCCGGATACATTGGAATGA
This sequence comes from Bacillota bacterium, assembly GCA_040755975.1. Lineage (GTDB taxonomy): Bacteria > Bacillota > Desulfotomaculia > Desulfotomaculales > Nap2-2B > JAIMBK01. The sequence goes on along the minus strand of JBFLZY010000003.1, from coordinate 89,866 downwards.
TTGCGTTTTCCCGGATAAACAGGGGCAGATTTGTATCTTCCTCTGGACTTGTTTGATATATTTGACCTCCTTTGCGTTCTTTGCCACACCACCACGAAAACCATGCACCTGGAGGAAGGTAACAGCTCCTGGCCGGCGCCGGGTCCATGAGCGGGGCAACTAACAGGGAGGGTCCCAGTAAAAATTCCGTTTCGTAAAATTCAGGTTTTAATGCCTCAACGGTCGGTGCACGATAAAAAATTGGTCTCATTATCGGCTGACCATTCTGGGTTGCCTCAAATAAAAGGGAGTAAAGGTAAGGGACCAGCTGGTACCGCAGTTTGATGGCCTTACGGGCGCTGGTTTCGACATTCGGTCCAAATGACCAGGGTTCCTGATCATTGGTGCCTTTTCTCGTATGGGTTCGGCTATACGGGTACAGAGCGCCCTGGAGAATCCAGCGTTCATATAACTCTGGAGACGGTGTTCCTTCAAAGCCCCCAATATCCGGTCCAACCACCGGCTGACCGGAAAGCCCGAGGTTTAAAATCATGGGAATGCTTGCCCGGAAATGCTCCCAATTGCTGACGTTGTCTCCTGTCCAGGTGGTAGCGTATTTTTGCCCCCCTAAATAAGTCGCCCTGGTGATGACGTATGGCAGATGGGTGGCTTTCAGGAGTCCTTCGTAGGTTGCCTTGGACATCAGAAAGCCATAAAGGTTGTGCACTCGTTCATGCGGAAATTTTACCGTATCCGATAATTTATGGATTACATCCGGAGGAAGAGTACGCTTGCTATCAAAGGTGGTGGGCTCATTCATGTCGCACCATATACCATCCACCCCTGATTTTACGAATTCTGCAACGAGCTCTCCCCACCATTTTTGAACGGAAGGGTTGAGGAAATCGGGAAAGTGGCTCCGCCCGGCCCAAACCCTTTTTGCAACATAACTGCCCTCTTGGTCAACTATGAACATCCCCTGGCTTACCCCACTGTCGTAAGGATGATAACCCGGTTCAATTTTCAAACCAGGATTGATAATGGTGACTATTTTAAACCCTTGAGCATGTAAATCCCGAATCAAATCTTGATAATCTTGAAAAGCTTCCCCCCACGTGAAACATTTGTAGTGATCCATATAATCGATGTCGAGATAAATGACATCGCAGGGAATATCCTTGTCCCTAAACATTGCCGCAATTTCGCGAACGCGGGAGGAGGGAGTATAACTCGCGGCTTTGTTGGTATCCTAAAGCCCACTTTGGTAAAGGGGGCAACTTGCCGGTCAACAAAGCTAATTGCCGCATTATCTCGGGGAGGGTTGGCCCAAGGAGGATAAAGTAACTTAATTCCGTGTCCCGGACGGCATAAGTCATTGTTTTGCCGTCCGCCGAAAACTTAAATACAGCATAACCCGGATTGTCGAAAACCAACCCCAAAGCAGGCCCATCGACGTATTGAAAGATCACCACCGGCCAGGACTGGTACAGCGGGGTAGTCCCTATCTCGTAGATCAGCGGATCCAAGTTCCACATAACAATCGTTTGTCCAGCTTTGTTCATGGGGGGAGTATTTTCGCCCAGGCCGAACACTCTTACCTCGCCGGGACGAAAGAGATGCTTCTTGACAAGAAGCCATTTTCTCGTGCTTTGTGGAGGGAACGGCTCAACCAAAACTAATTCTGATCCCAGCTGGCAAAAGATAGTCCCCCTCGATTCCATACACTTTAAATGCGCTTCGAAACCATCCGGGAAAGTATATATAAATTCAGCAGTATCATTTGTTCTTTGAAATCTCCAACCATCTTGGTTGACGTTGGCAAGATCAATTGTCCAGGAATTCCTCTCCAGCCAGGGATCTTTTTTATAAACACTCTTTAGGTAAACCCGAAAGATTCCGTGGTTAAAGGGGCTACAAGTGATTCGTCCATACTTATTGCGAAGAACAACAGAGCCTGGTCCCTCATATTCGCTAACGTTATCTTTAAATCTCCGGCCTGTATAGGGAGGCTTGTTTGCATTGAGCCACTTCTGGATTACTGATTTGATCCTATCAAGAATTGTTTCCTGGGCTGACATTTTCATGCAATCTTCTTCCTCCCAGAAAAAGAAAAAGTGAGCAGTACGGCTAAAAATAAATGGGCGCTTTTTAAGATTTTTTACCATGCTATGAGAACAGTAATATTTTTGTGTCTCTGAAATAAACAAAAAGGCAACAGGATAAACTGAACGAGGGAGCAGCCGTGTTGATAAAAAATTTCAGAAATGGGTGCCAGAAAAAGGTTATCAAAGATTTAGATGAAAAACTACGCGGGATGTTCGGATACATTACGCGCGGGATGTAAAAACAAAAAAGCCGGCTTCCCATTTCAGGAAACCAGCAACCACTTGAAAAACCACTGGTGCCGGAGACCGGACTCGAACCGGTACGGAGGAAACCCTCCGAGGGATTTTAAGTCCCTTGCGTCTGCCTGTTCCGCCACTCCGGCAACTAACCCATTTTCATTCTATCACTCCCATCAGGTGTTGTCAATCACCCCTTCGGGCGGAAGGCAAGGGAAGCCAAATAGCCGAAGACCACCGCCGCGGTTATGCCGGCCGCCGTTGCCGTCACACCGCCGCTAAAAACACCCAGGAGGCCTTTTTCCTGAACGCTGGCAATTGTGCCTTGGGCAAGCAAGTGACCAAACCCGGTAAGCGGAACGGTCGCTCCCGCTCCGGCCCAGTCGACCAGCGGCCCGTACGCTCCCAGGGCGCTTAAAACCGCCCCGGCGGATACAAAGCCCACTAAAATATGCGCCGGGGTTACTTTATAACTGGTCAGATCCATTAAAAGCTGGGCGACAACGCACAGCAAACCGCCTACCAAAAAAGCTTTTAGAAAGATCATGAAATTGCCCCCTATTTTTGACTTCATGCTTCAATAACCACGCCGTGGGCGATGGCCGGGATAGTTTCGCCCTGCTGCGTGCTGGTAGGACTTAAAAGCGCTCCGGTGGCCACGCCAAAGATGCGCTTTAAACGCCCCGCCTTAATTTCCTGGAGCAGGTGGCCGCAGGTTACCACCGCCACACAGGCGCAACCGCTGCCGCCGGCGTGGGTATCCTGTTCGGGCGAATAAATAATTGCTCCGCAGTCCGTATAGCGGCTGGCCACATCGTAGCCTTTTTGCTGCAACAGCTTAACGGCCAGTTCGCGCCCGTAAACGCCCAGGTCGCCGGTCACAAAAAGGTCGTAGTAATCGGGGCTCCTCCCCGTATCCAGCAGGTGCCGGGCAATGGTGTCCGCAGCCGCCGGCGCCATCGCCGCCGGCATATCCATCGGATCCCCCTGTCCGAGATCGATCACTTTCCCTATGGTTGCGTGGGTGATTCTGGGACCCTGCCCCTGGCGCGCCAGTACCATCGCCGCCGCCCCGGTCACCGTCCAGGTATTGTGCAGGGGACGCTGCACCCCCTGTTCGGTGGGATAACGGTATTGTCGTTCGGCAGTAGCGTAATGACTGGAGGAGCCCACCAGCACGTATTCGGCAAAACCCCCGTCGATCAACATGGCGCCCAGCGCCATACTCTCGCACATGGTGGAGCAGGCGCCGTACAAGCCCAGAAAAGGAATGCCCAGCTCGCGGGCAACGAAGTTGGCGCTGATTATCTGGTTTAAAAGGTCCCCGGCGAGCATGCAGTCAAAATGTTGCGGCGTCAGGCCGGCCCTCTGAATGGCCATCTGCATGGCTTCCATCAACATGCGCCGCTCGGCTTTCTCCCAGGTCTGCTCGCCGTAATAATTATCACCAATCACTTTGTCAAACGTCTGGGCCAGCGGCCCCTGGCCCTCTTTCGGGCCGACGATCGTGGCCGCAGACAAAATCACAGGCGGGTTTTGGAACCAGACGGTTTGCTGGCCGTTCTTTTTCGGCGCGGCCAACACGGGCACCCCCTAGCGGAAAAAGTAATATAAAAGCCCGATGATCCAGGCGGTAACGATGCCGAAAACCAGCACCGGACCGGCAATGGTAAAAAGCCTCGCCCCCACCCCCAGGACCAGACCCTCGGTGCGGTATTCCATGGCCGGCGCCACCATGGAATTGGCAAAACCGGTAATGGGCACGATTGTACCCGCTCCGCCCACCTTCGCTATTTCATCATACAAACCTAGACCGGTAAACAAAGCGGCTAAAAAAACCAGCGTGCTGGACATGGCTGCTCCCGCTTCCAGCCGGCCCAGCCCCCAGTTTTGAAAAATGTTGAAAAATACCTGGCCGATTATGGAAATCAGGCCGCCGATAACAAAAGCCCAGAAGACGTTGCGGATCACCGGCGGACGCGGTTTAACTTCCTTGACCATTTGATCATACTGTTTTTTCCGCATTTCCGCCGGTAAAGAGTCAAGGTTTTGGGTCATGCGCGATCCCTCCCGGAAAGTTAGCATACCCTCCCCCCAAGGAATTTATACGGAGTTGACCGCGCTAATCACGGTAATCAAAAGAAAAGTAAAAAAGCAGAGGTAAAAACGCACCTCCGCCGCGTAAAATTCACCCTGTCTGAAAAACCTGCTTCCGCCGGGAACTCCCCGCCGGTTACTTATGGGCAATTTTCACATTTGCCCGGTACTCAGTGACCTGCCCGTTTTCCACGCTGGCGGTAAAATTGACCACTTCCACCCCCACGATTTCGCCCACGGTACGGGAAGCTTCGTCCACAGCGGCCTGCACGGCGCTTTTCCAGCCGTTTGGCGACGACCCCACCAGTTCCATAACTTTAATATGCACCAATCATTCCCCCTTCATTAACTTCTTTGGTATTGACTATTATGCGCCGGGGGTAAAATTTTATTCGCTGCCCTGAACTTCCATTAAATCCTTTAATTTCTTCAAAGCCTGCCGCTCCAGGCGCGAGACCTGCACCTGGGAAAGCCCGAGCCGCCGCGCGACTTCCACCTGGGTCAGATCTTCAAAAAAACGCCAGGTTAAAATTTTCCGGTCCCGCTCCGGCAGGTTAAGCAGCAGCTCCTTGACAGACATCCGCTCGAGCAGCGGCATTTCACCGTTGGCTTCGCTCTGCAGTTGATCCAGCAGATAAATGGGGTCGCCTTCATCCTGATGCAGCGTTTCGTAAATAGAAGCAGGCGATTGGGCCGCTTCCAGGGCGGTAACCACTTCTTCCCGGGATATTCCCAGCTCAGCGGCGACCTCGCCGATGGAAGGTTCGCGGCCGAGCCGCTTGCAAAGCCGCTCCCTGATTTTCTGCACCCGGTAGGCAGTCTCTTTTACCGACCGGCTGATTTTCACCGGGTTGTCATCGCGCAAAAAGCGGCGGATCTCCCCTACGATCATCGGCACGGCGTAAGTCGAAAATTTAACTTCGTAGTTTAAATCGAACTTATCAATGGCCTTCATCAACCCGATGCACCCGACCTGGAACAAATCTTCCAGCTCGTAACCCCTGTTTTGAAACCGTTTGACCAGGTTAAAAACCAGTTTTAAATTGCAGTTGATCAACCTGTCCCGGGCCCGGGCGTCTCCCGCCTGGGCCTGGGACAGGAGCCTGCGCATTTCCTCGTCGCTTAGCAAAGGAAAACGCGGCAAGTTCATTTCCGCCAGACGATTGCTCATAAACAAAGTTCCACCTCAGTGTTCGAGTTGCTCCTTTTTTCCGGAAGAGCCCACCGACTTGCTCATAGTGACCGTCGTCCCTTTCCCGGGAGCCGATTCGACGTGCAAACTATCCATAAAAGATTGCATAAAGACAAATCCTAAGCCCATTCTCTCCGGATCGGTAGAGGAGGAGGGCTCTAAAGCTTTTTTCACGTTGGCGATACCTTTGCCCCGATCGCCGACCACCAGCTCCAGGGTGCCGTTGCTGATGGTCATGACGATGGTGACAATCCCGTCCGGTTGATTGTCGTAGCCGTGGATTATTGCGTTCGCTACCGCTTCGGAAACGGCAACCTTGATTTCTTCTATATCGTTTAAGGTAAAATCAAGCTGGGAAGCAAAGGCGGCAACAGTTACCCGGGCAAACGCTACATTTGCCGGAAGACTCTTAAATTCCAACTTCGCCTGATTATCCATCCCTTTTCCTCCTTACCCTTACCCTGCTCTGGCTGCAGCTTCTTCTTCGGAAGCATACTCCGGCATCACGGTCAATAAGCCCGACAAAACGAGAATGCGGCGAACCTGGGGCTGGACTCCCACCAGGGAGACCCGCCCGCCCTGCTGCTGAAGCCTCTTATAACGCCCCAGGATGACTCCCAAACCAGAACTGTCGATAAAGGAAACCTGGCTTAAGTTGAAAACTAAATGATTTACTGAATTCTTTGCCAAATTTTCCTCCAGCACTTTCCGGAAAACGTCAGTTACGCCTATATCCAACTCTCCGCGGGGGCGGACAAACAACGTCCCCTGCCTGTACTCGCAATCCATGTCCATATCCTCACCTGCCCTTTCTTATTGTGGATTTTAATTCTCTTTTTAATTAATTCTTCCTGCTAATGTTACCATATATTGGTTTAAAAAACAAATAAAAAAGAAAAGGTCCCGTATTTCTATCCAGGACCTTGCCTGACTTTATCCTGCCTCGCTTTGTTGGAGCATGTCGCCCTTTTCATCACTGGCCGCGAAAAACCTTGGTGATCTGCTGCCAGAGGGTCGCTTTCGGCACGTCGTGACCCGCCAGCAGCGGGACGCTCTGCACTTCCTGGCCGTTTTTGAAGACCTTGTACGCGCCCAGCTGCTGCCCCTTCGTTACCGGGGCGGCAACCTGTTCCGGAAGTTCAACGCGGGTGGTAAACCCCTGCTCCTCCCCTTTCGGCGTTACCACCGTGACCCGGTCGGCAGTTACCACGTCCACCTGGTTGACAACGCCCTTGCCCACCTTCACGCTTTTTACTTTGGATCCTTTTTCCGCCATAACCAGCGCTTTATAACGGGCAAAGCCGTACTTATACAACTTGATCGATTCGCGGAAATGGCTCTTGGGTTCGGATGATCCCAGCACCACCACAATCAGCCGCAACCCGTCCTTTTCTCCGGAAGAGGCCAGGCAATATCTGGCTTCGTTCGTCCAGCCGGTCTTTCCGGCATCGACCACCGGATACCATTTGAGCAGCTTATTGGTATTCCAGAGCTTGAATTTACCGCCCCGTAAATCGTACTCGTAAACCGACGAGAGCTTTTTAAACAGGGGGTATTTCAGGCACTCCCTCAAGATCACGGCCATGTCGTAAGCCGAAGTGTAATGGCCTTCGGCGGGCAGGCCGGTGCAGTTGGCAAAATGGGTATGTTTTAACCCCAGTTCCTTTACGCGCTGGTTCATCGCCTGCACGAAAACTTCTTCCGTGCCGGCAATGTGCTCGGCCAGCGCCACGCTTGCGTCATTGGCGGAACCTACCGCCACGGCCAGCAAAATCTCCTCCAGGCTCATCTCCTCGCCGGGTTCCAGGTAAATCTGCGAGCCCCCCATTTCCCAGGCGTTTTCGCTGGCCACCACCCGGTCCGTAAGCTTGAATTTTCCCTTTTCCACCGCTTCCACCGCCAGCAACAGGGTCATGATTTTGGTTACGCTGGCCATGGGCAGCTCTTTATCCGGCTCTTTGGCGAACAGAAGCTTGCCGGTGTGCGCTTCCATGATTACGGCCGATTCCGCGGTAGTCTCCAGGGCGGGTTTGGGTTTTTTATCTTCCGTCGCCTCCTTTTCCGGCGGTTCCGGAGCGGCAAAGGCAAACCCGGCGCCCTGGGTTAACAAAACACTCAAAACGACGGCAACGGCAACTATTTTTTTCCAAAACACCGATAATTCCCCCTTAGCTGTATTATGTGAGAGAAAAGCAAAGTTATACCTGCGCATTCAGTCGTTGGCCGGCGGACGTCAGACGTCAGAAAACAAGTACGAAAATGCGCGCTTTCTATTTTTTGGAGGACAATTTTTCCTGGAAATCGTAAGCCATTTTACTGATCCGAGCAATGTCCTCAAAGCCTTGATCTAAATCCTTGACGCCGCTGGCTAACACCACCAGAAGGTAAGGCCGGGAGCAAAAAACCACCCCCGCGTCGTTGGCCACTCCTTCGTCTAAATCACCTTCCTTGTGCGCCACCACAACATTTTCGGGCAAATGCCCCGGCAGGCCGAGGTGATATATGGAGTGCGCCAGATCGTCCAGCAAGCGCTTGCCCTCTTCGGGATGCCGGCGGACAAAATCCAGGGTGGCCTGCAAATATACGCCCATGTCCCGCGCTGTGGTCAGATTTTTACCCCCGGGATAGACCGTTTTTCCCCCGATGCCGGCCATAAACTGCCGGAAATTATCCCGCCCCAGGTGGCGGGCCAGCATGCGAAAGGCGATATTATCGCTTAAAGTCAGCATCAGGGTATGCAGCGTCCGCAGGGAGTAGCGGTCTCCTTCCCGGACGGTGTAGCGTAAAATGCCGTTCCCTCCTTCGTAGTCGGTGGTTTGCTGGTACGCCACCCTGGCATTCCAGTCCAGCTTTCCTTCAACCGCCAGGGTATTCAGGTACAGGGCCATGGGCAATTTCACCGTGCTGGCCGCCACCATCGGCTTGTCTTCGTTTAGACCAAAACTTTTTCCCGAGCCCAGATCCTGAAAATAGATTCCGTAGGTTCCCTTCCTGGTGGCGATGAATTCTTCAATTTGCTTTTTTAAAGGGGTATAGTCCGGTTCGGCCTGGTAGCCGTACCCATACCCGGGAAACAAAGTGACAGCGGCGAACAACAACGAGGTTACAAAAAGGTGGAAAAAACGCATCTTGAAGCCTCCCCGGCAAACAGTGGGGGATCAGCAAGGGTGCCGGCTGCAATCCCGGCCCCGCCAAACGGGGCTAAATACCCGGCCAAAGACCCCGCGAACATTTTTAGGATAACAAAAAAAGCTGTAGTATTAAGTTTTGCCAGAGCAGGCATTTTTATTCCATGAATTTACTCATGCTGCCTGAATCCGTTCAACAAGCCAAATATTACTGGGCTAAAAAGCGATTAAGATCTTTTTTGGGTAGAAAAAATATAAGCAACATTGCAATAAGGTGGGTCTTATGAAAAAAATAACAGATAGATTCTGGCTGGGAATAATCTCCGGATTGGGAGGAAATATAGCCAAAACCGCGGTGGAACAGATTTTTGTGCGGGCCGGGTATACCGAAGCAACCGCTACCAATAAGGCCGCCGGCATCTTTCTTAAAAAGGGTGATGTTTCCACTCCGTTTGGCAAACTGACGGGAATTATTGCCGATAATATGATTGCCGCCGCCCTGGGGGTAAGTTGCGTTTACTGGCTGACCTTGATGGGCAGGGATAAATATGTCTTAAAAGGATCTTTGATCGGCGCGGCAGAATGGGCGCTCATTTACGGGTTCCTCTCCAGACTTGGGGCAACGAGCGTTTACCCGGTGAAAAAACCTCATGATGCCTTGATTGCTTTTCTTTCGCACCTTGCCTTCGGCGCGACCAAAATGGCCATCGTGGCGAATTTTGGTGACGAGCGTTTATTCAATCCCCGGAATTTAACAAAAAAAATCGAAACACCGGAAAGATTCGCAAGTGCTCAACAAAGAACGGCCTTCCCGCAAGAAAAAACCCTTCGCGAAAACCGCGCTTGAAGTCAAAAAGCGCCCTTGCGGCGCGCGCATTTACTGCGCCCGAAAATAATTTACCACCCCCCGGTAAATCGCCCAGGCCGCTCTCCCCTGGTATCCGTCTTCCTGCAACTTTCTTTCCTCTTCCGGGTGACTCAAAAAACCAACCTCGACGATCACCGCGGGTATCCGGGCATTGCGGCAAAGATAAAAATCACCCGCCAGCGCCTGCCGGCCCGAATCAATTAAAAAGGCATTCAGTTGGGGCTGGATCTGCTCGGCTATTTTTTTTCCTTCCGCCGAACCGCGCTGGTAAAAAACCTGGGCTCCATACTCGGAACGATCGGAAAAATGGTTTAAATGAATGCTGATCAACAGGTCTGCTTTTGCTTCGTGGGCAATTTGCAGACGCTTGCGCAGATCTTCAACTTTAGTCGGGTTATCCGGGTTGCCTAACTCCTGATCCTTCTCCCTGGTCAAGACAGCCTTCGCTCCTGCCTGCTGAAAAAAGATTTTGAGTTTTTTGCTTACCGCCAGGGCGACATCCTTTTCCAGGGTCCCGCTATAACCCACCGCACCCGGATCCGCCCCGCCGTGCCCGGGATCGATGACGACCGTGCGCCCGATCAACTCCCAGCTCGTGGCCGGACGGAACGAACCGGAAGCACCACCCTCGCCAAAACATAAATTAACGGGCAGCACAAACAAAAAAAGAAGTGGAACAACCCGTGCGGCGGTTCTGATCAATTCCAGTTTAAATCTTAACCAGCGCAAAACCGGCCTCCAATTCGCAAGGGGTTTGGAACCGTTTCTGGTTGAAGCATTTCCATTCGGCTTTTTGCCCGGTCGCGAGTGTCTCCAGTTGCAAACACCTTTATTAAGTTTTACAGGAAAAACCGTTTTTATTACAAAAATACACGCAAATAAAAACAAATCGGGCTTTTGGCTGTGGCAACCTGATCAGGCAACGCATACCATATATAAAATAAGTACTTAAATCAGTAACCCGTTTCCAGGAGGTGCTTTAATCGTGAATACGCGTGATGACCCGGTCGACAAAGAAGAAAACCTAAAGGCAAGTGCGTTTGTTGCCTCCGTCAAACTGGCCCAGGCATACGTTCCCTGGCAGCGCTACGGCGTAACCTTCAGCCCGCAAGAAGCGCTGGAAAAAGGTACTCTCTTTCCGGAATTGTACCGCCCTTACCCGTATTAACTTAACCCATAATAAAAGGAGTCGTCCGGGCCCAAGGCATACTTCTTTCGGCTATTTCTTAACCCTGCGTTCCAGACTCCTGCGCAGCGAATAAATTTGCAAAGGGGGAGCTTACCATGGATCCTAACCAAATGCAACTGCTCCGCGAAATTCAGCAACTGGAATTTGTCGCCATCGAATTAACCCTTTATTTAGATACCCACCCCGACGAACAAGAGCCGCTGCGGGATTACAATCAAACCGCAGAACGTTTAAACCAGTTAAAGATGCAGTACGAAAGGCTTTACGGCCCGCTGGCCGCTTACGGTGTGTCCACCAGCAAAGCACCATGGCAGTGGGCCGAGCAGCCCTGGCCTTGGGATATCAACTATTGAAAGGGGGCGGGCAAAGGATGTGGATTTATGAAAAGAAGCTGGAGTACCCGGTGCGCGTAACGCAACCCGACATCCGCATGGCCAAGTATTTGATGGCGCAGTACGGCGGACCGGACAGCGAGTTGTCGGCCGCCGTCCGGTATCTAACCCAGCGCTACACCATGCCGACCAACCGGACGAAGGGCCTGCTCACCGACATCGGGACGGAAGAACTGGCCCACTGGGAAATTGTCGGGACAATGATTTACAGGTTGTTAAAAAATGTGCCTCCCCAGCAGCTTCGCCAAACCAATTTAGGAGGCTACTTCACCGAGCACGATAACGCGGTCTACCCGGTGGACGCCAGCGGGGTGCCCTGGACCGCCGCCTATATCCAGGCCACCGGCGACCCGGTGACCGACCTGCACGAGGACATGGCAGCAGAACAAAAGGCCCGGACAACTTACGAGCACCTGATCAGGTTGACCGACGACCCGGGAGTAAAGGATACGTTGAAGTTTCTCCGGGAAAGGGAGGTCGTCCACTTCCAGCGCTTCGGCGAGGCGTTAAACGAAGTGCAGGAGGAACTGACGAGGAAAAAGGTGTTTTAGAAGATAAAAGCCGCTCGATTTAGCGCAGAGCGGCTTCTTTATCTTCGCTACGTGACTTCGCCTTGGTCTTCTTTGAATGTTGAATTAAAGGAAAGGTGTTGGCCGTCCTTTTGGTACGGTCACGCTCTTTTTCCCAACCTCTCCAGCGCCTTTCTTTTCGCCTCCAAAACCTCGTCTCTTATCTTGAAGGATTTGTTATCCGCCACCCCAAAAAGAACCCACTTAAAACCGAACTTCAACAATTCCACCTCGTCGTTTTTGATTTTCTGGACGGTTTCCCGGTCGATTTCAAAAACCTTCAAAAAGCTACTTTCAAAAATAAACCTTTTGAACCTGTCGAGGTCGTAACAGGCCGTATAATACATTTCCTGGATCCGGGGGTTACGGATTTGGTGTCCGGAAGCTTTCAGCTGCTCGCCTACTTTGCCGAACAGTGCTTCTATTTCATTATAAGCGCTCATCCCCTGATCGTTTAGCCATTCCCCTACGCTCCACTCAAGGTTTTCATCCAGGCCAAAACATCGGCTGTTGTCGGCAACCAGGCTGTAATTACCGTTTTCATCCTCGTTCAGCGGGTACATCCGGCAGGCCCAGGGCCGGTCGACATAAATCCGGCAGCCTTCTTCCGTCACAAAGGGGCACCGGCCGGTCTGTTCGTCCATTTTTAATAGAAGAACCGGCAGCCCTGTGTTCTCGGCAATCAATGCTACGGTATATTTTTGCACAAAGTCCCCGGAGGAGATTCCCAGGTTATTTTTCATGCGCAAAACGTCGTAAGGAGTCAGAAATATGTTGATTTCCCTGCAGCACCTGGTAAAACACGCAAGATCGCGGTGGCAACTAAACCTAAACTTGCTCTGTGCGGTAAGCATTAGAATTTTCATCCTTCCCAAATTTAACTCGAACCCCGTTCAGGCGGCAAATTTTAAACCTTCAGGCCTTTTATGCACCGGCCTGCTTACCCGCAGGCAACTTTGCACGCCATGGCTTTCCTTAACCAGTTAAGCAGTCATCTTATTATAGTCTTTTTCAAAATAAATAGCAAGGGAAAGCAAGAATCAAGAATTTTGTAATTAAAGCCAAAATAAATGGGAATACTGGGGTTATATCCAATAAATAAAAGGAGCGATTGCCTTTGGAAACTATCTTTCTCTTAAGCCTGGCAATTATTTTTTATGCCGGCACTTTAGTTACTTTGTTTAAATACGGAAGAGAAACTGTTGGTTTACAGGAAAGGTTTCTTCATTCCCTAGAATCAACCCGGCAAGATAAACAAAAAGAAGAAACGCCGGAAGCTGGTTCGCCAGTGATTATTAATTTCATCACTGTTGTTGGAGGCGAAACCCGCGATTTTCAAATCACCCGGGCGCACAGATTTTCTTTCGAAAACGGCTCCGACGACTTACTGAATTAGCGCGGAGGATCCAGCTGGCCCTGCACCTGATCAAGGAGCGTGCCCAGGCGGCTGTTTAACTGCTGCAATTGCTGGAACTGGGGCACCTGCACAGGCTGCGCCGTCCCGGCCAGCTGGGTCAAGATCTGCCCCATTTGCCAGGAAGCTTTTTGGGCTTCCCGCAAGTGCAGGGAGATTTGCTGGCGCAGCATGGCCGGATTATTTTTATTATCCAAAATATCGAGCCAGGTCATCTCGTCTTCCCCTTTTGTTTTTTAACTTTAATATTTGCAGAAGGAAAAATTCTATAACTCACTTGCCTTTCTTTTTTCCTGGAAAAATTCCGCCGTGGATCTGCCGGGCATCGGAAACATTAAAAAAAGTTTCGGGATCGATTTCATTTAAAAGGTTAACAGCCCGGCTTAAATCTTTCCGCTTTAAGAGGACAAACAAAATGGTTCGCTCGCCGCTGCGGCCCTGGCCTGTCACGCAAGTCACGCCAAAGCCCGCCTCCCGGAATTTATTGAGAAAAACCGGTAGACACCCGGCAGCTGGAAAAATTTGCAGCGACAAATAACCGATCGCCATTTTTTCCTCGATAATACTGCCGACGAAATTTCCGGTGGCAAATCCCCCGGCGTAGGCCACCACCTTCCACGGGTCATCCAGACCGCCGACGATCACCTGCCCCAAGGCCAGAATAAATATGGAAACTTCCGCAGATCCAATAAGGGCAGCCAACAGCTTTTTACCTCGCGTGAGCATCAGGATCCTGATCACATCCAGGGACATATCGGTCACCCGGGCGAAGAAAATAAAAAGGTAGCTGTAAACAACTGGATAATCAACTAGAATAATGCAAGACCCTCCTCAAAGTGGTTGTCGGTAGCCAGGGCCGGAATAAAAATAATGTAACCTGAACCGGGGTTCTTCCCGTAAACTTTTTGCCCACTTAAGGAAGATAAAAAGTTTAAATTACTGCTTCGTAAATCAGGAGTGGCGGCCCGGGCCTGTCCTCCCCGATTTTGTAGGCATCCTGAACTAACTTGCGTGCTTTTTCCAAATCGCGCGTTTGGTTGACATACATAGTCGCCAGCGGCTCCCCGACATCCACCGGGTCGCCTATTTTTTTGTGCAGGTAAAGGCCAACCGAGAGGTCGATCCGGTCCTCCTTGGTCTGTCTCCCCGCTCCCAGAACCATTGCCGCCCGTCCGATCATTTTTGCGTCCAGGAACTGCACGAAACCGGCTTCCGAGGCGAAGACTTTTTCCTGCCGCCCGGCAACTTGCAACAATTCCGGGTTATCAACCACCTCCGGGTTTCCGCCCTGGGCGGTGATCATTTCCTTTAATTTGTCCAAAGCCCGGCCGCTTTCTAAAACCCGGAGCAGTTCTTCCCTGGCCTGCCCGGCGCCGCCGGCTCTTTCGGCCAGCACCAGCATCCGGGCGCCCAGGGTGAGGCATAGTTCGACCAGGTCAGGAGGGCCCTCGCCCTGCAGGGCGGCGATGGCTTCCCGCACTTCCAGGGCGTTCCCCACCGCCCGCCCGAGGGGCTGCGCCATGCTGGTAAGAAAAGCTACGGTAGCTCGCCCAAGCTGCCGGCCGATGGCGACCATCGTCCGGGCCAGGGCGCGGGCATCCTCCAGACTGGGAAGAAACGCCCCGCTACCCACCTTGACGTCCAAAACAATTGCGTCGGCGCCGGCGGCCAGCTTTTTGCTCATGATACTGGAGGCAATCAGGGGAATGCACTCTACCGTGGCGGTGACGTCCCTCAAGGCGTAAAGTTTTTTGTCGGCCGGCACCAGTTCTTTTGTCTGGGTAGCCACCGCCACCCCGATTTCTTTAACTTGCTGAATAAAGGCGGGAATAGCCATCTCTGTCCGAAAGCCGGGGATTGCTTCCAGCTTGTCGATGGTGCCCCCCGTGTGGCCCAGGCCGCGGCCGGCCAGTTTCGCCACCGGCACCCCGACCGCCGCCACCAGCGGAGCCAGCACCAGGGTGGTTTTGTCTCCCACGCCCCCCGTACTGTGCTTGTCTACTTTATAACCAGGGATTGCCGACAAATCCACCTTCTCCCCGGAGTCGACCATGGCCAGAGTTAGCCCGGCAGTTTCCCCGGGCGAAAGACCCTGAAAGAAAATTGCCATTAGCAGCGCGGCTGCCTGGTAGTCGGGAATGTTCCCTTTGGTGTAGCCCTCAATAAAAAATTTTATTTCTTGGGGAGAAAGCTCCCGGCCCTGGCGTTTGTTGAGAATTATTTCGGTCATTCGCACGGTCCGCCGTTCCCCCTGACGAAAGCCAGATAATGCTGCACAGCCCGGCGCATTTCCGCCAAACTATCCCCGCCGAACTTATCCCGGCAGGCAACGGCCAGTTCCCAGGCGACCACGGCTTCACCGATTACGCAAGCGGCGGGAACGGCGCAGACATCGGAACGTTCCACCGCGGCCCGGACGGGTTCCCGGGTGACCAGATCAACGCTCATGAGCGGCCTGTTCAGGGTGGGTATGGGTTTCATGGCCGCCCGCAAGATCAGGGGCTCTCCGTTGGTAACGCCTCCTTCCAGTCCGCCCGCCCGGTTGGTCCGGCGGTAAAAGCCGAACCCGGGCACGAAAAAAATTTCATCGTGCGCCTCCGACCCGGGCAATCCAGCGCCCGCAAAGCCGAGGCCGATTTCTACCCCTTTAATGGCGGGGATGCTCATCAAGGCGCGTGCCAGGCAGCCGTCCAGGCGGCGATCCCAGTGCACGTAACTACCCAGGCCTGGAGGCAAGCCGTAAACCCGCACCTCAAAAACGCCTCCCAAGGTATCGCCCTTTTCTCTGGCCCGGTCGATTTGTTCCACCATGGCTTTTCCGGCGGCGGGACCGAGGCAAAAAACGGGCGACCGGGCAGCCGTTTCCCTTAGCCGGGGAAGAACTGTGGCCGTATACTTCCGAAACTTCTTCAGCAGGCTAAACCTTCCTTCAGATTCGGCAAAACCATTTTTTTGCCGGCAGCTGCCCTGAAAAACAGACACCTTTTCTTTCCTTTGTTGCCCGTCCGCCGGGCTGTCCGCCGGCAGCAATTCCCCCGAGGCATTGAGCAAACCGGCGGGCGTTTTGGCCGCCACCGGACCGATCTGCACAACGTGACCGAGAATTTCAATGTCCAACTCTTCCAATAAACGCCTGGCCACGGCGCCGACCGCCACCCTGGCGGCCGTTTCCCGCGCGCTGGCCCGTTCCAGGACGTTTCTGATATCCCGGTGCCCGTACTTTAAAGCCCCTGCCAGATCGGCGTGCCCGGGCCGGGGACGGGTAACCACCTTTTCTTCGCGGCGGGCCCCCGCGCCTGGATCCATCACTTCCTCCCAGTTGGCCCAATCTTTATTTTCTATTTGCAAAGCCACCGGGCCGCCGGTGGTAAAACCCCCGCGCACGCCGGACAGAAAACGGACCCGGTCGGTTTCGATTTTCATCCGGCCGCCGCGTCCGTACCCGCCCTGCCTGCGTAGCAGTTGCTCGTTTACATAATCCGCCGTCAGGGGCAGACCGGCCGGTAAACCTTCAATTATTGCCGTCAGCGCGGGGCCGTGTGACTCGCCGGCTGTTAGATACCGCATCCTTCAACGTCCTTTCTTGAATTTACCCAACTGCTCCTCAAGGGCCCGACGCATTATTTCCACGGGGGCGTTTTTTCCCGTCCACAAGGCAAAGGCTAAAGCTCCCTGGTACAAAAGCATGCCCAGGCCGTTCATTACCCTCGCCCCGGCCGCCTGCGCCCGTTCTAAAAATATCGTGCAGGGCGGGTTATAGATTAAATCGCAAACCAGGTGATCCCCGCCCAGATGCTCGAATGGAAAGAGGGGACATTGGTCCTCGCCGGGGTGCATTCCTGCCGGGGTGGCCTGGACAATTAAATGAACACTCTTTATTTCTTCACCGAGTTTTTGTTCGGACCAGGGAACCGCTTCTGCTTTTGCCGGCGTCCGCCCGGCAATTTCCCGGGCCAGTTGCGCGGCCTTGCCATAAGTGCGGCCGGCGATTTTTATTTCCCGCGCCCCGGCCAGGGCAAGCGCTGCCGATACCGCCCGCGCCGCCCCGCCCGCGCCGAGAACGAGGGCGTTTTTTCCTGCCGGCAAAAAACCCGCCTCTATTTCCAGGGCCTTTAGCAATCCGGCCCCATCCGTATTATAACCAACCAGCTTACCCTTGACGTTAACAATTGTATTCACGGATCCGGTTGATTTCGCTTCCGGCGTCAACTCATCAAGGAAGGGGATTACCTTTTCCTTGTGCGGAACAGTCACGTTTACGCCCGCCAGGTTCAACGCCCGGACGGCCCGGACGGCCTGCGCCAGCTCATCAGGCGGCACCGAAAAAGGCACGTACACGTAATCCAGCCCTAAAGAAGAAAAAGCCGCGTTATGCATGGCTGGCGAAAAGGAATGTTCCACGGGGCAGCCAAACAGGCCGCAAATTTTTGTCGTTCCTTTAATCTTTACGTTCATTTCGTCTCCCCCGCCTGAAAGTCTTCCGTCTTCCTTCTTTTTAGCCACCATAAAACAAGTTTTTCAAGTTGCCGGTTAATCAGGCGCGTGGCCCAGAGCTCCTTTCCGGGTAGGGGAGTAACCAGGATGGTGTAGAGGCCCAGGCGGTTTCCGCCGAGAATATCGGTAAAAATCTGATCGCCCACGATTGCCGTTTCCTGCGGGGTGGTTCCCAGCACCCCCAGGGCCCGGCGAAAAGGCGCCGCCAACGGTTTGATGCCCTGGCAAACGGCCGGGAGATCCAGTTCCTGAGCCAAGGCATCCACTCTTTTGGGGAGGTTATTGGAAATTATACAAACTTTAAAGTTTTTTCGTTTTAACTCCTTTATCCAGGCTACGATCCCGGCTGAAAAATGCTCCAAATCACGGCATACAATCGTATTATCGAGATCCAGCATAAGGCCGCGAATCCCTTGTTGGTGGAGCCAGTCAAGATCTATTTCAAAGATGGACGGAACGTAAAGCCGGGGGAACAACAACCGGAAATTATTCATCCTGCTCAATGGCCGACCCTCTTGGCGAGATGCTGTGCCGATTCGCTGAGCTCGAGCGCTTTTTTTGCATCTTTCGGCGTGTTGATGTTAAAAAAAACCTTTTCCAGGTTAAAGTGGGCAAGTTCCGCCTGCTCAATGTACTTTACGCGGACCATCGAAAAAAAGGCGGTAATTTTCCACTGTCCGTCCTTTAAGCTTGTTTCTACGGCCGGGAGACAGCCTTTTCCGTAAACCGCGTACAAAGGCTCCAAGTATTCGTTTACCCTGGGCACCACCGCATCATAGCCCTGTGCGCTTTTAACCATAAAGGAAACCAGCTTTAAATCTAAAAACGGCATGTCGCACGCCGTGACGAACACATACGGGGCGGCTGCCGCCAAAAGGGCAGCATGAACCCCAGCCAGGGGGCCGCAACCCGGATAAACGTCGGCCACCAGGGGGAGGCCCAGAAAACGGTACGGCGCCGGATCACTGCCCACCAGCAGTACTTCCTGGAAAATGCTTTTCAACCTGGCGGTAATATTTTCAATCAGGTGATCCCGCCCGATTTTCAAAAAAGCCTTATTGTAACCGAAGCGCCGGCTTTTCCCCCCTACCAGCACCGCCGCGCTTGCCGTCCCGTCCTGAAAAAATTCTTCTTTTTCTTGCTGCTCCGCAGCTTCCCGAAAACTTTCCATCATTTTTCCTGTTCGGGCCAATTCCCAATTCCAAATTTCTGATTCCCGGTTCCTTACCAGGATATTTTACCATATCGGCGGCCAAAAATAAAATCGCAATTAAGGCTGGCCGGCCCCCAATTGTTCGATTCTCTCCCGGGGGCTAATGATGCTGGTAATCCGCACACCAAAGTTTTCGTTCACGGCGACCACTTCGCCGCGGGCAATGAGCGTGCCGTTAACCAGTATTTCCACCGGTTCATCTACCTGGGAGGAAAGCTCTACGATCGCGCCCGGCGTAAGGCTTAAGACCTCTTTAATGGGACGTTTTGTCCGCCCCAAAATAACGCTTATTTTTAAAGGAATATTCAGCAGCAGCTCTAACCTGCGCTGCTCGGCCGTCGTAAGGAGGGGGGCGGCGGAAAACAACGGCTCCGGGACGGCGGAAGGAGCTTCGCCCCGCTCCAGCGCCAGGGCAGCGGCGGCTTCCGCGCGGGCAGGCTGGGGGGCTTCCCGGACCAACCCGGGGGTTGCCGCAACTGCCGGCTGGTCCGCTTCCGCCCGGGCAGATGGGGCGGGCGCCTCGGCCGCTGGTTCGCCCTCCTCCCGGGCCGGTCCCTCGCCGGTGACTTGCCCGAGCAACAAACCGGCTTCCTCCCTGGCCGTGTGGATACTCATGATCTGCATGATCTCAGTATCGAGCAACTCGCCCACCTTCATTCTAAAGGCGACCGCCACGATGGGGTCTTCCGTCGGCAGCCGGAAATCTTTCACCCCGTCAACTACCTCTAAAACGGTGGTCTGCGGCGGGGAAATGCTGATGGTCCGCTGGAAAATGGCCGAAAGGGACGTCGAGGCCGTGCCGATCATCTGATTCATTGCCTCGGAGGCGGCGCTTAACTCCAACTCAGAAATTTGTTCGGAAGGTTTTGTACCGTCCCCGCCCATCATCAAGTCGGCGATCACGGCGGCGTCTTTGGCCTGGATAATTAATACGTTAAAGCCCTGCAACCCCGTCTTAAAATCTACCTGAATGAGGATATAAGGAACTTTAAAGCCGGCAAAAAGTTTCTCCTGCATACAGGCGGTTACTTTCGGGCTGGTAATGGTGACCCTTTGCCGCAACAACTCCGAGAGGGTGGTCGCTGCCGAACCCATGGAGATATTGCCGATCTCTCCGAGGGCATCTCTCTCCTCCTGGGTTAGATCCAGTCCGGGGTCGAAAATGTCCGGCGAAGATGCCTCCGCTGCCCGGACGGCCCCTTCCCGATCCTGGCTTAGACCCTTGCCCTCCTCGCCAGGAACGCCCCCCGTAGCCTTCAGCAAGGCGTCGATTTCTTCCTGACTCAGCATGTTGCGCTCAGACATCCTTTTTTTCCTCCTCAACTAGTGATGTGACCTGGACGGCAAGGTTTTCACCCACTCTTCCCGCCTGAACGAAAAACTTGCACTCCTCTTCCACGTATAGCCGGAGATCCTGGTCATAACGTCGCTCCAGCAGCAAAACATCGCCAGCCTGTAAACCGAGCAGCTCTTTTACGGTAATTTCCGATTCGCCAAGGATCACTTTTAAATTCAGGGGTGCCAAACCCAACCAGTGCTGCAACCGCTGAACGTCCTCCGGCCGGGAGACGCCCGCCCGCCGGACAAATTGCTGCCGGACGGAAAGCTGCGAAATCAAGGGCTCCAGCAATAAATACGGCAGACAAAGATTGATCAGGCCCTTTTCTTCATCGTTTAGACTGATGGCAAAGGTGATTAAAGCCGTCACCTCGTTCGGCGCATAGTATTGCTGCATCCGGGGATTGGTTTCAATGGCCTGCATCTCCGGCGCAACCTGGTAAAAATCCTGCCACGAGGTACCTAAATTTTCCAAAATACGGGTTCCCAGCCGGCGGATTACCGTGAGTTCGATATCGGTCGGTTCCCGGTTTTCAACGGCGCTCGTTCCCGGACCGCCGAAAAGAAGATCGATCATCGGGTAAATAACCTGCGCGTTGATTTCAAGGATGGCGGGGCCTTCCAGCGGCTTTAAACCGAAAATCATCATTATGCTCGGGCTCGGCAAAGAGCGGATGAACTCTTCAAAAATCAGCTGGCCGACGGAAGCAACTTCTACATTTACGGAAACGTGCAGGTAGCCGGACAAAAAACTCGATAAAAGCCGGGCAAACTGCTGGTGAAGCATTTCCAGGGTCCGCAGATGTTCCTTGGAAAATTTGTTCGGCCGGCGGAAATCGTACGGGCGCACTGCCTGGGCCTGCTCGCGCTTGACTTCTTCTACCTTTAATTCACCGCTGGTCAAAGCGGCCAGGAGGGAGTCAATCTCCTGCTGCGATAAAACCTCCTGCAATGTACCGCCCCCTTTTTATTTACCTGTCCTGGGCCGGTTCAACACCCGCTCGATGGCCTGCATAACGCGCTCCTGTTGAAAGGGCTTGACGATAAAATCTCTTGCCCCGGCCTGGATGGCGTCCATGACCATGGCCTGTTGCCCCATGGCGCTGATCATAATGATGTTCGCGCTTTGGTCGAGGGCGCGGATGGCTTTGACGCTTTCGATCCCGTCCATCTCCGGCATGGTGATGTCCATGGTGACCAGGTCGGGCCGCAATTCCGAATAAAGGGCCACCGCCTGCTTGCCGTTTTCCGCTTCTCCGGCCACCTCGTAACCGTATTTGGTAATGATGTTTTTAATCATCATGCGCATGAAAGCAGCGTCATCGACGATCAAGATCTTCTTGCCCAAGTTATACTCCCCCTTGCTGTTTTCATTGCCTTAAAAACCCAAAGCAGACATCAGCTTCGTTACCGAACCGGGCTCCGTAAGGAGGAAAAAGTGCCCCTTGATCTGCCCGTTCTGGTGAGGAAAGAGCTCTGTTTCAATGACCAGCACACTATCCTCGACGCGCCCGGCAGCCACCAGTAAAGACGATAAAATTGCCCCGAGCATGTCGAAGGCAAACAACGGCACTGCTGTGATCATGCGCAGGCCCGTCATCTGACTGATGGCGCTGACAAAGGAGCCGGTTAAGACGTTGCCGACTTCTTTCACGGCAGATTCCGCCATTTCATCCAGAGCACCCGTCGTTCCGGGAGACAGGCCCATCAGTAAATCCACCAGGCGGTAGGCGCTTTTTTCGTCAAACAGATAAAGAATGATTCCGGGCGCATCCCCAAGCAAACGCAAAGTGACGCAGGCAACCAATTCTTCGTACCCGCCGACCAGCGCAATGACTTCTTCAAAGGAAAGAAAGTACGCCCGGGGCACGCGCATGTCCACCCGCTGGTTAATCAGCTGCGCCAGGGAAGTAACGGCGTTGCCCATGCCGATGTTGCTGATCTCCTGCAAAGCGTCCAGTTCGCTTGCGGACAGCTCCCGGTGGTTCACCTTTTCACCTCCCCGGGAAACGTTATTTTGCGGTAAAAGCTGGTGCGTACTCTTTCCAGGCCAAGCTCCTTGTAGTTAAAAATCATCTCACTACCTCCTATAAACAAAAACCCTCCCCTGGTTAAGCTTTTGGCCAGTTTGTTATTCAACTGATCCTGGGCGGCGCGCGTGAAATAAATGCTTACGTTCCTGCAGACGATGAGATCGTAACCGTCCTCAAAAGGCTGGGTCAACAGATCGTGCTGGCGAAAAGTGACCATTTTCTTGACTTCATCCTTAATTGCAAAATCATTCCCGGCTTGCTCAAAAAATCTATTTAATCGTTCCCGGCTCACGTGGCGAACCGCGTCGGGGTGATAGCACCCTTGCAGCGCCTGAGCCAGAATGTTTTTATCGATGTCCGTGGCCAGCAAATGATGCTGGCGCAGCGGCGTAAGCTCTTTCAAAATAATGGCCAGGGAATAGGGCTCCGCCCCGTTGGCGCAGGCCGCGCTCCAGATCTTGAGCCTTGGTTTGCCGGCCAGCAATTCCGGCAGAATCTGCTCGGCCAGTTCCGCCCACCTGGCCGGGTCGCGAAAAAATTCCGAAACGTTGATGGTTAAAAAATCCAGAAAAGATTCGTAAGCGTGGCGGTCTTTTTCGAGCCGGGCAAACAGCGCGTGGTAGCCGGGCAGATTTTGCCTGGCCAGGTAGCCGGTCAACCGCCGGCACAACTGGTTTTCCTTGTAGCTGTTTAAATCCAGGCCGAAGGTTTGTCGCATTTTCTCCTTAAATTGAACGAAATCCATCGTCAGATCACCTTTTGAACATTGCCCAACATTCGGACGAACACTTTCCCGTCCGTCGTATCCAGGATCATCGTCCGGCCTTTGTTTCCGCCCACTTCCTCGGCAAAAATTTTGATCCCCAGTTCGGCCAGGACGATGCGCGTTTTTTCCACGTTCCGCTGCCCGATATTCAAAACCATGGAATCGTCCATTCCGGAGAACATCTGTGCGCCGCCCACCAGCTTGGCCTGCAGCCGCCTGGTAGCGGCCCCTTTTTTTTGCAGTTCAGCAACCAGCAGGGGGATTCCCAAATCGGCAAACTTGGCCGGCTTTGTTACGTTGTTGAACTGGGTGCTGTCGGGTAACATCAGATGCAGCAAGCCGCCGATTTTCGTCAATGGATCGTAAAGGGTGACCCCTACGCAAGAGCCTAACCCGAGGGTGATCAGGCGTCCGGGCTCCCGGGTGATTTTATAATCGGCAATACCTACCTGAATTTCTAAATTATTACCGAACAGTTTTGTTCACACTCTACTTTCGCAAGTTATTGGCTATATTCCACAATTCTTCCGCATTTTGAATAACCCGCAGAGCAACCTGGTAGGCCCGTTGGGTTTCGATCAGGCAGGTCATCTCCCTGGTCAGGTCCACATTGGAAGCTTCCAGATAACCCTGCCGCAAAACGCCAAAACCCGCTTCCCCCGGCGTACCCTCCAGGGGTTCTCCGCTGGCCGGCGTAGCGAGATAAAGATTATTTCCGAAAGCCTCCAGGCCGGCGGGGTTAACAAACCGATAGAGGGACAACTGCCCCACCTCCGCGAGGGCCCCGTCTTCCCCCGCAGCCAGGACCGTTCCGTCGAACCTGACGGTGATCCCCTGGTAATTTTCCGGCAGGGTGATTCCCGGGGAAAGCGGGTAGCCGTTTCCGTCGACCAGGTCGCCTTCGGGGGTCACATTGAGAACCCCGTTGCGCGTATAGGCATATCTTCCGTCGGGCAGTTCCACCTGCAGGAACCCCTCCCCCGTGATGGCGATGTCCAACGGCCGGCCAGTGAGGATTTGCACCCCGGGGGAGAAGTCCCTGGGCAGGGCGGCGACTTTTACGCCCGCGCCGTGAACGGGGTTGGCGGCGGCCGGTTCCTTTTCCACCGGGCGGCCGGCGGCGTTCATTTCCTGGTAGAGCAGGTCGGCAAATGATACTGCCTGCTTTTTAAAAGCCGTCGTGTTGACGTTGGCCATGTTATTGGCGATCGTGTCCAGGCGGATTTGCTGGGCAATTACCCCCGCGCGGCCGTTGACGATCGTACGTAACATCGAAACACTCCTTTCAACAATAATTCTTCAAGTTCCTTCAGGCGTACTATTCAGTTTCAGTCAGCCCATTACTTCAGGCTGCCTATCTGGTTTACCGCCAAACCGAGCAGGTCGTTATGCGTCTGGAGGATTCGCGAGTTGGCCTCGTAGGCCCTGACCACCGTGATCAGACCGACCGTTTCTGCGGCCATGTTTACGTTGGAGCGCTCGAGAAAACCCTGCCTGACCTGCGGGTCAGCGGCCGGCTGCCCCGCGCCCGGCGGCGCCGTAAATGAGTTGTTCCCCGTTTTATTTAAAACCGCCGGATCGGCAAACTCGACCAGGCGAAGCCTGTCTATTTCCCCTTGCCCGGGAGTGGCTATAATCCCTTCCGCACTCACGGAAAAAATTCCTTCTTCCCCGATATAAACAGGTCCCGTTTCCCCCAGCACCCTTTCCCCCCGGACAGTCACCAGGTACCCTTCCCCGTCGATGGAAAAAGCACCGTCCCTGGTATACAACTCCCGGGCGGGATCTTCAGGCGTGGGCGCACTTACGGTGAAAAAACAATTCCGGTTGGCCAGGGCGAGGTCGTTAAATCCTCCGGTTTCCTGGATCATGCCGGACACAAAGTCGGTCACCACCCGGCGCACCGCCGCCCCCTGGTTGGAAAGGCCGACGAATTCCCACCGGGCGGGTAAACCACCGATGGCTTCCTGCTGCCTTTGCACCAACAAAAGCTGGGGGAAAGGCGTTTGCACCACCCGGTCCTTTTTGTAGCCGCTGGTGGTCGCGTTAAGCAAGTTATTGGCCAGGGCGTCCAGGCGGGCCTGTTCTACGCCCATCCCCGCCCCGGCGGTGTAAAGCCCCCTGATCACGATTTCCAAGCCCCCTTCCTAAATTCTCAACTCTAGTCCTTCCTCTTCCTTAACTCCCCGGGGACAACTCTTCGAGCCTCTTACGCAGCCTCTTCAACGCGCGCCCGTGCAACTGGCAGACGCGCGATTCGGATACTTCCAGAATTTTACCGATTTCTTTCAAGGTCAAACCCTTCTGGTAATACAGGGACAGGATCAACCGGTCCTTTTCGTTCAAGCTTTCAATGGCCTGCACCAACAGCTGCCGGTTGTCCTCTTCGGTCACCAGGTCCAGCGGGTCGGGGCTCGTCTCATCCGGAATGATATCACCCAGGCGAACCGTTTCCCCGCCCGCCGTCGCCGCCATTTCATCCAGGGAAACAGCGTAAATCCGGCGGGAATGGGCATCCAGCCGCCGCACTTCCGCCACCTCCCAGCCCACCTCGCGAGCGACGGCTTCTTCGCTCACCCCATCTATAGAATTTTCCAGCTTTTCCCGCGCCGCCCGGATTGCCTGCAGTTTTTGCCAGATCGTTCGCGGTATCCAGTTGACCCGGCGCAACTCGTCCAGCATGGCACCCCGGATGCGCACGTAGGCGTAACTTTCAAAATCCCGCCCCATCGCCGGGTCAAATTTCTCAATGGCTTCCAGCAAGCCCAGGATGCCGCAGCTTTCCAGGTCTTCCTGGTTAATGGCCGCCGGCAATCTCACGGCCAGCCGCCCCGCCAGGTGCCTGACCAGCCATAGGTAGGAAAGCACCAGCTGTTGCTTTATATCCTCGTTCCTGGTTCTTTGGTACTGATCCAAAAGTTGAGGGCTGGACATACGCCATCACTTCCCATTCCGGGCTAGGATCTCTTTAAGCGCCCTTGTTCGGCCATCCGGCTGAAGATGAAATTAACAATATAATCCTGCTGGGTCCGGCCTATTCCTTGAAATTCAACAGCTACCTGGTACGTTACCACGCCTTCCGTCTCGAACGCCCACCGGCGCACAACCTTACCGGCGGCAGATATTTCTTTAACCCCTTTTTTTAAAGGCAAAGAAAACTTTAAGTTTAACAAGGTGCCTTCCGCCAGGAGTTCATTTACGGTCAGACGCATACCGCCGCCGCTTAGGTCATTGCTGATCGCTTTCTTATACCTGGGCCGGCGGTTTTTTTCCGGCGGCAGAGCGTAGAACACTTCCAAAGCCACCGGCAAGCGCACGAAGTTGCGCTGTTGGATGCGCTGGACATTTTCGGGCGGCGTCAGGCGAAAAAGCGGGATGCTGTCCAGCGTCTTGCCGATCACGCGGGAAGAAAAAACATAACTGGCGCCCTCGGCCGAAAACCTTACGTCTACCTCTTCCCCCCGGTAAAGCACTAAAGCGCTTTCGCCCTGGTGCGGGATCTCAATATATAACTCCCCGTCCCTGATATCTTGAATGGTTGAGAAAAACCATTGTTTTTCCCCTTTCCGGGTAACCATAATTTTTTGCCGGATTTTGAGTTCAGGCAAAACTGGCAAGGAAAAGACCCCCTAACGGAAAAAACGGACGATTTTTTGCACAAAACCGCGAAAAGTTTTTCCCTGCGGAACAGAACACTCATCGTTCGCCAGGCGCCGGGCCATGAACTCGATATTTAAAGCCGGTCTGCTTTGCGGTTCGAAGAGGACAAACGGCCGCTGTCCGCGCACCGCCCTTAAAACCGCCCGGTCTTCGCAGATGGAACCCAGGTGAACCAGTTGCATCTCCAAAAAGCGCTCCACCACCGCCGCCATTCTTTTCACGGTAGCCGCCGCTTCGCGTTCGTCGGCGGCGCGGTTGACCACCAGCATAACCTGCCGGTGGACTTTAAATTTGGCCAGGATCTTGATCAGACTGTAGGCATCGGTAAGCGAAGTCGGCTCCGGGGTGAGCACAACAATTACTTCTTCCGCGGCCGCGACAAACCCCAGCACATTTCGGGAAATCCCCGCCCCGGTGTCAATCAACACAAAGTCGGCTTCGTCAAGAAAAAACAGTGCATCAATAATTTTTTGCTGCTGCCGGCCGTCCAGATTGGCCAGTTCCACAAAACCCGACCCGCCCGAAATAATTTGCACTCCCAGGGGTGCGGGCGTTAAAATTTCATTAATTTCCTTCTTCCCGGACAGGCAATCAAATAACGTATAAAGGGGCGTAACCCCCATGAGGACTTCCGCGTTGGCCAGGCCCAGGTCGGCGTCCAGAATAATTACCCGCCTGCCCAGGCGCGCCAGGGCCAGGGAAAGGTTGACCACCAGGTTGGTCTTGCCGACCCCGCCCTTACCGCTGGTGACGGCGATTACCCTGGCCCCCTGCCGGGGAAAGCGATCCTCAGAGGTTAATTTCAAAAGCCCGCTCATTCACTTCCTGAGCCCCTTTGAGGAGGATCTCCGCCAGTTTCCGCGGGTCAAGCGGCCGGAGATCGTCCGGAATAGCCAGTCCGGTGGCCAAATAGGCAACCGGCCTGCCCGCATAACATACTGCGTTGAGCAGGGAACCGTATGTTTCCGTTTCATCCAGCTTGGTAAGGATAATCCGGGAAAAATCCAGCCGGCCGAAGTCCGTGATCACTTTGTAGAGGTCCCTGTTTCTGGTGGGGCAACTCAACACCAGAAAAACGTCTCTGGGCTGTTCCAGCACATCCAGAAAACTTTTCAGCCGCAGCATTTGGGCGGCATTCTGGGAAGGAATGCCTTCCGTGTCGACAAAGATCGTGTCTTTGTCCACCTGGTTGCGGACGGCAATCGCCAACTCGGCCGGCGTTGTTACCGCCTCGACGGAAAGCGCAGCCGGCCGGGTCAACACCTTGAGTTCTTCAACCGCTTGCAGGCGGCCGGCGCCCACGCTGATCAGGGCCACCCTTTTGTGCTCCAGGGCGGCCAGCCTGGTGGCCAGCTTGGCCAGCGTAAAGGTTTTTCCCACCCCGGTGGGTCCGACGAAAAAGCAGAGAGGAGGATTTTGCTCCCGCTTATATACAGGTTCCACCAGGGCGACGATTCTTTTTTTAATCAACAGGCCGACGTATTCGTCCGGATCGAGAACGTCGCTTTCGGGAACTTCCTTTTGCAAATCAGCAAAAAGAAGGCTAATAATTTTTTCCTCCACATCCATCGCCTGAAGACGCCGGCGCCAGTTTTCCAGATAATTCATGCCAAACTCCCTCTGTCTTAAAATATTATTAAATCGCTGGCCATACTTTTCCTCCCGGACCGGTAAAAAACCGCCGGAAGAAGGCGCAATCCGCTTCTGTGCAAAGGAAAACCTTCGGAAAACGGGGCTTTCGGAATCGTCCACGGCGGCCGTAACTTCCAGCTGGCGCGGGTTGAAAAAGTCTCTTAAACCCCTGCGCGGCAAAGGGTAGCTGCTGATGATGACCGCCTCCGGGCCCAAATCCTCCCTGATTAACTGCATCGCCTCCTGCATTTCCCGGACAATGTACTTTTTAATTTTCATGTCTGCTCATTCACCGTCCCGACCACCTCTACTTCTATATTCGGCATAATTTCGTTCAAGGATAAGATCGCCACGCCCGGCAGGTAGCGTTCCGTAAGCCTGCGCAGGGGCAGCCGCGCGCGCGGGGAGCATAAAACGACCGCTTTCCCGGTGCGCTGGATCATTTTTTCGGCAGCGACCTTGATCTTCTCCAGAATTTGCCGCGCCAGCCCCGGCTCCAGTACCGGGTAGGCGCCCAGCTGGGTTTGCTGGATGGAATCGATGAGCAACTGCTCCAGCTTAGGGTGGAGAGTGATCACCTCCAGCTTGTTTTGCGGACTCAAATAAAGCCGGCTGATGGTCCGGGCCAAAGTGCTGCGGACGTGGTCGGTCAAAAAATCGGTGTCCCTGGACATCCGGGCGCCGTCGGCCAGAGCCTCGCCAATGGTCACCAGGTCGCGCAAGGGAATGCCTTCCTTCAGCAGGTTCTGGAAAACCTTTTGGATTTCTCCCAGCGACAGCAAATCAGGGGTCAGCTCCTCAACCACCGCCGGGTCTTTTTCTTTTACGGCCTCCAGCAGCTCCTTCACTTCCTGGCGCCCCAAAAGCACGTGAGCGTTTGCCTTGATAAACTCCGTGAGGTGCGTAACCAAAACGGTAGAAAGATCGACCACCGTTAAACCGGCCATTTCCAGCTTCTCCTTTTCACCGGCCGGCACCCACCAGGCCGGCAGTCCAAACGTGGGTTCTTTGGTGGGAATTCCCGGGACATCCTTAACCTGCCCGGTGGGGTCCATGGCCAGGTAATAGCCGGGCAACAACTCGCCGGAAGCACTCTGTTCCCCGCGCAATTTGAAGATATAGCTGTTGGGGGGCAAGCTCAGGTTGTCCCTGATCCGGATGGGCCGTACGTAAATCCCCAGCTCCAGCGCACACTGCCGGCGCACCGCCGCCAGGCGGGCCAGCAGGTCGCCGCCCTGGCTCTCGTCGGTGAGGGGGATGAGGTTATAGCCAATCTCGATCTGGAGGGGGTCCACCTGGAAGTAAGTGGCCACATTTTCCGGCTGCTTGCTTTTCTCCTGCATCTGCTGCTTGACCAGGGCTTCCTGGCGGGTATATTCAAAACGCTGCCTGGCCTGGCTTAAGTTATAGGCAAACAGGCCGGTCCCGGCAGCAAGCGCCAGGAGCACAACGTGGGGCATGGCCGGGATCAGGGCCAGCAAGAAAAGAATCCCCGCCACCAGGAAAAGGATCTTTGGAAAAGCCGTGAACTGGCGGGACAACTCCGTGCCGAAGTTGGCGTCGGAGGTGGCCCGGGTCACCAGAATGCCCGCCGCCGTGGAAATAAGCACGGCAGGAACTTGGGTAACCAACCCGTCGCCGATAGTCAGGATAGTATAGGTCTTGACTGCTTCCGGCACGGGCATCCCCTTTTGCAAGGTGCCGATGGCTAGGCCGCCGATGATATTGACCAGCGTGATGATCACCCCGGCGATGGCGTCGCCGCGCACAAACTTGCTGGCCCCGTCCATGGCGCCGAAGAAATCCGCTTCCCGCTGCAGGCGGCGCCTTTTTTCCCGGGCCTCCGGCTCGCTGATCAGTCCGGCGTTAAACTCTGCGTCAATGCTCATCTGCTTACCGGGCATTGCATCTAAGGTAAAGCGGGCCGCCACTTCGGCCACCCGACCGGCCCCGCTGGTGATGACCACGAACTGGATCACCGTAATGATGATAAAGACAATGAAACCGACAATATAATTGCCGCTGACCACGACGTGCCCGAAGGCGTCGATGACCTTCCCGGCGTAAGCCTGGCCGAGGATCAGGCGGGTGGAAGAGATATTCAGGGCCAGCCGGTAAAGGGTGGTCACCAGTAACAGCGCCGGAAAAACGGAAAACTGCAGCGGTTCGGTGGTGAACATGGTGATCAAAAGGATGACCAGCCCCAGGGTGATGCTGACGGACAGCAAGATATCCAGCGCCTGCGGGGGCATGGGAATGATGATCATCAGGATGATGCCCACGATCAGGCCGGCGATGGCCAGGTCGGTATTTGATCTAAGGCGTTTGCGGAATTGCGCCGGGATTGGGGATGGCATTGTCAGCAAGTGCCTCCTTCAAAAGCTATCCGTAATCGGGCTGGAATTAGTCCGGCTCGCTCTACTCTGATTATTGGGCTTCCGCCCGCCGTTCGTTTGCCGTCGCTCCGATGCTTCGGGCCGACCCGGCACTCAGCTTAGACGCAAGCTTTGTTTTATAATCCGCTACTGGGTAAAGCTCATTGAAACAATGAGACTAAAAGTGCCAGATGCTGAGTGCCGGGGCTTGGTTCGGAGCGAACCAGGCAGCGCTGCAAAATGCGCGCGATCCATTATTGTTCTACCGAAAGTTTGATTCGGCGTTTCCGGTTGGCCTCTTTGCGCCAGTTGATCTGCGCGTTTCGCTCTGCCGGTTCGCTTGCCTCACCTGTCCGGCACTCACCGGCACTCAGTATGCTTATTGTTCTACTGTCTCAAACGGCACCGGCCGATAACGAAGCAACCTGACAGCCAGTGAGTGCCGGATGTCTCGTTACCGGCGCCTTTAGCCCGGCACTCAGCTTTTCCGAAATGTTACTCAATATTTCCATGCCTGTTTTAGATTGGACACCACTGAATATAAACACGAGTTAGTCTAGGCTGAGTGCCGGGTCGCTCCTGGCAAATCGAACGGCGGGCCGCCTATTTTCATACTCCATTGGTGCTGCAAAAAGCAACATCGGAGCCTAATCGGGTGTTTGAGTTCAAATAACTTTTCTACCCTTCAACCTGTAAACAAAGGCCAGGATCTCCGCCACGGCCTGGTACAGCTCCACCGGGATCTGTTGCCCGATTTCCACCTGGTAGTAAAGGATGCGGGCCACCTCAGGATTGGCTGTCACCGGAACGTTGTTTTCCGCGGCAATTTTCCTGATCTGTTGAGCCAGGTCGCCCGCTCCTTTGGCGGTGACTACAGGAGCTTCCATTTCTTTTTCTTCGTAACGGAGAGCGACGGCCAGGCGGACGGGGTTGGTCACCACCACCGTCGCCCGCGGCACTTCGGCGCGGATCAGGTTCATGGCGATTTGCCGCTGGCGGCGGCGCTGCCAGGATTTCACCAGGGGATCGCCTTCCGTATGTTTCAGTTCTTCTTTAACCTCTTGCCTGGTCATCCGCAGGCCCCGGATATGCTCCCAGCGCTGGTAAAGGAGATCCCCCAGGGAAAGAACCAGGTAAGCGCCGCCGGCTGCCGCCGCAACATCCAAAAGCGACTTTGCCACCGTAGCGAAGGCCGCCCCAGGAGCCCGGCTGAAAACCAGCAACAGGACCGGCAGGTGGGCCCTGACGACATAAAAGCTTACCGCGGCCACAATCACCACTTTCAAAGCGCTTTTCACCAGTTCGGCCAAGCTGCGCAGGCTGAAAATGCGGCGCAGCCCATTGATTGGATTGAGCCTTTCGATTGACGGACTAATAATGTCGGGGGCAAAGATAAAACCCGTCTGCAGCAGGTGCACAGCCAGGGCCGCGCCCACCAGGATCAGAATGAAAGGCAAAAACATCCAGATAACAAACCACAGGGACTCAAAAAAAACCCCGATCAAACCGCGCTCACTTAAAGCAAAACTTAAGCAATTCCCGAAATACCAGTTCAGCTGGCGCTCCCAGTCTGCCAATGCAGTGTTCAGCAGCAGGTAACTTAAAAGCACCGCCGCCATCAGCACAACCGCCGCCGAAAAATCGCGGCTTTTCGCCACCTGCCCCTTGCGCCGGGCCTCTTGCAAGCGCCGGGGGGTTGGCGCTTCTGTTTTTTGTTGCGCGGAGTCATGGTAACCCATCGGTTCAAGCGAGCCCCTTCATAATGAGCAGTAAATCACGTTCCATCATCTTCACCAGGGAACGAAAAACTACCCCTAACAAGGGAACCAGCACACTTAAAATAAAAATCCCAATTCCTACTTTCACAGGAAAGCCAAGCATAAAAATATTCATTTCCGGCGACGTGCGTCCCAGGATGCCCAGGCAGATGTCGATGATTAACACCACCGCGATTACCGGGGCGGCAATCTGCACCGCCAGAGCGATCATTTGGGCAAAAACGCGAATCACCGCAAGCGCAGCAGCGCCTTTGAAAGCGGCGCCCAGCACCGGCACCAGGGCGTAGCTTCTGGCCAGCCCGGCCAGCAGCACGTGATGACCGTCCAGGATGAAAAAGAGCACCATCCCGAGCAAAAAGAGAAACCTGGACGCAATTGTCGCCTGCGTACCGGTGGTGGGATCAAAGATATAGGACATGAAAAACCCCATCTGGATATCCATCAACTGCCCGGCAATAGTCAGGCTGTGCATAACCAGGCTGCAGATAAAGCCGAGGAGCAGGCCCACGCAGGCTTCCTGCGCGATAGCCAGGCCGTAACCCCACAGCCCCCCCGGAAAAGCCGGCGCCGGAATCTTCACCACCGGAAAAAGCAAAACAGCAAGAACGAAAGCAAACCCTGCCTTCGCCGGCCGGGGCAGGTTGGGCAGCCAGAACAGCGGTCCGGCCGCTAAAAATGTGCTTATCCGCGTAAAGACGAGCAGAAAACCCGCAATCTGTTCGAAGTTCAGCAAAACGCCGCTCTCCCGATCCTGCGTTATTGCATTATTGCCGGCAGCCTGGCGTAGAGCCGGGTGGTAAAGTTCAGCATGACTTTCATCAGCCAGGGCGCCAGCACCGCCAGAGTGACGAAAACAGCAACAATCTTCGGTACAAAGGTCAGCGATTGCTCTTGAACCTGGGTGGTGGCCTGCAACACGCTGATGACCAGGCCCACCAGCAGGGAAACGCCCAATACGGGCAGGGCAAGCAGGAGCACGTGCCAGATTGCCTCCCGGGCAATTTGGATAATCAAGGTATCGGAAATTTTGCTCCCCTCCCCCTTTGGCGCACTTTAACGGAAACTCTCCATAAGAGACTTTACAACCAGGTACCAGCCGTCGACCATCACAAAAAGCAAAATTTTAAAAGGCAGGGAGATCATTACCGGGGGCAGCATAAACATCCCCATCGACATCAAAGCGCTGGCCACCACCATATCGATAATCAAAAACGGTACGTATAACAAAAAACCCATTTGAAAAGCAGTTTTGAGTTCACTGATCACGTAAGCCGGCACCACCGTCGTGAAAGGCACGTCGTCCGGGTTGCGTGGCCTGGGCGCGCCGGACAGTTCAACGAAAAGGGCCAGGTCCTTTTCCCTGGTTTGCCGCAGCATAAAATCGCGAAGGGGCCGGGAACCCGCTTCCCATGCCTGTTCCTGGGTCAGCTGATTGTTTAGATAAGGCTGCAGAGCCTGCTCGTTGATCTGCCGGAAAACCGGCGCCATGATAAAAAAGGTTAAAAACAGGGCCAGGCCGATTAACACCTGATTGGGCGGCGTTTGCTGGATTCCCAGGGCGCTGCGTAAAATAGACAAAACCACGATAATCCGGGTAAAGCTGGTGACCATCACCAGAAACGCCGGCGCCAGGGAAAGAATGGTGAGCAGCACCAAAAGTTTGACGGTATCGACCACCTGCGCCGGGTTGTCCGTAGGGGTGATGCGCAAGTCAATGCCCGGCAACGGCTGCGCCCCCGCCCCGGGCGGCCAAAGAAATAAAGCGGCGAGGACCAAGCCGAGCAGGGCCAGGATTTCTTTCTGTTTCGGGTACTTCCGGAAGAAAAGTTTGTTTTGCACTTCCTCTTTGGGCCTCTTCACTTTTTTTGTCTGAAATGGCTTCTTTTTTCCTTGAACAATTTCTGAAGCAGCCCGGGACCGCCTGTTCGGCCCAACTTTTCCCAAAGATCTTCCCCCGGCCAGAGCGCTGCCGGCAGCTCCTCCGGCAATTGGTCAAATTCCTTGAGCAAGGTGATCTTGCCGTCGTGAAAACCGATCAGGAAATACTCCCGTCCTACCTGCACCAGGCTGATTCCCGCCCGCGGCCCGAAGGGCAACTGCTCCATCACCCGCATGTACCGGCGCGTTCCAAACAACCACCGCCGCCTGGCCAGCCCGTACTTAACGGTGAAATAGGCGAGGGCGGTTACCACCGGCAGGAAAATCACCAGGCGAACAATTGCCCAAAACATTTCCTGATCCATGGGAGGCCACCTATACCTTCTGTGCCTCGTAAATACTGTCGATGCGGATGCCAAAGCTGTTGCCGATTACAATTATTTCGCCCCGGGCGAAAGGTTGATGGTTGACCAGCACATCTGCCGATTCTCCCGCCGCTTTATCAAGTTCGATGACCGAACCCTCTTGCAGAGCAATAATGTCTTTGATCTTCAGCATGGCCTGACCGAGTTGCGCCTCCACCAGGACCGGTATTTCGCCCAGGTATTCAAACGCGATCCGCAGGCGCGCCAACCCCGGCGGGGAAACAAGCTCGGGAAACTGCACCTTTTTTACTTCCGTTTTTTTAACTTCCAGGCTGCTTAAAAATTCGCGGATCTCTTCTTCCGTCATCCTTTATGACACCTTTCGTTCTGCATTTACTTTCCGTATATCGACAGCAACCTACTGCACAAGGAAATCGGTAAAATAAACCTGGATCAACTTCCCGTGCTGCAGCTCCCCGTTGATGACCCTTAAAATCTCTTCCTTAATTGCTTCCTGGTATTTTACCGGCAAAATCTCTTCTGCTCTTTTGCTCCGAAAAACGTTGAGCACTTTTTCGGTGATCATCGGTTGCTTGTCTTTGATCTCTTCAACCAACTTCTTTTGCGCGGGGTACTCCAGAACAACCCGCACTCGCAAGTAACGCCCGGATTCGCCGTTGGCCAGGTTAACCACCTTGTCCCCGAGGTCCAGCTTTTCCGTCGGCT
The DNA here is from genome assembly GCA_040755975.1 of Bacillota bacterium. Classification (GTDB taxonomy): domain Bacteria; phylum Bacillota; class Desulfotomaculia; order Desulfotomaculales; family Nap2-2B; genus JAIMBK01. Next base: position 54,438 of record JBFLZY010000003.1, on the reverse strand, counting down.
CCGGGCGGGGTGCGGCGGCTTCAGTCGCCGGAGGAAGGAAATGAAAATAGCGCAGGGCGCCGTAAGCCAGCCCGCCCCCCAGGACAACCGCCAGGAGCAAAAACACCAGCAGGTGCATTGGGCCCCTGGTTTTTTGGGACTTGTCTTGATTATTTTTTTGTCTTTCCTTCCTTACAGGCATTTTTCACCCAACCATTTCAGACGCCCACGGTCAGTAATAAATGGGCAGGGCGTCAGGATTAAAGCACAAAAAGGGAGCCACTCAACAACTCAAATCAGGTTTCCCTTTAACGTTTCAAATCCACCAGTTCCTGCAAGAGCGTATCGGACACGGTGATCACCCGGGCGTTGGCCTGGTACCCGCGCTGGGTAACGATCATGCTGGTGAACTCTTCACTTAAGTCCACGTTGGACATTTCCAGATAGCCGGAAGCAAGGCGTGTATTGGCTATTCCCGTGCCGGTTGTGCCGGGTGCACTAATATTGCTCGTGTCAATACTACCTGAACTGTTACCACCTGACGCATCGGTAGCCCTATATAAATTCTGGCCTATCTTTTCAAGGCCTTCCGGGTTAGGGAAAAAGGCGAGCCCAATTCTTTGAGCTATTGTGCTTCCATTAACCTTGATTTCTCCAGTATCTGAAATAGCTATGGTTTCAAGTGTGTTGGGGTCGGTGGTTACCTGGATGCTGGTTCCGGAAGAATCGCATATAAAATAACCATTAGAATTTACCAAATAACCTTGACTATCAACAAAAAAGATCCCCTCACGAGTGGCGTAACGATTGCCATCTGGTTTCTGAACAACAAAGAATCCATTGCCCTGGATAGCCACATCTAACGTACGCCCCGTATTCTGCAAAGCTCCCTGTCCCATGTTAGTGGAGATACCGGCAAGAGACATGCCCAGTCCTACCTGGGAGGGATTGGTCGAACCATAGTTTGTGCCCGGACCGCCTGCCGGGCGGATAGTCTGACTCAAAACATCCTGAAAATTTGCCCTGCTGCCTTTAAAGCCGGTGGTATTCACATTTGCAATATTGTTGCCAATAACATCCATCCTGATCTGATGGTTGCGCAAGCCGGAAACTCCGGAATAAAGTGATCTGATCATTTTTTCTCCTCCTTAATTCATGAACTTCTTTAAATCAACTCATGTTCTCGTTTCCTACCGCACCTCGGTCAGCTGGCTCAATTCAAAAGCTTTGCCTTCAATATAAAGATAAATCTTTCCCTCGGCTAAACCTACTTTTTCCACCACCCCGGATAAAAGGCTTTCATCATTTCCTTTAACGGTAGCCACCCGGCCTACCAGCGAGACAGCTTCGCTAAGTTGCGAAAGTTCCAATAGACGATTCATTCCCTGGGAAAGGTTATACAATTGCTCGACGGTACTCAGCTGCACCAGCTGGTTAACAAAATCTTCGCTGCCTTGAGGATTGATCGGATCCTGGTACTTGAGCTGGGCAACCAGCAGTTGCAAAAACGCATCTTTACTGAGTGTGCCGGGGCTTGCCGGAACAGCTGCCTGACCCGGATAATTATTTACTCCGGCAGCATAACCTACCTCCATAAAATCCCTCCTTACAAGTCTTGTTTAAATGAGTTTGTTTAAGCCACCCTGCGCAATGTTTGCAATCTTGCCATCCGGGATAACAGCGGCCTCCTGGGAAAGATGGGTTTCGCCCGCCGGAAAACGTCCGGTGAAAAAGTTTTCCCGGGAATACCCGTCCGGGGAATAACTTTCTGTTCCGGCGTGCTCATGGCCGGAGTTAATTTGGGCCGTCGCATTTTCCAGGCGAATATTGTGGCCGGCCAGGATCTCGCGCAAATGGGGAAAAGAAGCCTCCACTGCTTCTTTCGCCAAATGAGTTGTTGTGTAAAAGCTGGCGTTGAGCTTGCCTTTGCTATAAGTTAAAAGGATCGTCACTTCACCCAACTGCTCCGGCTCCAGTTTTACCCTGAGCATAGTTTGCGCACGCCCGGCAACAACTTGACGGATGGCCGAGACCACCTGAGCCGCAATTAACGTTGCGTTTGGCGGCAACGAATGAACAACGCCGCCCCCGGGCTTTAGCGTAACCAGGTTCCCATCCGGGGAAACAGGGTCGCGATTAAATTCAACCTGCAACGTCTGAGTAACCTTATCCTTGTCAGCCAACTCACTACCTGGACGAGCACTTAAATTCCCGACCTCTTCCGCTAAAAAAGAGATACCGTCCTTTTGGACAATTGCCCCGTTCGTTATTGACTGCGTTGTGCTTTGGAAAGTAGTTTTTGACGGCAGAACGCTACCCTGGTGCAAAAAATCCTGTATGTCCGCTGATTCACTTTTCACCGGCCTGAACTGATTCGGCAACTCATCACCCGGGACAGGCAAATCTTCAATGACCTTTACCAAAATACTTTCCCGGGCAGGCTGCCGCATAACGCGAACAAACCCGGTAGCGGCAAGATTCAAAAATAAATCATCACTCTTTTGGTTCCCGGGTGCCCCCGCCGTTTTACCTGTGCTTCCAAAAATAACGGACGATTCATGATCAGGCGACGCCGTACTCGTCCCGGGAACAAGCTTTTGCTGCCCCTCTGCCAGAACATTATTATTACCACATTCTACGGCTGCACCTGCTTCATTTGCATCATTTACCGGTACTGAAATAACTGCTGTTGATGCTATTGAATCTGCCTCTTTTTGAGCAGCAGACAACCTTTGGTCCGGCAAAGCCGGAATTACTTCGGCCAACCGGCAAACATCATTCTCCGGCAGATTGCTCACCAATGCTGGAGAAGTTTTCGCGAAATCTGCTTCTTCCCAGACGAGAAAAAACTTTCGATCCGGCAACCCCAGAATCACTCCTGCCCGCCGAACACAATCTTTCGACAGGTTTTCAGGAATTGCCCGGCCTTTTCTTTCTTCCGGAAGTTGACTGCCGGTGGAAAGCCCCGGTAAATTTTGTACCGAATCAACTTGCTTAAAACATTCGCAGATCAAGGACATTAAAATATCTAAAAAATCATCCTGCCCTGCTGGATTAAGCTTGCCAGGGACCGGCTCCCATTTTATTTCTGCTTCTACTGGATAGACCTGCAACTAATCACCCCCTTGATGCATAAATGATAAACGGCTGTTATATCCTGCTCTTTGGGTTCCCTGCTCATCGTACTCCTTTTGTTCTACTCCGTTCATCTCTGCGCAGTAGGCAGCATACTTTTTTTGCCGCAGCTTCTCCAGCACCAGCTTTTCCCGCCTTTTCTCAACGGCGGTCGAACGGCATTCTTCCACCCTGGCGCCTGCTTTTTTCACCTCCTCTTCCTGGCAGTTGCGGGTGAAGGTAAGGTGCTCGCGGTAAAGACTCATCTGCAACCCGGAGACCACATCAAACCTGCCGGGCTCCGTTTCGGCAAACGTTTCTTGCAGGAGCGCCCTGGTTTTCAGCAGGTTCTCCCGGCAGCAGATGAACTCCCGCTGGGCCTGCGCGAGCGCGGCTGCGGCCTGCTCTTCCAGGGCCCGGCGGTGCTTTAAGACCGGCTCCAACCGAAAGGTAAATCTGCGCGTAGGTCATCCCTCCTACCTGGCAAGACTTTGCAGTTGACCCAGAGTGTCTGCGTAGGCTGACGTTTCAGACATGTCCTGCTTGAGAAAACCGGTGATCCCGTCATAATAGCGAATCGCTTCATCTATCTTCGGGTTGGACCCGGAAACGTAGGCGCCGATGTTAATGAGATCTTCCGCCTGGCGGTAAATGGCCAGCAAATCCCGAAGTCTTCCCGCCTGGCGGAAATGTTCCGCGGAAACAATCTCCGGCATCAACCGGCTGACGCTGTTTAAAACGTCAATAGCCGGGTAATGGTTGCGGGCGGCCAGCTCGCGGGAAAGGACAATATGCCCGTCCAAAATACCGCGCACCGCATCGGCGATCGGTTCGTTCAGATCGTCGCCCTCCACCAGGACGGTGTAAAAGGCGGTAATTGAACCGCGCGGACTCATGCCGGAGCGCTCCAGCAGCTTGGGCAGCAGGGCAAAAACGGATGGCGTGTATCCCCTGGTCGAAGGGGGCTCGCCGATGGCCAGACCCACTTCGCGTTGCGCCATGGCGAAGCGGGTTACCGAATCCATGAGCAGCAGCACGTCCTTACCCTGATCCCGGAAGTACTCCGCAATGGCGCTGGCCACGAAAGCGGCCTTCAACCTGACCAGCGCCGGCTGGTCGGAAGTGGCGGCCACCACCACCGAGCGGGCCAGACCCTGCTCGCCCAGGTCGCCCTCGATAAAATCGCGCACCTCCCGGCCTCGCTCGCCCACCAGCGCGATGACGTTCACGTCCGCCGCGCTGAAGCGGGCCACCATTCCTAAAAGGGTGCTCTTGCCCACGCCGCTGCCGGAAAAGATGCCGATGCGCTGGCCCCGGCCGCAGGTAAGGAAGGCGTCGATAGCGCGCACGCCGGTGGCCATGACCTCTTTAATCCGGCGCCTTTCCAGGGGATTGGGAGGCTTGTTGTCGACCGGAAAATCAATCCCGTTTTTCACCCCGTTCCGATTATCGAGAGGGTGCCCCAAGCCGTCCAAAACCCTGCCCAGCAAGGCATCGCTGACCCTGATGGCCAGGCTTTTGCCGCGCGGGACGACGTGGCAGCCCGGGTAAACACCCCTTAATTCGCCCAGCGGCATCAGCAAAGTGGAACGCTCGCGAAAACCGACTACCTCGGCCACCACGTTTCCCTCGCCGGGGACCACAATATCGCAAACCTCGCCTACGCGGGCAGCGATCCCCTTAACTTCTACGGTCAGGCCGATGACCCTGACCACCTGGCCGGTGGGTCGCAAGATCCTTGCCTGCCTTACTTTTTGACGCCAGTTTTCCAGATTTACCTCGGGTAGGCTCATTTTTTTCCTCGCCCTTCGTCCCTTTTCACTTCCGAACCTGACTTATTGCCCTCTGCACCTCTGTTCCCTCTGTGCCTTTGCGCCTCTGTGCCTCTGTGCCTTCTTCTTACGCCTGCAAAGCCTCCTGCATGGCCCGCCAGCGCTCTTTTAAAGTGGCCTCGATCTTTCTGTCTTCCGTCTCCACCCGGCAGCCCCCGCGTTCAATACCGGCATCGCCGATAATGTGGAGGGTTGCTTCGGGGGAGAGAACCTGCAACAATTCTTCGTTGTTTTGCCGGACAAGTTCAACTTCTTCGGGGTTTACGTAAAGCACAACCTGCTCTTTGTTGCGAACCAGTTCCAGCGCTTCCCGGACGATGGCCATCACTACGGGCGGGTCCAGGGTGAGCTGGGCGGCCAGGATTTTCTCCGCTATTTCCCGGGCCAGGGACACTATTTCGCTTTCCATGGCTTCCAGGGTTTTCTGCCAGACCTCCCTGGCCTGGCGAAGGACGTCCCTGGCTTCCTCCCGGATCGCCCGGCCGTCGGCCGCCGCCCTGTCCAGCCCTTCCTGGTAACCTCTGGCGTAACCTTTTTGATACCCTTCTTCTTCAGCCCGCCTGGCCAGGTTTTCAGCTGCGGCCAGAGCTTGCTCGTGGGCCTCGCGGATGATTTTTTCCGCGTCTTTCTGCGCGCGGGCAATGATTTCGGCTGCACCCGCCCGGTAACGGGCCAGCATATCTTCGTCCGCTCCCGCCGTTTTCCCGGCGCCGTTGCCGCCGGCGTCCTTTTCCGGCGGCGCCGGAAAGTCCCGCCGGATAACCAGCGGCAAGATACTGTCCCGCCCGATCTCCACCCCGCGGATAATCCTAAATAAGGATGGCATCTTCCCCACCTCGGGCAATGATAATTTCTCCAGTCTCGTCCAGCCGGCGGATAATCTGCACGATCTTCTGCTGGGCTTCTTCCACTTCTCTTAAGCGGATCGGCCCCATATATTGAATCTCGTCGCGCAGCATGTCGGCGGCCCGCTTGGACATGTTCTTGAAGATCCGCTCGTTGACTTCCTCGTTGGCTCCCCGCATGGCCCGGGCCAGGTCTTTGGTGTCCACTTCCCGCAATACGCGCTGGATGGCCGTATCGTGCAGCTTAACGATGTCCTCAAAGACAAACATTTGCTTTCTGATTTCGTCGGCCAGGTCGGGATCGGAGACCTCCAGTTCCTCCAGGATCGTTTTTTCCGTGCTCCGGTCCACCCTGTTCAAGATGTTGACCAGCGTCTTTAAACCCCCGACGGTCTGGTCCTGCTGGGCCACCATGGACAGCTTCCTCTCCAGGACCCTTTCCACTTCCCGTACCACTTCCGGGGAAATGCGCTCCATAACGGCCACCCTTCTGGCCACGTCGCTTTGTTTTTCAGGGGGTAGCGAGGACAGGATCAGCGCCGCCTGCTCCGGTATTAAGTACGTCAAGATGAGTGCGATGGTTTGGGGGTGTTCGTCCCGGATAAAGCTGAACAGTTGCTTGGCGTCGGTGCGCCGGAGCGAGCTAAACGGAATGTTCTGGATGGTGACCGCCACTTTATTCAAAATCTCCTCGGCTTTCTGGGGGCCCAGGGCCTTTTCCAGCACCTCTTTGGCGTACTTATACCCGCCGTGCATTAAATACTCCCGGGCCTGGCTCATTTCCAGAAACTCTTCGATTACCGCGGCTTGCACTTCCTTCGGAATGTTCTCCATCAACGAGATTTGCTGGCTGACCTGTTCAATCTCTTCGTCGGGAAGGTGCTTCAATACCCGCGCCGAGAGATCGGCCCCCAGGGCAATCAAAACGGTCGCCGCTTTTTGAAAACCATTTAACCTGGCCATACGCGCTTACTCCTTCAACCAGAGCTTGAGCACCTCGGCCACTTCCGAAGGCTTCTCTCTAGCCATCTGACGCAGATGTTTCAACATTTCGGGCGGCTGCGGAGCCTTTATGGTAGGTGCTTCCACCGCCGGCGGGGGGGCAACTTCCGCCATTTTGGCGATTTCTTCAAGAACGGCGGCTCGCCTGCGCCGGCGCCCGACCAGGAGCAGGATCAGCAGCAGAAGCAGCCCCAGCAGAACGGCCCCGGCGCCCGCCAGTACCGGCCACTGGTTGAGCAATTCTTGCAGCGGCGGTTTTTTAACTTCTTCCATCGCCCGCCTGGCTTCCTCGAGATACGTTGTATCAAAGGGCATGCTGGAGACATTTACCTGATCGCCCCGGCCTTCCTGGGCACCTACTGCAGCGCTCACCATCTCGGTAATCTGTTGACGTTGCGCGTCGTCGTATGCACCGTCCAAAACCACCGCCACCGACAAACGGCGCAAATTTCCCGGGGAAACCTCCAGCGTTTCCTGCTGGCTGCCGAGCTGGTAATTGGTAGTCGTCTGCTGTTTTGAATACTGGGAGCCTCCGCCACCCGCCAGTCCGGGAACCGTTCCCCCCGGCAGGGCGGTGTCCGTCCCCGGCGCCCCGGCCGCTCCGCCGGTGCCCGATCCCTGCTCGTTCGTGGTCTGCTGGCTCAAAATCTGGCCGGGCTGAACGGTTGTGACCGTAGATTTCCTTTTATCGAAATCCAGATCCGCCGTAACCATGGCCACTGCCTTGCGGGGTCCCAAAACCTGGGTGAGCATCCGGGTTACCCGCAGTTCCAAATCTTTTTCAAAGGCCCTTTTGATCTGGTACTGATCCATCGTCAGGCGCGTCAGCCTGGCCCGTTCGTCCCTTAAAGCCAGCTGGTCGGTAAGCACGTTGCCCTGCATGTCGATGATGTGTACATCTTCCGGCTGCATCCCCTGGACACTGCCCGCGACCAGATCAACGATTCCCTGCACCTGCTCCGGCTTTAATTCGGCCGTGGGTTTTAGCTTCAGCGCAATGGAGGCGGAAGGGGTTACCTGCTTGTCCAAAAACAAGCTCTCCCTGGGCATCACCAGGTGCACCCTGGCCTGCTCCACGCCTTCCATCTGCACGATGGTCCGGCGCAACTCTTCCTGCAAGGCCCGCTGGTACCCGACCTGCTGCTCAAAATCGGTTACCCCGAACTTCTGCTGGTCAAACAATTCAAAACCGGGGCCCGCCTCGTACAGCACTCCTTTACTGGCCAGTTTAATCCGCAGGTCGTAAACCTGGTCCCTGGGCACTTCGATGGTTTTTCCCTGCTCGCTCAACCGGTAAGGAACTTTCAGGGCTTTTAGTTCATCAGCAATTTTCCCGGCCTGCTTGGGCTCTAAACCGGTGAACAACGGAGCAAAATCCGGCTTCAAAATAACCATTGCCAAATAAACAACAGCCAGCACCAATCCTACTGCAGCCAAGGCAGCCAGAATTTTTTGCGCCCGGGGCATGGCCCCCCAGCGCTCCTGCAGACCGTTGATCGCTGTACTGGGATTCATTGTTAGATAAGAAGCTCCCTCAAAAAAGTTTTTACCGGCTACTTTACGCGTCTTTGGTTTTTACGTCTTTTTACTTTGTGCCTTTGTGCCTGCCTGCTTTGGGCCTGGAGCTTATATTTGCATCCGGGAGATTTCCTGATAAGACTCCACCACGCGGTTCCTGACTTCTACCGCCAGCGACATCAGCAGTCTGGCCTCTTCCATGGCAATAACCACCTGGTGAAGATCCTGTACTTCCCCGGTTATAAACTTCAGCTGCAACTGGTCCGCTTTCACCTGGGCGGTGTTGATTTCTCCCAAAGCTTTCTGCAACATTTCGCCAAAAGAAGCAGCCGGCGTTTGTTTTTCCTCCGGGCTAGCCGCCGGGTTGGCCGCCAGCGACAAAGGGGAGACCGGCAATAATTCCACGGCTTTTCCCTCCTTTTATCCGCGTCCGATTTCCAACGCTTTAAGAGCCATATCTTTTGCCGCGTTAAGCGCCGTAACGCTGGCTTCGTAAGCCCGGGTGGCCACGATCGCGTTAATCATTTCGTTGGCCAGATTAATATTCGGGTAAGCCACGTACCCGGTGACCGGGTCGGCCAGCGGGTGATCAGGCTCGTAAGCCATACGGGGAGCGGCGGGATCTTCAATCACCGCCCGTACCCTGACCCCCTGCCCCGGAAAATCCTTGTTCCCGGAGCTGAACATCCGTTGTAACTGTTGAGCAAAAATGGGCACCTTCCGACGGTAAAGGGGCGCGGCCGGGTCGCCTGGACGACCGGCCGTATGCATGTTGGCGATATTATTTGAAATGAGATCCAGCCATAACCGGTTGGCCGTTAAGGCCGACGCACTTATGCCGAATGATTCAAATAGAGGCATTGGCGGTTACCTCCCTCTGATTACGTAGCCCAGGAGAGCCAGCCGATCGCCGAGGGCCCGGGTGGCTGCCTGGTAAGCCAGGGTATTGGCCACCAGGTTTACCATTTCCTGCTCTATATCGACATTGTTTTGGTTATAGCCCATGGTGGTTTCCTCCTCTTTTACCACCATGGGCTCCACCCGGGTTAAAGGCACTACGGACGGGATGTGCCGGGGATGGGTGGTACGCAAAGGAAGCGCTTGGGAAGCCAGCGCTTTTTTTAATTCGTCCAGAAAACGCACCGACGACTTCTTAAAACCGGGAGTATTTACATTCGCTATATTATCTGCGATTACTTTCTGCGTGAGCGCCGAAACGTCAAGCTGTTTTTGCAGAACCTGCAGGATTGTGTTCGCGAAAAGATTCACCGGCGGCCCCCCCCTTTTTTTTTTAGATCATTTTTTCGTAAGACCCCTAAAATTTAAACCATAGCAACGTATTAACATATAAAGAAGTGCCTTCCTCCCCGAAAAGGAAAGAAGGCAAAGTCTTGTTACCGCAACCCGGCTACCCTAACCCGGCACTTACCGCAATCCCTGCTTACCTTGACGGGCAACAGGCACCAGGGATAGGGAAGCTTTCCCACGTGGTGCCCATTGGTTGCTTTTCTTGTCGTTACTGCACCGGTGAGTGCCCGGCTTTAGGCCCGTGGCTTTGTGCCCTTCCCTTTCGAGAAGTTTACCCCAGGGCAACTATCATATAAGTGGAAACATGCCCATTTTTTTCTTAAGTTATATATAACATGAATACGACACGACCCAGCATAATCCTTCATTTTTTGCAAAGATTTTCATTAAAAATTTATTAAAATTTTTTAATTGTACGGTAAAGCAATTGGCCTGCCATATTTTACCCTTTCCACAATTAATCCAAAAGTTCCTCTTTTTTAGACAAGAAAATATAATTTTTTTAAGACAAGCACACCGGCAAAGATTTCCCCATATGATGAATTGCAATGGTTTTTGTGGGAGGTGACACAGTGCTGCCCGGCTTTTGGGCTCTGGCGCTCATTTCTCTGGTCAATGGGTTGCTGCTTTTGGTTTCGTACATTGCCAGCAATACTTTCCCGCAACCCCTTTCCGAAGAAGAAGAAGCGAAATATCTCGAACTGCTGTCCAGGGGAGATGAAAAGGCCAGGAACATTTTAACCGAACGGAACTTACGCCTGGTCGCGCACATTGTGAAAAAATTTGACGGTACGGGGGAAGACCCCGACGACCTCATCTCCATCGGCACCATCGGATTAATTAAAGCCATCAATACGTATAATCCCGATAAAGGCACCCGCCTGGCAACCTACGCCGCCCGTTGCATTGAAAACGAAATTCTAATGCATTTGCGTTTTATGAAAAAAGTTCGTTCGGAAATTTACCTTTACGACCCCATCGGCACCGACAAGGAAGGAAACGAGATATCCTTAATCGACGTGCTCGGCACCCACCCGGAAGTGGTTCCGGAAACGGTAGAAAACCTGTTCGAACAAAAACGCATCCTGGATAAGCTCACCCAGCTCACCCAACGCGAAAAAAAGGTGTTGGAACTCCGTTTCGGCCTGGGGAACGGGGGACACCGTACGCAAAGGGAAATTGCCCGCAAGCTGGGAATCTCCCGTTCCTACGTGTCCCGCATTGAAAAAAGAGCGCTTTCCAAACTAACCCGGGAATTCGACCTGGAAGGTTGCCACTAACGGCAACTTTTCTTTTTACAAATTCAATACCGTTGAAACCGTGACCGCGGCAAGCGCCAGCAGCACCAGGAGCAACCCGAACCGGGCCAGTTCCGGATCGCTTTCCTCCCTTATCAGGCGGATCCACAAGTTCATCATCAAAGACACCAACCTGCCTTTTTCGTGCTATCTTACCATTAATTGACTTTTTTCGCATCCAACCGGCGGCTCATTTTCAAATGTGCCTTTGGTCTTAATTTTTCCGGGACTTTCGTCCCGGTGCAAAAAATAAAAGACGCGCCCCCGCGGCGCGCCAGCTAAGCCATAAAAACCAGGTGTCGTCAGACCTGCACCAGCTTGTTTTTGATCGCGTAAAGGACCGCCTGGGTGCGGTCGTTTACATTCAGCTTTTGAAAGATATTGGTGAGGTGGTTTTTCACCGTCTTTTCGCTGATGAAAAGCTTCTGGGCAATCCTTTTGTTGCTTTCCCCCCGGGCGAGCAACTGGAGGATCTCCAACTCCCGGTTGGTTAAAACAGTTTCCGGACCACCCGCCAGGCGGTTGAATTCTTGAAAGACTTTTGCCGCCAGCCGGGGGGAAAGAAAAGACTCCCCGCGGGTTACGCCGAAAATAGTTTCCAGCAATTTATCCGGACTCACGTCTTTTAAAAGGTAGGCAGACACACCCGACCGGATCAGCTCAAATAAGTATTCCTCCTGGTCGTGGATGGTCAGTGCGATAATCTTTGTGCCGGGCATTTCCTCCTTAATCAACTTGCAGGCGGTAATCCCGTTCATGCCGGGCATATTCACATCCATCAGAACAACGTCCGCCCCGGTCTTCCGGGTCAACTCCACGGCCTGTTCCCCGTTCTCGGCTTCGCCGGCGATCACTATGTTCGGAGCCAGCGAAAGAATCCTGCGCAGGCCCTCCCTGATCAGGGGGTGATCGTCCGCAATAAGTACCTTGATCGCAGCCAAAGCAAGCCAACTCCTTTCTCCAAACTACCCCGGGCAAACCACCGGCGCTCAAGGAACCGCTCCGTACACCGTGGCGCCCTTGCCTGGGGCGGTGCTGATTTGCGCTAAACCCTTCAAAGCTGCGCTCTTTCGCGGATATTGATCAATCCGCAGCCTCCCGGATGATTGTTGTTGCTGACTTCGGCAAGATTAAAGCCTTTGCCGTCATCTCCCACGGAGAGATTGACCCTTTCCGCCGTAATTTCCATCTTGACCAGGGTGGCGGCAAGAGAACTTTTGATCACTTTGTCCAGCGCCGAAAGATCGATCAATTTGGCCACCCCGGCAGCCGGTTGGTTATATTTTGTAAATGTTCTTGATTTAAATAGCCAATTCCTGCTAACAAAAAAAATTAAAGACTAAATAAAAATGGTGGGCTTAAGCCCACCGCTAATTTGAAATCGAAGTAAATTGTTTACAACAGTTGCTCCAGCCTCCTGGCAAGAACTCCCTTGGCCGTATAGCCGACCATCTGCCCCACCACTTCACCGTTTTTAAACATCACCATGGTGGGAATGCTCATGATCTTATAGCGGCCGGCCAACGCCTGGTTTTCGTCGACGTTTACCTTGCCTACCTTGACTTTGCCCGCAAACTCTTGGGCCACTTCCTCGATAATTGGCGCCATGCTCCGGCACGGGCCGCACCACGGCGCCCAAAAGTCAACCAGTACCGGCTGCGCCGATTGCAATACCTCTGCGTCAAAATTACTATCGTTCAATTCCAGGGCCATTTTGAAAAAACTCCTTTCCAATTTGAAGAGGGCTCCCGGCCCTCCGCTTAAATACCTCAACCGCTGCGCCACGAACCGGAACTAAAGCCGCTGCCGGAGGAGCATCCGCCTGTTGTGCGCACCGCGCAGGCGCTGATGAGCTGGCGCACCTCTTTGCTCAGGCATTGCGGACAGACCACCTTATCCCGCTCCTGCAAAGACGTCAGCACACTAAAGGTATGTCCGCACTTTTCGCACTTGAAGTCATAAATCGGCACCTCCATACCTCCCCTTAAAGTTCATGCTGATTCTTTATCTTCTTTCTGCGTAATCGCCCCGTTCGGACAGGTAAAAATACATTCTTCGCAATCCCGGCACGCTAACGGATCCACCCTGGCCAGGTGGGCCTGAATGCTGATGGCCCGGTAAGCGCAGACCTGCACGCAGACGCCGCAACCCCGGCAAAGATCCTGGATGACAAAGGCAGCCATTGGGCGTCACCCGCATAATCCCGAACGTTTGTACAACTGGATAAAATTCAAGATAAACTGCAGTTCCTTATCCTTTAAGTCGCAGATCAAGGCCAGAACAGCCTGCACGTTGGGATGCAAAAGCAACTCGCGCAGTTCCGGGCCAATCATATTGATTATTTGTTCGACGGATCCCGATTCCATAATGAAATAACACGGCGATACACCCATCGCTTCGGAAATTTTCTCCAGGGTCTTCAAGGAAGGCTGCACTTTTCCCTGCTCAATTTGACCGATCAGGCCGGGGGTTACCCCGACTAACCGGGCGAGGCGGGTCTGGGTTAAGCCGCGCTCTTCCCGCAGTTTTTTTAACTTGTAGCCCGGGCATACTTCCCGGCCGATTAAAGAGCTGGCGGATACGCCTAAACTACCGGCAATCCGCCGAAGAGCGGCCAGGGAAGGATAAACGACCCCCCGTTCAATCTCGCTTAAATAAGATACGGATAGCTCCGCCTGCTCAGCCAGTTCGTGGAGGGAAAGATTTTTTTCGGCGCGGAGCAGGCGGATCTTTTCTCCCGGTGTAAAACCGGCGCCGGCCGGAACTTCTTCCAGGAGTTGCGCTTTCTCCACGTTTAAAACACCGGCGATCTTTTCGAGAGTTTTCAGGGACGGTTTTTTTGTGCCGCGTTCAATTTCGCTTAAATACGACAGGGAAAGGTTGGCCCGCCGGGACAGTTCCTGCAGGGTGTAGCCGCGCTGCTCCCGGAAGGCGCGAATTCTTTCTCCTTTGACGCTCATCCTTTTCTCCTCCCCTGCCCGGCAATAAAGTTATACTATCATCCCGTTGTAGTAAATATAGCGAAAAAACCAGGAAAAATCAAGGTCTCACAAAGTTAAGCCAGTAACCCCTGGATTTTCAGGCGTCGCCACGGGCCCAGACCGCTCATGGAAATGCTGATTCCCTCCGGAGAGGTTGCGGCATTTTTGGGAAGGTAAACTTTCACTCCGTTCGCCTCCACACGCTCGTATTGCTTAGTTTCGGGGGGCTGGCCCGCATACACGGCAGGCTCATAAGTGAAGCCCCCTCAGCCGCCACAAACTTCCATCCGTACGGTAACCGTGTCCGTTTGCCGCAGAATGTAGTCCCGGGCCTCGTCGCTAATCCGCACTTTCGCCACCATGATCACCCCTCAAACGTCCTCAGGATAATTTTTTTACTATTATACTATATAATTTTATCGCTGTAAATACTATTAGCATAATTTTTTATAAAAAATTTTTTCAGCAACTGCTCCATGATCATTCTAAAAAGGGGCGCGGCCGTCTGGCTTCCGCTGGCGCCGTTCTTGACTAAAATGGCGACCACGTATTCGGGATTGGCCAGCGGGGCGTAGCCGCAAAACCAGGCATTTACCGAAGCGTTGCCGACCTGGGCGGAGCCGGTTTTGCCCGCGCTTTTCCAGCCGGGTAAATGGGCTTTTTTACCGATGCCTTCCGTAGTGACCACGGCCAGCATTTTTTGGAGCTGCCGCGCCACTTCCGGGGGAATAGCCTGATGTCCCGGCTCGGGGGAAATGACCCGCGCAACCTTCCCGTCTTCCGTGCGTAGTTCCTTCACCAGCCGCGGCGCAAGGTACTTCCCGTCGTTAACAATCGTGTTCATCATGGCGGCAATCTGCACCGGTGTGGCCAGGACGGGCCCCTGGCCCAAACTGCTGTTCACCAGGTTGTCCGGCGCAGCAATTAAGGCTAAATTCTGCCGCCGGTCAAAAGGAACGGGATACCCGGCGACCCGCTGGTTATCCAGGCCGAACAGGCGGGCGTAGGAGATTATTTTTTCGGCTCCCAGCGCCAGGGCTACCTTGGCAAAAACGGGATTGCAGGACTGCGCAAAAGCCTCCTGAAAACTCACCGCCCCGTGCCCGCGTTCAGACCAGCAGCGCACGGGCCGGTCCCTTTCCCCCCGGCAGGTGAAGGTGGTTTCGGGCGTGACCACGCCTTCCGCCAGGGCCGCGGCGGCGACCACCACCTTGAAAAGGGAGCCGGGGGCAAACAAGCATACGCCCTGATCCAGAAGCGCCTCCGGCTCTCCTTCCAGGTACCGCCCGATTCGCCGGGGATCGGGGTTGAATTTGGGGCGGCTGGCCATGGCCAAAATATCCCCGCTGCGGGCATCCATAACCACGACCGCGCCGTTTTTGATTTGCTCGTCCATGACCTTTTCGACAATCCGTTGGATATCGGCGTCCAGGGTAGTAACGACATCTTGTCTTTCGGGATCGGGACCCGTTAAATTTACCTCGACGCCCAGGCCCTTTAACCATTGCCCGCAGGCGTCCGTGTAAAGCCGGGCGTAACTCCGCGGCCGGCCGGCAGCCAAATCGTGATCGTAAAAACGCTCCAAACCCGTTCTCCCGACCCAATCCCCGAACCTGGGCGAAGACGCCTGTCCGGTTAGGCTGGCCCGGCCTAAATAGCCTACAACCTGGGCAGCCAACGGGTCCGGCCCGTAACGGACGCGCACGGGCGCAACCAGCACGCCGGGCCAGTTCTTTTCCTGGATAAGCCGGGCCTGCCGGGGCGAAATTCGATCGGGCAAGGCCTGTGGTTTTTTCAGTGCGGCGAGAAGTTCGTGCTCACTACCCCCCAAAATTTCCGCCAGTTCTCCGGCAATAAGCTCCGGGTCGCTAATGGCCTGCGGAAACACCACCACGCGGTTTGACCAATAGCTCTGGGTCAGAGGGCGCAGGTGGCGATCTAAAATCTCGCCCCGCGGGAAGTCTTCCAGGGGCACGGTTACCGTTTCCCGTTCCAGCGCGCAGAGCGCGTAATACTCCCCTTTGGCCAGCTGGATATAGCCCAGGTGCGCAACCAGGACGAAAAAAAGAAAGAAAAGAACGTAAAAGGCTTGCACCAGGCGATTTTTGGGCAAAAGTTCCATACGATCAGAATTGCCGGAAAAAGCCTTTGCCTATACATCTACAAGCAACATGCCGCCCGGCAATCACTGCAAATGAGTGTCAGGCTGTGTTTGTGCTCCTTCGAACACTTTACTCACCGGGATCTACTGCTGGTACCTGCGCTTGTTGGCGTTATGTTCGGCTAGCGTTCTGGCAAAAGCGTGCGTCCCGTCAGGTCTGGCCACGTAATACAAGTAATCGGTGCTGTCCGCGTCGACCACCGCCAGCAGGGAGGCCCTCCCCGGGGAAGCGATGGGAGAAGGGGGCAGCCCGGTAATTTTGTAAGTGTTATATGGCGAATCTACTTCCAGATCTTTGTAATACAGCCTGGGCCGGTAATTTCCCCCTAAAGCGTACTGCACCGTGGCGTCGATCTGCAGGGGCATCCCCTTTCGCAGGCGGTTTAAAATGACCCCGGCAATCACCGGACGCTCCTGGTCAACTTTCGCCTCCTTTTCGACCAGGGAAGCAATAATCAGCGCCTCGCGGAGCGTCAGGCCCGCCTGATGGGCCCGCCGCTCGTAACCCAAAGACTCAACCTCCCGGGAAAAACGCTTGAGCATGAGGTCAATTATATCGTGCGCGGAAATATTCTTGCTGAGATGATAGGTATCCGGAAAAAGATATCCCTCCAGCCGCTCCGGCCCGCCCGGCAAATCCGCCAGGAAAGGATAATCGAAAATTCCCTGGGCGGCCTCTTTTAAAAAGTACTCTTGCTCAACCAACCCTTTTTCCGCAAGGAGTTCGGCGATCTGACGGATCGTCAACCCTTCCGGGACGGTTACTTTCACAATCTCCGGCTGTCCTTTAATTAACTGGTCAACGATTTCCCGCAGGGAAAGGGGTGGCAAAAACTCATAATTTCCGGCCTTAAGCCGGGCGTCAAGTCCCTTAAAGCGGGTGTACAGGTTGAAAATGAACGGGCTCTTAATCAGCTTTTTTTCGTATAAAATTTTACTTACTTCCCTGCTGGAAACATCTTCGGGGATGATTACGGTAATCGTCCCGTTTTCCCCGGCAGGTTTTAAAGGCTTAAAAAAAGAGGAGAAAATGGCTATGCCCAACAGCAAAATCAGCACCGGCAGCGTGAAAAGTAAATACTTCATTTTCACTAACCTCACCCGGCAATTCAGACGTTGGAATTATTCAGCACCTCAAACGGCACTGCAAATACGGCATGGTAATGGTTTCACTGTACATTCACCCCCGGGGGGCCGTTTTGAGCCTCCCCGGCACTTGTCTCCTTTTTCACCTGATCCTTTTCTACCGGTTGCTGCTGGCCGTTTTCCCTCTTCCCGGCGGGGGGAATAACCGGAGGTTGTTTTTCGCTTACTCCGGGGGGCAAAAATACCGGTACCTCCTTTTCTTCCTTGGTGCCCAGGACGATAATTTTATCCACCGGCTGGTATGCGCTTTGGGGCAGCACTTCCATTTGAGGCTGTCCGTTTTCCCAGGTAACCCGCTCGGCAATCACCTGGTACCCCTTCGACCCTTCCTGTTTCACGACCTGCTCCCCTTTTTTCAGATAGGGGTCTTTCTGGTAAATGGTCTTCGGCTCCGTCTCCTTGATAATCTTCGTGCGAATGGTGACGGGCACTTTATAATCCGTATTTCCGTAAACTTTAAAGGTAAGCTGTCTACCCTTCACCGCTGACCGGATGTAGATGTAGCTTTCCGTGTTGTTCCTGAACTTTAAATCGATGGCCCCGTAAACCACGGTGGCGTCCCTGCCGATGGGAACGTAGGGCACCGGCAGGGAGTGGTTCGTCCGGTCCAGGATTTCTAAATTGGCCAGCAAAATAGCGTTATAAAGAGTGCTGCTTACCTGGCAGACGCCTCCTCCGATCCCCTCCACGTATTCATTGTTGATGATTACCTGGGCATTTTTATAGCCGGCGTCGGAACTGCGCGGCCCCACCACCGCGTTAAAGGAAGCCTCTTGCCCCGGAGGCACCAGCAAACCGTCCAAGGCGGCGGCCGCGACCCGGATGTTATAGGCTCTGCCCACGTTCGCGGAATCAAAAACAGTGGTATAGGAAGAAAGCAAGCCTTTTAAGCCCATCGCAGCTACCGCTTCGGTGGTCCGGCGGGGTTTTACCCGGATCAGATTTAACTGGATCCGGGGTCCGGCCTGCCCCTTCCCCAGATTATCCAGGAGCTGCCGGTAGGCGCCCTCCACATCCACCTGCAGCCCGTCTTTGCCGGGGACAACCGCGACGCGATCGTCTTCGGTAATCCTAAAGGAAGCGTCTTCGGGAGGATAACCCAGCCCGGCTGTAAAATCCATAATTTTTTGCGCGAATTTCTTTTTATTTAAGTCGATCATCAGCGGGAGTTCGTAACCCTGTTGCCTGATCTGACTCCTTTGTTGCCACTGCTGGAAAAACGAACCCGCTTTGCCCAAGCGCAAGGCAGTGTCCATCATGGCCGCGGCATCCAGGTTGAAATCGACATCTTTTAAGGACAGTTCCCAGGTTTTGTCCTGGTACTGGCAAATCACCGGGTGGGCCAGGATCTCTTTTTCTAATTCTTTGAGCGCTTTTATTCCGTCGTCCTTAGCCAAACCCTGTAATTCTACTCCCCGGGTCTTAACGCCTTCAATCACTTTGTCGCGCCCGGACCACAAAAAAGTAGCGCCCAGGACAGCCGTTGCCCCGAGCAATATCCCGGCGACTAAAATGGGAATTAAATACCGCGGCTGCATAGTCCTTCCCTCTAATTGCCAGGCCTAAAGTTGCGCCCGCCCAAAGGCACAAAATTTATATTGATCGGTCCAATGTTTGTAACCTTATTTTGCCCCTCTGGGCCTTTGTACCTCCGTGCCTTTCCTAATAAAAAAGCCGGTGTGCCCAGGTTCTCCCGTCACCAGCTTTTCTATCCTTACCAGGCTCTACTTTTCTTCGATGATCATTTCCTCCCAGGCGTCGGCTACCCGCTCCCATTCTTCATCATCCTCGATGTCAACCAGTATTTCATTGCCTTCTTCATCCGTGGCATACTTAAGGATGATGGCCTCCCCCTCATCTTCCTCTTCTCCTTCTTCGTCCAACGGGAGCAGGATGGCGTAACGGGAACCTTCCAGTTCGACTATGTCGAGGATGGCAAAGTCCTGTTCTTCTCCGTCTTCGTCAATCAACGTTAAAACATCCGTCGTATCCTCAAGCTCGTCCCCGTGGTTGTGTCTGGACATCCGATCACCCCTTTTCTCAGGATGTGCCTATTCTAACTTAACCGGCCCACCTTTGTCAATGTTCTTTACCTCTTTTGCATCCAGGAAATTTTGCAGGATGAGAGCAGCGGCAATTTTATCGATCACTTTTTTACGCCGGGCACGGGTCAGGTCGGCGCTGATTAATACTTTTTCCGCAGCCAGGGTAGTCAGCCTTTCGTCCCAGGTCTGCACGGGCAGGCCGGTGGCCCTTTTCAGCTTTTCCGCAAAGGCCACCGCTTTTTGCCCCTGTTCGCCCAGCGTGCCGTTCATATTCCGGGGCAATCCGACCACGATTAAGCGCGCCGAATATTTCCGGAGCAACTCCTTTATTTTTTTCAGGTCGCCTGCTTCATCCCGACGCCTGATCACCGCAACACCTTGGGCAATCAATCCCGAGGGATCGCTTACCGCCACTCCAATAGTTTTATCCCCTAAATCAAGACCTAATATACGCATAATCTACTTCTTTGAAAATGTTTATTCTTAACTTTGCGCCTCTGCACCTTTGTGCCTTTGTGCCTTATATAATTTTTATGCAAAACTCCGGGCAGGCGCTCCCGCAGTACCCGCATAAACGGCATTGTTCAGGATTAACCGCCGCTTTACCGTTCACCAGGGAAAGCGCCCCGGCGGTGCATCGTTCCACGCACCGTCCGCACCCCGCGCACCAGTCTTCAATAAGCAGGGCGCGCTTCCTTTTACCGACCTCCCGGCGAATTTCATCCGGTACCCGCCGGTGGCGGAAGAAGGCCACGTTATAATCGACTTCCGCCGGAGTCGCCATCCCGACGGCGATTGCCGCCAAATCGGAAATGTCCAGCGCAAAATTTAAGGCTTCGGCGACCTGATCCAAAAGATTCCCGCCGCCGAGGGCCTTCATCCCGTAAAGACCCTTGCCTAAAGCAGCGGCTTCCCGGATTGCCGCCAGCATTTCTTCGCGCCCGCCGCCCTTAATGCCTATTCCCGCCAGGTTCACGATCGGCTGCACCACGTCAAACTCGGGAATCAAGGCGGCCGCCCGGACGGCCTCCACACAGTGGGTGGAGATCCCGATTGCCCGGACCAGCCCTTCTTCTTTCACCCTGACCAGGTATTCGACGGCCTCCCAGTGGCCTTTAATGGTAAAAAAAGATTCTTGCTCGTGCAGCAAAAAAATATCGATGCAATCCCTCTGCAGGGATCGCAGCGCCAGCTCAACGCTTTCACGCATGCCGGCGCGGGTGCTGGCAAATGAGCGCGAGGCGATCACCACCGGCCCGCAAAAGCCTTTTATGCCTTCTTTGATATGCGCGTACGTCCCGTAAAGTTCCGCCGTGTCAATAAAATTAACTCCGGCTTCCAACGCGTGCCGGATTACTTTTGCCCCCTGTGCAACAGGTAAATCGGCCTGGAGCGGACCGATGGTCAGGGCGCCAAAACAAAGCCGGGAAACCACAAGACCCGTTCTCCCCAGTACACGGTACTCCATGAGGCTTTTACCTTTCAAGTCAGGTCCAAGAGACCACAGGCAGGGTGCTTTTGTCCCTTCAACTTCAGCCCTCTATACCTCTGCGCCTCCGGACCTTCCTCTTTATCCCTCTGTGTCTTTTTGCCTTTTTGCCTTTGTACCTTCCAGATAATTCTTCACCAGTTCCTCCAATAGTTCGTCGCGCTCGATGCGCCTGATCAGGTTGCGCGCGTTATTGTGACTGGTAATATAGGCCGGATCGCCGGACAGGAGGTAACCGACAAGCTGATTGATGGGGTTATAGCCCCTTTCCGCAAGCGCAGCGTAGACCGTTAACAAGATTTCCCGGACGCTGTTTGCTTCCTCTCCCTTTCTTTTGAACATGACCGTCTGGTCGAAACCCTTATTTTCCACCCCGATACCCCCTTACTACAAACAGGCTCTTCCGGCGCTCTCCCGATAACCCCCAGTTTAAGGAGAATTCAGCAAAGTTTGCGGCCACAACAAACAATGCCTATATTCACCGCAACATCTACCGGATCAATTGCTTTTCCACCACTGCGTAAGCCTTCTCCAGGGCTTCCTGCAGGCGCGCGGCATTCTTGCCCCCGGCCTGGGCCATTTCCGGCCTGCCCCCGCCGCCCCCGCCTACAATGGCGGCGATCTCCTTGATCAACTTGCCGGCGTGCAAACCTTGGGGAAGCAGGTCCCTGGTCACCGCCGCCACCAGGTTCACCCGGTCGTTCACTTTGCTCCCCAAAACAATCACCCCGGAACTGATCTCCTCCCGCAACAAATCCACCATCGCTCGTAAGCCGTCCATGTCGGAGGTTTCGGTGCGGGCGGCCAGGAACTTAATTCCGTTTAAATCCCTCACCTGGTTGAGCAAAAACCGCACTTCATAACGGTTCAGCCGGGCGCGCAGGCTCTCGTTCTCCCGCTCCAACTCCTTGAGCTCGTCCAGCAGGCTCTCCACCCGCGGAACCAGTTCCGCGGGGTTTGTTTTCAAAAGGGAGGCGATGTCGGCAAGTTGGCTCTCCCGGGTGCTGAAAAATTCCAGCACCCCCTGTCCGGTCACCGCTTCCACCCGGCGCAGGCCGGCACCGATGCTGCTTTCGCCCGTCAATTTAAACAGTCCGATTTCGCCCGTCGATTTTACATGGGTGCCGCCGCAAAGCTCCAGGCTGAAGTCACCCATCTTGACGACACGCACCGTCTGCCCGTATTTTTCTCCAAACAGGGCGGCCGCGCCCATTTGCCGGGCTTGTTCCAGGGAAGTGTAAAATGTTTCCACAGGCAGGTTGGCCAACGCTACATCGTTAACCAGTTGCTCCACCTGGCGCAATTCCTCGGGCGACACGGCGCCCAGGTGGGTAAAGTCGAAGCGGAGACGCCCGGGCTCCACCAGCGAGCCGGCCTGGTTTACGTGTCCCCCCAGCACTTCCTTTAACGCCTTGTGCAAAAGGTGCGTGGCGGAATGGTTGCGGGCGGTCGCCCGCCTTCGCCCGTCGTCCACCCGGATATAAACTTCGTCATTTTCCCGCACCACGCCGGCGGCCACTTTGCCGCTGTGCAAATAAATCCCTTCGACGGGCTTAACGACGTTGTCAACCGCCAGCTCGCCCTCCGGGGCGCGCACGTGCGCGTGGTCGGCCACCTGCCCGCCGGATTCGGCGTAGCAGGGGGTAACGTCGCAGATAAACTCCACCCTCTCCCCGGCCACCGCCTCTTTCACCCGGCGGCCGCCCTTGCCGAGGAAAACAACGCGACCCTTCGCCTCCAGGGTATCGTAGCCGACAAAGCCGGTCTCGCCGGTTTTGTCTCGAACCGTCTTATAAAAAGCGGCGTCTGCCGATAAATATTCCACTTCCTGCCGGTATCTGCGCGCCCGTTCCCGCTGCTCCGCCATGGCTGCGGCAAAGCCCTCTTCGTCTACCGTCAAGCCCCTTTCCGCAGCTATTTCTTTGGTCAACTCCAGCGGAAAACCATAAGTATCGTACAGGCGGAAAGCATCGGCGCCCCCGATTACCGCCCGACCGGTCTGGCCGGCCCGGGCGAAAATGTCCTCCAGAATCTCCATTCCCTGGGCGACCGTTTCCAGAAAGCGAGCCTCTTCCGCCCGGACGATACGGAAGACGTGCTCCGCATTCGCCGCCAGCTCCGGGTAAACATCGCCCATCTGGCTGACGATCGCGGCGGCCACGTGGTGCAGGAAGGGCTCCTTAATCCCCAGCTTCCGCCCGAAGCGCACGGCCCTCCTTAAGATGCGCCTCAACACGTAACCCCGCCCCTCGTTGGCAGGCAATGCGCCGTCGGCAACGGCAAAAGTAACGGCCCGGCCGTGGTCGGCAATCACTTTCAAGGCCCGGTCCGTATTTTGGTCGACGCCGTAGCGCACCCCGGCAAGCCCGGCCGCGTAATCCATAATTTCCGTAAAAAGGTCGGTATCGAAATTGGTCGGCACATTCTGGAGAACCGAAGCCACGCGCTCTAAGCCCATCCCCGTGTCGATCCCTTTTTGCTTCAAAGGACTGTAATTACCGGCTTCATCACGGAAGAACTGAATAAAAACCAAATTCCAGATTTCCAAAAAGCGGTCGCAATCGCAGCCGACTCCGCAGGTGTCCAGGCCGCAGCCGCGCTCCCCGCCCAGGTCAACGTAGATCTCCGAACAGGGCCCGCAAGGCCCCACGCCGATTTCCCAGAAGTTCGTATCTTTCCCCATGCGCACAATGCGGCTTTCGCTTACGCCCACTTTCCGGTGCCAGATGGCGAAGGCCTCGTCGTCGTCCAGGTAAATGCTCACCCACAACTTTTGCGGATCTAATTTTAAAACACCGGTGACGAACTCCCAGGCCCAGGGAATGGCTTCTTCTTTAAAATAATCCCCGAAGGAAAAATTCCCCAGCATCTCAAAAAAGGTGTGATGCCGGGAAGTCAACCCCACCGATTCAATATCGGGCGTGCGCAGGCATTTCTGACAGGTAGTCACGCGTAAAAAATCGGGCCTGGCCGCGCCTGTAAAATAGGGCTTAAAGGGAACCATTCCGGCGGCCGTCCAGAGAATGCTCGGATCGTTGTGGGGAATCAAAGAAGCGCTGGGCAGCCGGCGGTGGCCCCGTTGCTCGAAAAATTGCAAAAATTTTTCCCTGATCTCCTTACCGGTCATCAGATTACCCTCCAAACATAAAACCGGCCTACCAAACACCCCCATTGCCGGCTAATGAAAGCATAAAACGAGGCTTGATTTTCGGTGTAATTATACAAAATATACCGCGCCCTCGTCAAGCTCAAGACAAGAAAATAGAGGAAAGCACCCCCTTCCTCTATTTGATCATCCCGCCGACGGTCCTGGTCACTCCTCTTAAAAACCGCTGCGCCCTGGTTCCCGGTCGTTGCCTTTTAATCCTGGCCAGCAGCGGTCTTTTCCTTTCTTTTGGTTTCCGGACCGGCCTGCCCACCAGCATGCTGAATAAAGCCCCCAACAGACTACCCGCAATTATTCCTCTCCAGAAATCAAAGCGCACACCCCTTCACCCCTTTTTCATCAATTTAATAGATGGCTGCTTCATTGAGCGGGTCAAAGGACACCAGGCTGCCGTCTTCGGCAATTTCGTAGATCTGCACCCCTTCTTTGGTCAGGCGGTATTCAACACAACAATCCCAACAGTAATACTGATCGATACCTACTTTTCCGGTAGCCTTGCCACCGCAAATCGGGCAACTCACGCGCGTTTTTCGCCCCCTTAAAGAAAAAGATTCTCGTTGTGATAAGGTTCCTGAGATCGATTATGCCCGGTGCGGAGCAAAAAAATACGAGTGTAATTTTTAAAGATCAGGCACAAAGTTTCCCATGCACAAAGTTAATATTTCCGGTACATTTCTCTTTGTGCTCTGTGCCTTTGTGCCTTATTGCCTTAGTGCCTTTGTTTACAAATTATGCCGCCGCCGATGACGTAATCACCCCGGTAGTACACCACTGCCTGGCCGGGCGTAATTGCCCGCTGGGGCTCCCGGAAGCGCACGTGCACCCGCCCGTCGTCAAGAGAAGTAATCACGGCCGGGGCGGCGGGCGCCTTGTAACGGATCTTTGCCTGAACCTCCATAGGTTCGGCCAGCTTTTCCAGATAAATAAAATTGTTGTCTTCGGCGACGAGTTCGTCCGCCAGCAGGGCTTCCTCCGGACCTACGACGACGGCGTTTCGCCGGGGGTCGATGGCCGCCACGTAGACCCTTTCCCCCATGGCAAGGCCCAGCCCCCGGCGCTGCCCGACGGTATAGAAGGGGATCCCTTTGTGTCGGCCAACCACCCTTCCCTGCAGGTCCAGAAACGGCCCGGGGGCAAAAACCGCCCCCGTTTTCTCCCTGATAAAGTCGGGATAGCGGCCGGTGATAAAACAAATTTCCTGGCTTTCGGCCTTTTCGGCCACGGGCAATTTCTTATGGGCGGCAATCCGGCGCACTTCTTCCTTTGTGTATTCGCCTAAGGGCAGCAGCAAACGGGCGGCCTGGACCTGGGTGAGGGTGTAGAGGACGTAAGTCTGGTCTTTAGCTTTGTCCTTAGCCCGCTTCAGCAGGTAGCGGCCGCGCCCGGGATCGTAGGCGAGCCGGGCGTAATGCCCGGTGGCGATGAAATCAGCCTCCAGGGCCAGGGCCTTTTGCAAAAAGGTTTCAAATTTGATATACCGGTTGCAGGCAATACAGGGGTTCGGGGTGCGGCCGCTCAAGTACTCGCGGCAAAAGTAGGCGACCACCTTTTCTTCAAAGGGTTGCCGCAGGTTCAGCACGTAATGGGGGATGCCCAAAATGCCGGCCACCCGCCGGGCGTCTTCCACCGCCGCCAGCGAACAGCAACCGACGTGCTCCCCGTTGACGACCGTCACCGCCGGATCCCAGATCTGCATGGTTGCCCCGATTACTTCGTAGCCCTTTTCAACTAAAAGGGCGGCGGTAACCGAACTGTCTACGCCGCCGCTCATCGCCACAACGACTCTCACCGGATTCACCTGCGGCTTGGCCAAACTAAACCGCTTTATCTTTGCGGGCAAATCATTCATGCGGGATGCTTCTTGCGGTAATCCGCAATGGCCGCGTGCAGGGCGTCCGCGGCCAGGTTCGAACAGTGCATCTTTTGGGGAGGAAGGCCGTCTAATGCTTCCGCCACCTGTTTGTTGCTCAGTTTCAAGGCCTCCGCGATGGTTTTCCCCTTGGCCATTTCCGTCACCATGCTGCTGGTGGCGATGGCCGCGCCGCACCCGAAGGTTTTAAATTTGATATCGGTAATGACCTCGTCTTTCACCTTTATGTAAATCTTCATGATGTCCCCGCAAACGGGATTGCCGACTTCCCCGACCCCGTCGGCATCCGGTATTTCCCCCACGTTGCGCGGATTGGCAAAATGATCCATCACTTTTTCCGAATACATTTCTTTCCTCCGCCTCCCCTAAATAGTCGTCGGTCGTCAGACGTCGGACGTCAGAAGTTCGTATTAAATTGTTGTCGCGCGGAATTTTTTATCTCTTTGGGCCTCTGTCCCTTTTTACCTTTATTTTGCCTTCCTTCTTACTTATGCCGGATAGCCTACGCCCGGCAGGTGTGGCTGATCCGGCACCCGTTGCACCTGTCCAGGTCGTAGTCGGCGTCCTCGCTCAAGGGCGACATGGAGCGCAGCCTCTCCACGATCGGCTCCATGACCTCCAGGAAGTAATCCACGTCTTCCTCCGTGTTGTCTTTACCCAAGGTCAAACGGATGGATCCGTGGGCCACTTCCGGCGGGATGCCCATGGCCAGCAGCACGTGCGAGGGCTCCAGGGACCCCGAAGTGCAGGCCGAGCCGCTGGAGGCCGCAACGCCCTTCATGTCCAGGCTCAACAGCATCGATTCGCCTTCAATAAATTCAAAACAGAAACTGGCGTGATTCGGCAGGCGCATGGTGGGGTGGCCGGTTAAGCGAACGTGCCCGAACCGGCTCCTGATCTCCCGGATTAATTTATCGCGCAAAGCGCTTAACTTTTTGTTTTCCTCCGCCATGTTGGCCATCGCCAGTTCCGCCGCTTTACCCAGCCCGATAATCCCCGGGACGTTTTCGGTGCCGGCCCGGCGCAGGCGCTCCTGGGCGCCGCCGTGAAAGAGGGTTTGCCGCCAGCGCGTTCCCTTGCGGATGTAAAGCGCCCCGATTCCTTTCGGCCCGTAAATTTTATGCCCGGAAATGGATAACAGATCCACCCGCAGCTCGTCCACGTTGACGGGAATTTTGCCGAAGCTCTGGACGGCGTCGGTGTGGAAAATGATCCCTTTTTCTTTGGCGAGCCTCCCGATTTCGGCAACGGGCATGATGGTGCCCACTTCGTTGTTGGCGTGCATGATGCTGATCAAAATGGTTTTGTCCGTAATGGCGTTGGCCACCTCGTCGACGCTCACCATCCCGTACTGATCGACGGGAAGAACGGTCACGGTGAAGCCCTGTTTGCCCAAAGCCTTTACCGTATTGAGCACTGCGTGGTGTTCCACGGCGCTGGTGATGATGTGGTTCCCCCGGTCGCGGTTGGTGTAGGCGATGCCGTGGATGGCCATGTTGTCTGATTCCGTGCCGCCGCTGGTAAAAACAATTTCCCTGGGCTCGGCCCCGATGGCTGCGGCCACCTTTTCCCGCGCCTCTTCCACCGCCTGGCGGGCAATCCGGCCGAAATAATGCAGGCTGGTGGGATTGCCGAAATTGTTGTCGGTGAGAAACCGGTACATTTCCTCGGCCACCCGGGGATGGACGGGAGTGGTGGCGCTGTGGTCGAAGTACACTCTCCGCATTACTTAAACCCCCTCTTTGGATTCTTCTTTTTCTTCCCTTTCTTTTTCATTTTCCTTTGCTTTTGCTTCCCGGCACAGGTCGGCCAGGGTAAGCGAGTCCATAACCTGGGCGATACTATTTCTTATCTTTTCCCAAACTATCCGCGAAATACAATAGTCGGCCTGATCACACTCCTTTGGATCGATTTCATCCACACATTCTACGGGTGCCACCGGCCCTTCCAGGGCCCGGATCACGTCGCCCACGGTAATCTGTGTTGGATTGTCCGCCAGCATGTACCCGCCCTGGGCGCCGCGAAAGCTTTTCACCAGCCCGGCTTTCCTGAGCATGGCGATAAGCTGCTCCAAATACTGCACGGAAAGGTTCTGCCTTTCGGCGATACTTTTCAAGGGGACAGGGGTGGTCCCGTAATGCTGGGCCAGATCGAACATGGCCTTTAAGCCGTAATGTCCCCTGGTGGAGATGCGCATGGAAAAAACCCGCCCCTGGTTTTGAAATCATAGTAAATTACTCGGGATTTAACTTAACGATATCATAGCATGTTACTCGGGTATTGTCAACAGTACGGAAAAAAATAATTCAAACAAAAAAACGGCAGCTTAAAACACTGGTCATCCCTTACTCTGCCGCTTGCTCGTTTTTTCCTGCCGAAAGGATATCATCATTATTCCTGTGAGATAATAAACGGCTAAAGATATATGCAAAAAGACCGGTCAAAAGAGGCAAAGATGGGCGGAAAGCTAATCATTCTCATCGGGCCGCCGGCAGCAGGGAAATCAACCTGGCGGCAGCAATTTCGCGGGGAAGTAATTTGCCCCGACGACATCCGGCGCGAACTTTTCGGGGTGCAGTACGATCCCCGCGTAGAACCCCTTGTCTGGCGCCTGGCCTACAAGCGCCTGGCGCGTGCCCTGGCGGCAGGGAAAGAAGTTTGCTTTGACGCCACCAACCTCACGCGCGCCAGGCGCCGGCCGTTAATTAAAATCGGGAAGGAAGCCGATGCCACCATAGAAGCGCTGGTTTTTCTCCGCGACCTGAGGGAACTATTGGAACGGGACGCGAGGCGCCCGCCCGGAAAAAGAGTGGGCGAAAAAGTCCTCAAAGCAAAATACGCCCAGCTGGAAATGCCCACCCGTGAAGAGGGTTTTGATCAATTGACAGTGATCAGGTAGATATGCCTGCTGACCGCCGGCAATCACTGGATTCTCATTTACATACCCACTTTCCAGACAAGGACTGGAATTTCTGTTCCTTGACGGGTTTATTGAATTATTAGTTTGTGTCTTTCAACCGCCATAAAAGGGCAAGGGCGACCTGCACGGCACGCTCCCGAACATCAGGCGGCTCGCCCCAGATGTTGAATTGGCCGGATTTAATCCGCCCGCCCAGGTTAGTGGCAATATAAACCCTGGCCCCGGGCCGGCTCTTTTCCTGTTCCGCACCTTCAGCCTGTTTCGTAACGGCAACGCAGACGTCCGCCCGGAATGCGGATCTTCCCCAGGCTGCCAGTTGTTCAGCCGTTTCTTTTCCACCGGCGGAAGGGGCAACCGGCCAGCTTTGGCCGTCTTCCCCCAGGATGCAGCCAAATCTGAAAAAGTTCCCCGCCCCGGGCGTACCGGTCAACCGATGGGCCAGCAGGCCGCCGGTAAAGGTTTCCACCGTGGCCAGGGTCAACCCGCGCCCCAAAAATACCCCGCCGACGGCGTCGGCAAGGGTTTCTTCATCCGCCCCGAAGATATACTTTCCCAGCCGGCCGCGGATTTTCTCCTCCATGAAGGCGTTCATCCGGTACGCCTCACCCGGGCTGTCTGCTTTTGCGGTGATTCTTAAATGCACTTCGGCGTATTTGGCCGTGGGCGCCACCGTCGGGTTGACGCTGCGGAGGATCTCACCCAACTGCTCATCAACCATTGACTCGCCAATTCCGCAAAGTTTTAAAACCCTGGACTGGATCACTTTACGCTGAGCGCCCAGCTTTTGCGACAAATAAGGAGTGACCTGCTGATCAACCATTAAGCGGAACTCGGATGGAGGGCCGGGGAGAAGAAGATAGGTTTTGCCCGCGTGTTCCAGGATAATCCCGGGGGCGGTGCCGACTGGGTTGTCCAGGACGAAGCCGCCTTCCGGCACCAGCGCCTGCTTTAAGTTGTTTTCGGGCATAGGAAGGCGGCGCTCGTCGAAAAAGCGGCGGACAATTTTAAGGGCTTCCGCGTGCAGATGCAAAGAAATACCGAGGGAGTCCGCCAGCGCTTCCCTGCTCAGGTCGTCCTCCGTAGGCCCCAGCCCCCCGCCGATGACGATCAGGTCGGCGCGCTCCCGGGCCTGGGTGATGGCTCGGGCCAGGCGCTCCCGGTTATCCCCGACAGTCACCTGGTAGTAGAGGTCGATCCCCAAAGAAGCCAGCGTTTGCTGGAGGTGCGGGGCGTTTGTATTTAAAGCGTGGCCCAGCAAAAGCTCTGTGCCGGTGAAGATAATCTCCGCGCGCAAGGAAAACCACCCTTCTACGAGGCGTTTTATTTATCTTTATTGAATCATTCTTTTCAGGAAGGCACTTATTGAACCATGGAGCTCCTCCGGGAGCCTGTCCCGGTTCTTCTTGTTTACTTCGATTAACCGTATATCCGGACGCTTTTTGAGAGGATCGCAAAAGGGGTGGGGTTTCGTCCGAATCGTGGCCACCACGGGCAAAGAAGAATCTAAGGCCGCCAGGACCGTTTCCATAAAACCGGGCACAAAAAGCTCCATTTTCCCGATCTCGTCGACAAGCAGGCACCTGGGCTCACCCCGGGCCAGGACTTGCTTAATTTCGTCCAGAGCGTCCCGGAGATTTTCCGGCTTCACACCGTATTTACCCACGCGCTGCCGGGAGGGAAAATCTACGTGGGCAAGGACCGCCCTTTTACCGCCGGTAGTTACGGCCTCAAAACCCTGCCGCCGGCCGTTCACGCGGATTTCCGTAGTGTAAAAGCCGGCTGCCCTATTTCCCAAAAGCCCGGCCAGCCTGACGATCACCGTGGTCTTTCCCGAACCAGGCAAACCGGTGAGCAAAAAGTTTTTCGGAAACATTGCGCAAACCCACACCAGATAAGTTTCATTAATGTGACTATTTAAATCTGCCCCAGCATTTTTGAAACTCCTCTATGTTCTGCACCCTTCTACTTATGAAGTACACTTTATTTCTGGTAAGGTGTCCCCATATTCAGCATCCATCAGGTGAAGTTGTTTTCTGATCGTTGCCCGCATCATGCGGGCCGGATTCAAACAGTATTCATTGAACTGGTTAATCTCGATCTCATTTACCGAAAGAGCATGGGGGAATAACAATTTTAAAAACCCGGTGGCCAGCCTTTTAATTGCCTCGGTATCCCTGGTATCTGCCCCCTTAGGCACTTCGAGCAACTCGTCAACTACGGCACGGTAGCGAATTTCGCTCCGTAAAGCATGTAAGATCTCTGAAAAATATTCCACGTTCAGCCCCCATCCTTCCGCCTTCATGTTTTCCCTCATCCGGGGAACATGCCACCCTTTAATAAAACCATGAAACCGGTCAATAAGGGCTGACTCGTGAAATATTGCCGGTAACTCCCGAAACATATTGGTATTTTCGTTCATGTTATCCTCGCTGATATTACCCAGCAAAACAAATCCGGCTTCGCCTACCCCCCGGTAGTCCCCCACTCGATACTCGCCACTTTCCAGATATCCCTTCAGCGCCCCGCGCACTTCTTCTTCATCAGGAAAGCTGATGCTCTGAATCTCATCCAGGGCAACGTAATCATAACGACTCACCAGGCCGGTGCCCCGCCGGCTGAGGTCATAAAATAAACGTGCCCTGCTGATACTCCCCCCGCTAACCAGCCAACCGTATTTACTAAGCTGGGAAAAGGTAAATTTTACCTGTCCCCTTCGGAGCAAGTTCGATAAGATTTAACCTTTTCTCCACAAAAGGCAACAACCGGCTCAGCATGGTCAATTTTTCTTCTCTGCTTAAAAAACCAACTGGGTTGTAATCTGCCGCCATTAAAAGGATATCAATCCATTCCTCAAGGTTAAATTCTCTCCTTGCCTCCTGATAAAATTCCAGGTCCACCCGGTAAGGGCGAAACGGCTTAAAATCAATCATAAACACCCGGCCTTCTTCCTGCCGCCCAAGAATCTTTTCCATCCGCCACTCCAGTTCAACTATACCCCAGGTTTCTGAAGATGAAAGCAGAATCTCTTTTTTCTCGCGCAAGACATGATCAGCAATCATGGCCTCGTATTTTCGCCCCGGAAATCCCAAATCGGGAAGACTAAAAAGACCCTCCCCAGTCTTTACATCCATTTCCACCCTCAATTTACATAAAAAACGGACTCTGTTTCCTTGTTTACTCATTTCGTTTTTCATTAATTCCCACTGTTCGCGACGCGGGATATACTGCCTCACATATTCGTTAACCTCTTCGATATTAATTCTTCCTTCCTCGTCGGCAAAGCGCATCACCAGCCAAATCACGCAGGTAAGAGGGAATCCCCAGCGCTGAAAAGAATTTATTTCGCTGAGCTCTTTTATAAACCAGCATCTCGGCAAAGATGCTTTTCAGTTTTGCCGTATTTTCGTTACCCGCTTTGCCCATTGGAATCCCACCTCACAATCCCAGATCCTCTTCCATAAGCCCCCTGGTCAGTTCAAACTTTATTTCGCCCAAAAAAACCTCCTTCATATTCCAATCTACCGCAGTACCTTCCCGGTTTGAGATTTTGTGAATACTCCCTGGGTAATTAATCACCCACCTTCAGCAAAACTATCCGCTTTTCGAACCCGCCTCTAGTCCGCCTTTTCTCGTTCGCCATTTTCAACAGTTCATTGAAAGATATACCATATAAGCTACCCAAGGTAGCAACTACTTCAAGTATATCTGCCAGTTCCTCGGGATTGCCGCTATCCAAAAACTCTTTCACTTCTTCCAGCAATTTGTTCCGTAGATGTTGGCTATATTCGACATCATCGGCTTTTTTTATGATAGCCTTTTTACCTGACGATTCAATGAGCTCCGGAATTCTATCCCTTACCAGCTTGTTGTAAACCTTTGGCAAGCTATTCCCCCTCCTCTACATAAGGTACTATACTCTTTTTTATCCTTCTTATACCGCCCCGGGGATCAGGTGCGTCACCTAAATAGCGGGGAATCACGTGTACATGGAGGTGTAAGATGGTTTGCCCTGCTGCCGCCCCTACATTTATTCCAATGTTATAACCATGTGGATGAAACTGCTCATCCAGTTTTTGCTTTATTTTTATTATTAATCTTGTAATAGCATCCATCTCATCCAGTGTGGCATCAAAATATGTCTCTACATGCCGTTTTGGAACTACGAGTACGTGCCCGGGATTAACCGGATAATTATCGAACAAGGCTAAGACCAGTGAGTTTTCCTCTATCACTTTCTCTGCCGGTATATTGCAGAATATACAGTCAGACATATAACATCATCCTTTGTTTTAGTCTCTAAACCGGCGCCGGAAATAATCGATTTTCCGGTAGCGCATTATGTCCTCCACGTGGGCGGCTAGCTTCGGGGAAAGGAAAGGTTCAATTTTTGGATCTAAGTACATGACTCTATTGATTTCATCATAATGGAAAAATTGCCCACGGCATAAAAATTTCACAGGATTGTTCTTTGCCAGCTGGGAGAATTCTTTAACCCCCCAGTCTTTCCAATTCTTGTGGTTCTGGTTACTCAGGTCCTTCTGGTGAAGCGGGTTATCGTGGTAAAAGTTGATCATCTCCTCGCCTATTTCTTCAAGCTTCACCCGCGGCACTACGGTCCCGTGACGCAAAAAGGCTTTAATGGTCGGCAGTTTATAGGACTTTGTGAATCGGGTTTGTTCAATTTCTATAAGGAAATCTTCTGCTGGCGTTCCCAACCAAGCCTCTTCTTCCGGTTCGAGTTCTCCCACGGATTGCAGAAATCTAAGCCAACCGTCTCTGAGATATTCCCTAATGGGTATGTCACTCCCTTCATAGATGTCCACTCGGTTCGGACGCATCCCCAAGGAATACTTCAGTCGCCAGTATGTGTCCCTCATCCTAACCGGAAGGGGATCATGAGCAGCAAGTTCTTCAAAAAGGTTGATGACGCGGAAATCAAAGTTGACCTGACAGCCTTCAGGAAACTCGTAATCTTCTAGCCGGCGGGCACCGGGAGACCTGGATGTCCATGGGTTTTCACCGGCAAGGAGGATTGGTACATAATGTGCTCTCTTATAATTACCAATAAAGTCAATCACAGTTAAATAATCTTTGCCCGTATATTTGCGCAGTCCACGGCCCAATTGCTGCAAAAAAATAACATAGGATTCGGTTGGCCGCAAAAACATTATTGTGTCGACAGAAGGTATATCAATACCCTCGTTGAATATGTCTACGGCAAAAATAACCTTGATCTTACCCTTCTCAAGCGCTTCCACCCCATTATGCCTGTCTAATACCTGGGCATTGCCCGGTGGGCCACTGTGGATCGCAGCCGAGTCCACTCCATGTTTGGCAAAATATTCCGCCATATATTCGGCGTGTTTAATTGAGACACAAAATCCCAATGTACGCTGTCCCGCTAATTTATGATAATGACTTAGAACTAAATCAGCCCGCTCTTTATGGGACAATTGCCGTTCCAAATCTTCCACCATATAACGCCCGTTGACCATCTTTACTTGGTCGTAATCGGTAGGATCATAAATAGCATAATAGCGGAATGGTGTTAGTAAATCTCTTTCAATGGCCTGTTTAAGCGAAATCTCATAGATAACATTATCATCACACAAAGAAAAGATATCTTTGTTATCCATGCGGTATGGCGTAGCGGTTAGGCCCAAGAGAAAACAAGGTTTAAAATACTCCAACACTTTGCGATAGCTTTCAGCCGCCGCATGGTGGAATTCGTCTATGACTATGTATTCAAAGTAACTAGGGGAAAATTTTTTCAGGTTTTCCCACCGAGAAAGGGCCTGTACTGTACCAAAATAGATGTCTGCCCCCTCATCCTTTCGTTCCCCGGTATAAAAACCCAAACGTGATTCTGGGCGCAAAATTTTAAAGACATTATAGGCCTGACTTACAATTTCCTCCCGGTGCGCCAAAAAGAGCACTCTATTAAATGATAACGCGTCAAAGGCTGCCAAATGTGTTTTACCAACTCCTGTGGCCGCTACCACTACTCCCTTTTCTACGCCCTCTGCACGCACCTGTTTTAAGTAGTAAAGAGCTTCAATCTGCGCTCCGTGGGGTTCAGGTTTAGGGAGTTGAACAACCGGAGCCGCATTTTCTTCTGCACGAACAAGCACTGGCTTTTTCCATCGAAGAGCGTAATCCTTGAGTACTTCAGGTGTAACTGGTTCAGAATAACAATTGAATAACTCGTCGAAAGTATCGGAAAAACGCTGGTAATCTTCAGGATGATCGCTCTTCAGAAACCGGTAGTTCCACTCTACCCCTGTCGTTAATGCAGAAAGGGATAGATTAGAAGAGCCCACGAATACTTCTGCCTGATTACCGTAATCGAATATGTAGGATTTGGGATGAAAAGTCCGTATAGTCTCGTTATAAAAACGAATATCAATGGCATCTTCCAGTTGATCATATAAATAATATATGGCCGATGGTTCGGTTACTGAAAGGTAGCGTCCAGTCAAAAGCTGGATTGGAACTTTGCGGTCAGCTGCATGCTTAAGGTGTGGCATAAGAAGTTTAACACCTGATTCCATAACAAATGCAACAATAAGCCGTATTTTATCGGCCTTCCGCATGGCATTTTCTAAATATGGTTGTAAGAAGTTGTCTCTTCCAGTTATGGCATTAATCATACCCTCACCTCATAGCATCAATAAAACTGTCTACAACATCTTTTTGCAGGAGTTCTTTGGTGATCTTTTTCATTTTTCGAATGCTGATCCCGCCGATGATGAGGTCGATAATCCGCTGGTCGATTTTTTCTTCCCGGCGCTGATAATGGGGCAGAACCCGGGGTTCAAACTCACCCTTTCTGTCTCTGGCCACCCGGATGTCTTAAATGAGGTCATAGCGGATCAAAAGATCCCTTTCGTAGAAATCATTGCGGTTGTTATCCCGTTTTTCTTCTTTGGTAATGTTCATAACCTAAGAAATTGGTCAGTTCCTACTTTATCGCCTGTTCTACAGCGTGCTTGATAAAACCCCGGATGTACTCGGCCAAGCCGTCGATAAAAATCTTGCCCCCATTTCTCATTAGTCTGGACAGAGCGTATTTCTTCTGGTAGACTGATCTTTAAGTTGTACATTCCTTTGGTTATTTTTTAGTTTTGACTACATTAGAGGGTACGCCATTTTTATCCATAATCCTTTTGATACAATTAATTTTACGCTACCGTTGGCAAACTCTGAAAAAGGGCTTTAAGGCCTATTGCTACGAAAAGAACAGGAAACTCCCCCCATACAAACACGACCTGATCGCCCTCGCAAAGGATACCGGCTTATTGAGCGAGCTATCCCAAGACTGGACAGGGTTTCTCGCCGAAGTATCACAGTGTTATTTCACCGCCAGGTATCCCGACAAGTATAAAGAAATAACAAAAATCTTTGACAAGAAGAAATCCAGGGGCACGCTAAAACCAACCGGAGTGATTTACAAATGGCTAAAAAAGAAATTGGCCTGATTATTAAACGATACCTGCAGACTTTAAAAGACAACGGCATAAACGTTTCCCAAATAATCTTATACGGTTCCCACGCCAGGGATAAAGCGAAACAGGAAGTGACATTGATCTTGCCGTTATTTCACCGGATTTCGGCCGAGATTACATTGGAGAGGCAGCAAAGTTAAAGCTTTTAACAATAGAAGTTGATCCCGACATCTCTCCACACCCTTATTCTGTTACGGAACTGGAACAATCCGGGGAAGGCACATTTTTATATGACGAGATTGTTTCCAGGGGGATTGTCTACCTTGCTTGATCTTAGATAATTTCTGCGCTGAAAGATGCACTGGATTCCCATATATAACCGCTCCCTGAAAAAGACTGGAAAATATGTTCTATGAGCGCAACTTCTCGATTTAACTTCCCACGCCGTCGGTCAGCTCCGGCGGCTACCCGCCGGGTGCGCCGGGATCCGGGCCGGAAAACAACCCGGTAAAAACCTTTCTGATTTCCCTGGCCTTCTTCACCCCGATCCGCGGCACGGCCTTTAATTCTTCCTCGGTGGCGCGCACAATCCGGTCGACGCTTCCAAAGTGCCTGAGCAACCTCTCCGCCAGTTCCGGCCCGATGTGCGGCAGGGACTCCACCAGGTAGCGCTGGCGCTCCTCCAGCAGCATTGGTTTCTTCTCGCCGCGCAGGGAGATCTTCTGCTTCCGGCCCAGTTGCTCCTGGCAAGCGGCGGCGTACAAAAAGCCCGCCGTATCCCGGGAGTCCTGCGTAAAGATTACCGGGAGGCAGTAATTAACCACAATTAAAGCAAGGGTGCTCCTGATTACGTCGGGGTGGATCTTGCGGATACCATACAATTCTCTTCCTTCGATCAAAATTACCGGAAGAGCAAAGTTTTCTTTTAAAGCATCGAGCTGGCGATAAAGGCGCTTTTTCGTCAGCGAAGCAAGGAAGTCGGGAACAGTCTTCCTCTCCACCGCCACCCGCTCACTCAAAATATAGTCGCCGACGGGCAGCGCCTCGACGGTTATTTCTGCTCCTCTTGCTTCTAAATGTTCAATTACTCCGGACTCCCGCTCATGCAGGTCGGCAATAACTTTTACAATGTTCATGGGTAACCGTTCTTCCTCAGGTTTTTCATTTTTTCGAGGTCCTTGCTTACAAGGACAAGGAAATACTTCTCGAACATTAAAAATAAAGTTAAACGTCGGCAAAAAGTTTAGCCCATTCCTGAAACCGCAGCAATTGCCCGGAACCGTAACGGGACAGTTCCCGCCTGACTTCAGCGATTGTCTTTTCCCGATGAAGCAATCTCCTGTTTTTCGAAAAAAACTTGTCGGCAAAGCAAATAATCTGCTCTTCCAGGGTAACCGGGACCATGTCCCGGGGCGGCAAAGGAAGATTCCGCGTGATAATTTCTTCTCTGTTTATCCCGGCGCCTACGTGCCGCTCGCAAACGAGGGCGTGGGCGGGCAATCCCTCTTTTTCCAAAATCTCGCGACCCAGGCAACCGTGGCAGATATATGGCTTGTTCCCTTTGCATCCG
Organism: Bacillota bacterium; assembly: GCA_040755975.1. Lineage (GTDB taxonomy): Bacteria > Bacillota > Desulfotomaculia > Desulfotomaculales > Nap2-2B > JAIMBK01. Next base: position 16,749 of record JBFLZY010000003.1, on the reverse strand, counting down.
ATCTCCGGCAGATCCGTTAAAAACATGCCGATGTCATGCAGCATGGCGGCTTCGACGAGAAACTTCCGGTCGGGATGAAAGCGCCGGGCCTTCTCCGCCGCTGCCAGCGCTTTTTGGGCGACGGCTTTCCCGTGCTCGACCAGGATGTAGTATAGTTCTGACTCTGGATCGTAGTATTTTTTGATCAACCTTAACGGTTCTTCAATCAGCGCGGCAAGCAAATTCTCCAACCACCCCGGGGATTATAAAGTAGCGTTCCAGACAGCCATCACCTGCCGTGCATAGCCGTCAGGATCGCGGCAGGCCCTTTCAAAAACTGTCCTTGAGCGCGGGTAACTTTTGCTGATCAATTCTTTAACCCTGGCCGCTGCAGAAGGGTAAAAATTAAACGGGTCATAGTGTATTTCGCGGGCCCCGGCCTGTTTTGCCGCCTGGACTAAAGTTTTTATGTCCCCGGGCGCATCAGTCAAGCCAGGAATAACAGGAGCCACAAAGACCCAGGTTTTTATCCCCGCCCCGGCCAGCTTTTCGATCGCTTTCAAACGCCTGGAAGAAGGGGGCGCGCCCGGCTCCAACCGCCTGGCCAGGATTTCGTCAGCAGTAGTAATGGTAAAACCCACCCGGACATTGTCAAGCTCCTTTAAAATATCCAGGTCCCGCAACACCAGGTCGGACTTGGTTAGAATAGACACCCTCAACCCGGTACGGGACAGCAATTTCAGGCACGCACGCGTCAGGCCGTATTTCCTTTCGACAGCCTGGTAGGCGTCGGTGACACTGGAGAGCATCACCGTACCCCGCCTGGGCCTTTTTAGTTGGGCGGCCAGCCGGTCCGGAAAGTTGCTCTTGACCTGAACGAAGGAGCCCCACTCCTCCTTCAGGCCGCTAAACCTCGTCAGGCAACCGGCGTAACAGTAGATGCAGCCGTGACTGCAGCCGTGGTAAGGATTCAAGCAGTAGTCCATCCCGGGGATCTTCGAACGGTTCAGAGCGCTCTGGCAGGTTGTTTCATAGATTTTCAAAAAGACGCTCCCCTTTGCTTTCTGCCAGCGTTATACCATAAACGATTGATTGCAAAAAAAGCCTTTCCCCTGTTCCGGAAAAGGCTTTTTAGCTCGACTGGAGGCGGCATCCGGATTCGAACCGGAGAATAACGGTTTTGCAGACCGTCCCCTTAACCACTTGGGTATGCCGCCGCCGTAAAAAGATTATACCTCGTTTTGCCCGTTTTCGCAAGGGCTTTTTCCGCCTACGATTAAAAACTTTTTGAAAACGGAACAACTCATGGCTGTTTTTGCCGCTTTGATTATAGCTGCAAGCCGTCAGACGGAACGGTTTTTGTCCGGCGCCGGCGGATGAACTGAATGGCGCAGGCACAGGCAAGCACCCCGACACCAACCAGATCCGTTGTCCCGTGGGGATCGATCATCATGATTCCCCCGGCGAAAAAGAGGAGCCTTTCCAACCAGCCGGCCGGAACCGCCAGATAGCCGGCCACGGCGGCGCCGATGCCGATCATGCCCAGCACACTGGTCAACATTATGCGCAGCACCTCGGGCAGGGTGGTATTAATCATCAGTAGAGCAGGGGACAGGACAAAAATATAGGGCACGATAAAGGCAGCGATGGCCAGCTTGGAAGCGCTTACCCCGGTGCGCATGGGATTGCCTTTGGCAATGCCGGCGCCGGCGTAGGCCGCCAGGGCCACCGGGGGCGTAACGTCGGCGATGATTCCGAAATAAAAGGCGAAAAAGTGGGCGGCCATGATCGGCACGCCGAGTTGGATCAGAGCCGGCGCGGCAATGGTGGAAGTGATCACGTAGTTGGCCGTCGTGGGGACGCCCATCCCCAGCAGCAAAGAAGAAACCATGGTAAAGCCCATGGTGGGCAGCAGCTGGCCGTGGGCAAGATCGACCAGGGCCGTCGCCATCTTCAACCCCATCCCTGTTTTAGTCACCACCCCGATGATAATTCCCGCCGTTGCGCAGGCAATGATCACCCCCAGGGCTCCCCGGGCCCCCCGTTCCAATCCCCCGATGGCGTCGGCCAGAGAGATGCGCGTGGAGCGGCGCAAAAGGGACGCGCCGACGGCCAAAAAAATGGCCCACAGGGCGGCCTTCATGGGAGTATAACCCGCTACCAGCAGGTAGATAATGGCAAAGAGCGGGATACCCAAATGGCCGCGCTCAATAAAGAGCCTGCCCAGGCGGGGCAACTGCTCCCGGGGGAGCCCCCGTAGCCCTAGCTTTTTGGCCTCCAGGTGGACGCCGATCCAAATCCCGGTGTAGTAGAGGAGGGCCGGGATCACCGCTGCTTTCACCACGGCGATATACGGCACGCCGATAAATTCCGCCATCAAAAAGGCCGCCGCCCCCATAATGGGCGGCATGAGCTGGCCGCCGGTGGAAGCCGCCGCCTCCACGGCGCCGGCAAATTCGGGCCTGTACCCCAGGCTCTTCATCATCGGAATGGTGAAGCTCCCCGTCCCGGCCACATTGGCGACGGAACTGCCCGAAACGGTGCCCATTAACCCGCTGGACAGAACGGCTACCTTGGCCGGGCCGCCGCTGGCCCAACCGGCCACCGCGTTGGCCAGGTCGATAAAGAATTTTCCCATCCCCGTTTTTTCGAGGTAGGCCCCGAAAAGAATAAAAAGAAAGATGAACGTCGAAGACACCCCTAAAGGAATGCCGAACACTCCTTCCGTGGTGAAAAAAAGGTGCCCCACCAGTTGGCCGAGATTCAAACCCTTGTGGGCAAAAACGCCGGGCATAACGGGTCCAGCAAAAGCGTAAACAAGGAACAGGGAAGCGACGATAACGATCGGCCATCCCACCACCCGCCGGGCCGCCTCCAGAACAAGAACAACCCCCAGGGCGCCCACGACCAGATCGATTATTGTCACCGTCCCGGCCCGCAAAACCAGTTGTTGATAAAAGGCTACTATATACAGGGGCGCCGCGGCGGCCAGGACGGCGAGAAGAACGTCCAGCCAGTGCAGGCGCTCCCGGGCCCACTTCCGGTTGGCCGGGTACAATAAATAAGTGAGGGCGAGGGCGAAAGACAGGTGAATGGCGCGCTGGAGGTGGGCATCGAGCACCCCGAAAAGAGCCGTATAAAGCTGGAACACCGAAAAGGCAATGGCAATGGCGCCGATCACCCGCGCGGCAAAACCAAAAAGGCGCCGGTAGTCGGATTCCCGATCATACCTGGCCATCAGTTCATCTATATTGAGTTCATCCTGCCGGGGGGCAACCCGTTCACTCAAAAAATTTTCAACCTCCCGCAATCAGTATGCCAGATGAGTTTAGCCGGCGAACAGCGCCCTGCCCGGATCCTCACCAGAGAATCCGAAGGAAAGAGATCGTTGAGATCATACCGCCGCCCCCGGTAAACAAGCGCCTGCCGGGCAATGGGGGCAATGCGCAGGTCCACCCCGGCAAAGGACCGGTTGAGGCCGGTCAGAATAAACCGCCCGTGCTCGTTGGCCAGCTTTCCCTCCCCGGCCAGAAAGGGCAGCCCCACCCCCAGCGATTCGTAAAAAGTGGAATCAAGAATTAACCGATCCCCTTCCCCCAAAGAGAAATTTTCCCAAACGGGGGTTTTTTGCACCGAATGAAGATAGGTCAAACTGAAGGTTTCTCCTTTCGATAAGGGCAGATAAAGAACCGTACCCTGTTCGCCGGCCACCACTAAAACAGGCAGCTGCGCCATAAACAGGCATAAAAAAGTGAACACAACCACAAAAAATAAAAAGAGTCCGAAAACAATAGCTGGAATCTTTTTGCGGAAAAATTTTTCCATAGGAAAAGCCGGACGCCGGCAACGCCCTGGGCGCCCGGCCACCTCCTGAAATCCCTTAATCTATTCTTTAAAGTATTTTTCGGCGCCAGGGTGCAAAGGAATGGACATACCGTCCCCGGCCGTCGCCTTGGTAATCAACTTCCCTGTGGCATGGGCGGCCTGGAGGCGATCCAGGTTGCCGTAAATAGCCTTGACGATATTGTAGGCCAGGTCGGCATCCATTTTGTCCGTAACCGCCAGCATTGCCCGTACGGCCACCGTACTGACGTCTCTACCCTGGTTCGGATAGGTATTCGCCGGAATAGTAATCTTGGTGTAGAACGGGTACTTCTTAATCAAGTTGTCCGCTTTATCGGCAGGCACCGGCAGCAGAACAATTTTGTGCTGGGCCGCAATGTCCTGAATGGCCGCGGTGGGGAAGCCGGCCGTCAGGAAAGCCGCGTCAATGTTGCCGTCTTTTAAGTTGTTGGCCGCTTCAGCAAAGGAAAGGTACTGGGCGGTGATATCCTTGTAGGTAATACCGTAAGCTTCAAGGATCTGGCGCGCGTTCGCCTCGGTGCCGCTACCGGCCGCCCCCACGGCTACACGCTTGCCCTTGAGGCCGGCAATGTCTTTAATGCCGGTCTTTTCCAAGGTAACGATCTGGATGGTTTCGGGATAAAGTGTTGTCAGTCCCTTTAATCCTTCCACTTTCTTATCCTTAAACATCTCCGTCCCGTTGGCGGCGTAGAAGGCTATATCATTTTGCACAAAGGCCACATCAACGCTGCCGTCCTTGAGCATGTTGATGTTGGCTACCGAGGCCCCGGTGCTTTGGGCGCTGGCGTTCATGCCCGGAATATTTTTATTGAGAATTTCGGCAATTGCGCCGCCTAAAGGATAATAGGTACCGGCCGTTCCGCCCGTGGCTATGTTGAGAAACTTTTTCCCGGCGGCCGGCTTTTGTTCCGGGGCCTTCTGCTCCGCCGCTTTTTGATCCGCTGTGGTCTTGGCACCGCAGCCGGCTACCAGAACCGCCACCAGCAACACGGCCAGTAAAGCAAATAAACTGCGCCACGTAAATCTGCGCACAATTATCCACCCCTCCAAATTTTTTTTCGGGCAATTTTCTAACTAACCTGTAACGTTAAGTTCTCCCTTTTACCGGAAAGCTCCTCCCACCCCCCTATGCTAAAATTCACGCGCCTTAAGATGCCAGCGGCCCGTAGCGGGCCCGCAACAGGTCCAGCATGGTGTGCAGCCCCGGAGGCAGGGAAACCAGGCCGGGAATGGAATTGATGACAACGGAAGCGGTAGCCAGATCACCGTGCACACCGCCGCGAACTTCCAGGGTCAGCGGGGGCTGCCCGTCAACAGTAATCCGGTCCAGCCCTTCTTTCCCCAGCGCCATCGTTAAGTCAAGGACAATTTTCGGTCCGGCGCCATTAACAAACCCCCTGGCCACCTGGTGGACGCCGGCCACGTCCCCGGGCTCAACGGTTACATACGCACTGCGCAGGCGTTCGCTGCTGATCACCGGCTCGATTTGCTCGTCGATTCTCTCCAGCTGCCAGCCAAGGCCGGCGGCCAGCATGGCAACCGACTCACGCAAACCAACGTGCCGGATTAAACCGCCGTCCACCCCACGGGCAAACTCCTCCCTGGAAAGACCCGCCCCCACCTTCTTTTGCAAGGGCTCCCTGCGCTTTCCCGCATCCACGACCCGCTCCACTTGCACCGAAGTCACTTCCTGGGAAGCAAGCGTCAGGCACAAGGGCAAAACATCCATGACAAAGCCCGGGTTGACGCCCGTACCCAAAAGGCGCCCCCGGTGTTGTTTGGCCGTCTCAGCAAGTACGGCCGCTTCTTCCGGGTGAGCCAGGTAGGGATAACTCAGCTCTTCACAGGTGGAAACCACCGTACAACCGGCTCTTAATAAATCAATCAACTGGTTTAAAACCCTTTGCAAAGAAGAACCGGTAGCGTGGGTAACCACCACACCACCGGCACGAGCCAGCAAATCTTCGACATCATCTGTAACCAGGACGCCCAATTCCCGGCCCAAACCGGCCACTAACCCCAGATCCCGGCCGGTTTTCCCCGGATCGCTGTCAACAGCGCCGATATAACGCAGCCCGCGTTTTAGCCCCAGGCGAACAATCTCACACCCTACCGGACCAAGCCCGTATTGAATTGCTTCCATAGTCCCGCTGCCCCCGTCTTTTATACTTTAATCCTTAAACTACATAATAAAACATGGACATGGTAATACTACCGAAAAATATTTTTTATGTCAAGCACTTCTAACTCCTGCCCGCAGCCGGCTCCGTTCAACATTGCGGAAATCCTTCAAGCCATTAAGGAATTAACAAACAAGACAGGTAAAAATCCGGACAAGGCTTTTTGTGAAAATTTTGACTTTAATTTCCGCACGTTCAGGCGCCAAATACTTCAATTCGGAACAGATCTCTTGGCAACGAAGATAAGGCCAGTAAAATAATGAAAAAGAAAAAGCGTAATTTTGGGAGGTGTTTAAAATGCCGGAACGTTTGGCCAAGGATGCGATGGTTCCAATTGCCGAATATGCAACTGTCGGGGAAGAGGACAGCTTAAAACAGGCTCTTTTCACCCTAAGGGATTCCCTTGCTTCCGGTCACCGCACCCTGGCGGTGTTGGATAAAAACGGCAACCTCGCCGGCTTTCTTACCACCCGGACGATCATAAAAGCCCTGGGGATTTTAGCTTTTAAAGACAATTCCCTGGCCGGTACCGGGTGGAATATTCCCCTGGTGGAATCCTGGGCGCGCTTTTTCTTAAAAAGCAAGCTGGAGCAGGCAAGCGAGGTAAAGGTAAAAGATGTAATGCGGCCGGTGCACAAGATCTTCGTCAGGGAGGATAATTCATTACCGGAAGTGGCCAGAACTATTTTAAAAAACCGGGTCAACCATATTCCCGTTTTAAACAAGGAACAAAAAGTGGTAGGGCTGATCAGAGCGGTGGATGTTTTAGATATAGTGGGTAATTTGTTAGATTCCTGAACTGCTCATAATTCATCCAAAACTTCCGTCAGCACCGGGCTGCCCAACAACAAAGGGGGGTAAATAAAATCATCAGTAAAAAAAATTGGAGCGGAAGACGGGATTCGAACCCGCGGCCCTCGCCTTGGCAAGGCGATGCTCTACCACTGAGCTACTTCCGCACCGTTACATACTTATTCTATTACTTTTGCAACCCCGCTGTCAAGCTACCGCAAAATCTTTTTAATGTTTTGGTGCCACGGGACGGAATCGAACCGCCGACACGCGGATTTTCAGTCCGCTGCTCTACCAACTGAGCTACCGTGGCATGTATATCAAGGCTTTCCGGATATCACCCGCTGGAAAAATACTTTTCTGGAACACCGGATCACCCTCACTTTCTCTCATATAATAATAGTCCGCTGTTGCTTTTTTGTCAAGGTTTTTGACGTGGTAATTTTAATGAGTTTTAAACCATAAATTTCCTCTCCAGGTTAGCCGAAGGCTGATTGGTATCTTAGGGGGGTGGGGCACCGAACGGATTGTTTTGCACAGCGACGTTAGAGATATACCCCCTCCCGAAATATATACAATAATTCACTGCAAAAACCCCATTGAACCAACTAAAGGAAGCATGTATGTTGGCCAGCCTGGGAGCAAAAAGGGGTTTTTATAGGTCAGAATCAATTTTTATCTTAACTTTGATACCTCATTACTGGCCACTCTTTGAATACGCTTGATCTCTTCCTGCATGTTCCGAGGTAAAAGAACTAGCTTTAAAGACAACCCGGGAGCCAGGCGGCCCTCTAACCTTGCGGACATGATCTGGTAAAACTCTTGTGAGGTAAAAACTAATAACCTTTTCGAGGCCGAAACGAGAGTTAAGTAATATAATTCTGCCTCGGCATTCTTTATCTTTCCTGAAGGAACCCGTCCCCTTGCTGTCTTACCACCAGCTGTTTTAATCGATGCAACAATTGTACCATCGTCGGACACCGCATCGAATTCATGCGTTCCGCCGGTGATCAAAGTAAGTAAGCGTGGCTTAAAGGCAATGCCGAACTCTCTCGCTAACTCTTTTCTCACGTATTCCTCGACATTTTTTCGCAGGTAGGTCGTGTTGGCCATTTTTACCTTCGGCCCCTCAATGGAACAAATGGGTTATGCTTATCAACTCTTATGTAAACATTGGTAATGTTAGGCTATTTTGCAGTCACGTATTATCAATGACGACTTGGCTCTCAAAATGGTACTTCGTCATCAAAATCATCTTCTGAAACAACTTCTGTTTCTTCAAGCGCTGTATCTTTTGATCCATCCTCCGGCTCGCCATCACTTTCATGTATCCAGGTTTTTAGGAACTCCCCAATGTTGAACTGCTCTTTTCCCGGTTGCCATGCTTCCCACGGTCGAGGAGTATCACTCGTCGGAACGGGCTCCGGCTTTCGCACCTTCACTCTTGCTGCTACGTTAACAGCACTTCCCAAAAGAAGGCCTTCGCCGGGGGCTAAGATTGGTAATTGCTCGAGTAAATCACGTGAACCAACGGGTAGGATTTTCTTGAAATATTCTATATCCTCGGGATTTTGGATGCGATGCACCAGGAAATTTGCGTACTGGGACAGCACCGTAGCACTGACATCCGACGGACGCTGACTCGCAATGACAAAAGAAAGCCCAAATTAACCACCTGGTAGCAAATGTTTCCGTGTTCCAACCACGTTGATGATTTCCTTATTTTCATCCTGCACATTTTCATCAACAGAATAGGTGTCGCGTATAGTATAAATCAACCTGAAGAATAGAAAGGCAGCGGCCAGGATGTTCAAGCCGGGGGTAGAAAGGGCTGCAGCTAAGGCCATTATTTTGATTGCCTTCGCTCCGGTAAAAGCCGCCAGCATATTCAGGTACTTTTGGCGGCTTAACTCTCCCCGCCTGTAACGCCTGGTCAATTCCACAACAATTTGAAAAACAGACCAGGCAAACATGGCCGGGACGTAATCCCACAGGGAAGGATCGTCAATTAACCGGCTGGTAACCTCTTTTACGTCTGCTTCAATTTTTTCGTTGGCGATCCCGCTGGATTGCACTCCTAATTTTTCAGCTAACTCACTGGTGAGCACTACGTTTTCCTGGCCGTGTTCGGCAATGGCCGGCAACGCATAAGAAGCGTCATCGGTAGCTTTAAGCTGGACGTCCCACTCCTCGCCGGTTGCGGTGTTATAAAGATGAACGTCCATGCCGGGGTGGTTGGTTGCGGGAAAAAGATCGGCATAAACAGTGTCCCCGTCACTGTTTTCTGCTTCAACGAAGTATATTTCATGAGCAATTCCCTTTATATTGCTGACAAACCCGGGAATCTGATTTGCCTCAAGTGAATTAACGTAATCCTGAATTTCTTCAATAGAAGCGTCGTGAAGCTCATTGTTGCTCCGACGAATGGCCTCAATGATATAACGATGCTCGGGTTCGAGATCGGACCCCCGGGCGGCGAGATGACCAAGGGAAGCGGCAATGCCGATTTCATCCCAGTTGCGGCGGATAACCTTTTTGATCTTTTTTATGTCGGTCATGGTTTTCTCCCCATCTCTTCAGGATAACGTGCTTTTTATAGCGAGGATCCGGCTTTGTTTTTTTGCCTTCTAATTTTCCCGATTCAAACGCCCTTTTAATTTCTTCTATGGAAGGTGTTTTGCCCTGGGCCTTCATTTTCAGGTAAACGTCCATTGCTTTTCCGATCCCATAGGTAAGGCCCATAACCAGGGGGATGGTCATGAAACCGCCTGGCCCCGGCAGTCCCAACTTATAGCCGTCTGCTACGCGGCAAAACCCAGCCCCACCGCCCCGCCGATTGCCTTTAAGATCTCCCAGACACCTTCCTCGGACATCCTGATACCCCGGACCTGGGCAATTTTATAGCCCATGAAAATCTGAATGCTGGTGAGCACCGGCATATCCGCAAAGGGTATGGTTGAATTGCCACGAAGGCGCAGATGGAAGCGGTGGTGAAAATGATTCTGTCTACCTTTTGGTCGGGACTGTAATGGGGATTTTTCTCGATTTGGAGAAACTCTTCCTGCAGGCGTTTCTTTAATGTTTCTAATAAACTCATTGGGCACCTCATTTTTTAGAGTATCATAATTAATAATGGTATTTCCTTTGGCCCGTTCCTTATTACTCTGGTCCAGCACAAACGTTAAGAAAGTGACCGGGTGCATATTCCGACCCAAAACGATCCTCTACCTTCATCTTCTGGTTCTTTGTCTGCTCCCTCTCGGGTGCACCCCTCTCCTCGAGACCTCTTCCTCCCTTGCCTTACACCTCGGGCAGTCGGTGTCGGTGTTGTATTTCTCGCATGAGCCACAATAGAGGCAGATAACCCATTTGGGGTTAAACAGCTTTCCTTCGCAGGTAGCAGAGGTAGCAAATTTGATTTCATATCTTTCTTTTTCGGCTATAAATTTTGCTGTCTCGGAAAAATTATTCTTTACATCTATCTCTTCATTGGGATGACTTTGATAATTCTTTTGCCACAATGATTACATATTCTAATACCCCATTCATACCTACAATCATAGCAGAAATACTCATCCCCCTGCCTACCATGATTGACACCGATATTGCTCCGGTTGCACTGCCAACAGTGGTCGAGCGCTCCCGTTTCCAAAAGATATATCCTCAGTAGCCTTCTCAACCTCTGATGGTCTAGCGGTTTTTCCCATTTGTAGCCAGTCAGGGTCTCTAGAGGAGGGGCTAATGGAAACATCCCCAGTTTGTATCCGCCAAAATTTTGCCATTCCTCATCATGCACGTAGTTGTTTCCCATTGTCAAGAGCTTCCTGGCAGTCGAGTAGTCGATTTTTGGGTTTAGTTTTTCGATAGGGGTTGGATGTATCAGAAACACGCTGTCCAGTATGTATTCAAGCCCCACTCCGTCAGGTCGATATTGTCTAAAAGCCATCAGCGCCTTGTAAATTTCCTCGATTTCCTTTTTGGCTTCTTCGGGAGCAACCCTTTCCCAGCAGACCAAAATCGGGATCAGTGTAAAGCGGCTCTTCTGTTCATTAACCACACTTCAACCTCTATGGCTCCTCGTAACATTTCATTCCCCATAATACGGCTGTGTCTTTTCAGCTTTAAAAAGCAATTTTTTGATTCTGTGCTGAAAGTTCAGTGTAATATCGGTAATGAATTCCCCGTCTCTTCCTATTTCGAACCGTTCCTCCACCTGTTTTTCAAACTGTAGGTCACCAATAACGAATAACATAGTCCAAAGGCAGTAGTCCTGGTAGTACCGGTAAAACTCAGCACCGGATAGCTCGATAGTCGCCTTGGCTCTTTCAGCGTACACCTTTTCTTGCAATAACCGGTTGTATAACTGCAGTAGGCGAGCGTACCTGGGGTCATGAGCCAGGGCCTGATTAATGTATGGCCTGACCTTGATGGTATCCCTCACCTGGAGGAAAAGGGGAGCAGACTGCACCGCGCCTAAAGACTCCTTAAAATGCTTATATCTTTCCAGAGTGTCTTGCAAAGGTTTGAGTGCTTGTTTGATCTTCTCCAGCCTCCAGGTAGCATCCCCTAACTCATCTCTCAGGCCGGTGAACATAAAGCCGGTTATAGTCGTCTCTTGTCGATCAAAAATAAAACGGTGCTGTTCATATTAATTATCCAGAAAATAGTGTCCGGGGAAAGCTAATCCCCGTTACCAGGGAACCGCGCGGGCATGCCCAGATAATAACCCTGCCCGTAGCGAACGCCGGCGCGGCGCAAAATTTCAGCTGTTTCACGGTTCTCTATGAACTCGGCCACCACCTCTATCGAAAGCCCTTTCAAAAGTTTTACCATGTTTTCTACAATCATCCTGGAGCGTCCACTCCTGGTTATCTCCCGCACCAGAGAGCCCTCAATCTTGGCAAAGTAACAGTCAAAGTAACGAAGATAAAGAAATGAGGAAAAACCGCTTCCAAAGTCGTCGACCGCCAGGCGCACCCCAAGATCTGTCAGCTCCCTGGCGAAAGCCTGCACGGCATTAATATCGAGCACGGCTTCCCGTTCGGTAATTTCGGCCACAATTTCTTCCGGACGGATGCTGTAGCGGTTGAACAGGTCGACCAGGAACCGGGGAGTTTCTCTGTTCTCTACCTCGCGCATGGAGAAGTTAATAAAGAAAAGCTTGTCCTTCGCCCAAGAGCTCTTTTTTTCCCGCATGGCCTGCTCTATGACGATACTACCAATATCCTTCATAAGGCCGGATTGCTCGGCCGCCTCTACAAAAAGTCCGGCAGAAAGAAACTTGTCCCCTTTCCTCACGCGAGCAAGCACTTCGTAACCTAATGGCTTGCCAGTCTCTAAATCTACAACCGGCTGATAAAAGGGGACGATAGCCCCCTCCGAACGGAGAGCTTCTCGCAAGAGAAGAATTCTCTCGTGAAGCACAGTAGGATTAATACTCTCATCAACCGCATCTATGAGCTGCGCCCGGTTCCTCCCTCTCCTCTTGGCCGTTACCTGAGCAACCTCGGCAGCTAACATAAGGTCGGCCAGCGCTTGCCCATGGTGGGGGTACGAAGCCACGCCAATACTGCTGGTAATGAAAATGCCCTCCTCCCCCAAAGGACGACTTTGCAGCTCGGCAATGCCCTGGCACAGCACCTGCGCCTTGGCCAGCGCTTCAGCAGGACCCGTATCCATCAACATAACCCCAAACTCGTTACCGCCTATGCGGGCAATGGCAAAGGCGTCGGGGAACGACTCCTGCAGGAAGTCAGCCACAACCCTAAGTACAATATCCCCTACGATATAACCGTAAACGTCGTTAATCAGCTTAAAATTATCAATGTCGATCCAGTATAAAGAAAACTCTCGTTTTGTGTACCGCGCAAACTCGATTGCCCGCTGCAACTCTTCTTCGAACTTGCGGCGGCTCAAAAGGCTTGTAAGAACATCTATTGTCGAAAGCATCTGCATCTGGCGCGCTACCTCTCCCCTGTATCCCAGGAGGAGCAGGCCGAGGTCAAGAAGCAACGATGTCCCGCCGTACTTAAAGCTTTTCATTTCTTTCTCCAGGATATGGATAACCGGGGCCAGTTCGTCGCACCAGCGCCCAAAAAAGAACCGGTAAGCTGTTACCAGTTGCTCCAGCGACACTTCTGCAGCGCCCAGCTTTCTTCCGAGTTCTATCCGCCGCCGCAAGAGTTCCTCGTCATGTTTTCCAGCAAACAACGCCAATAAGTCGCTCACTGCTCGGCGGAGCTCCGCCTCGTTCACCTCTTGCCCTGCCCGCTCCAGCAAGGTTCGCAGCCGGTCAGCGTATGCTTGCGCCGCCTTTTCAGTAACCTCTACCCAATCCAGGGGCAATTGCCCAGTCCAGGATGTTAATTCTTCAATAAGCTCCAGCATTCCCTTTGAAAACCTCACGCACGATCACTCCCCATCATCGCCCTTGGCAAAGACCACTCTGTTTTTGCCCAATTCTTTGGCTCGATACATTGCTTGATCCGCTTGCCGGATTAGCTCGTCGGGATCGACAGAGCCACGGCCGGCATACCCGGCAACTCCTATACTTATCGTAAGACTCTCCACATCCGGCAGGATCTTTTCCGCTGTTATTTGGGCCTGAATTCGTTCCAGGGGAATCCTGGCCTTAGCAAAATCTGTCGCCGGAAGGACAATTACAAATTCTTCACCGCCGAAGCGAACGGCCAAGTCATCATTCCGCAAAATTCTTTTGATCAGACCAGCTACGAAACGGAGTGCTTCGTCACCGGCCTGGTGGCCGTACTGATCATTTATTCGTTTAAAATTATCCAAATCGAGCATGGCCACAACAAGCGGCTTGCCCTGCTCTTGAGCTTCTTTGAGCATCTGGGGAAGCAAACGATAAAGAGCCAGCCGGTTATAAAGCCCGGTAAGGTGATCGCGCTCAACCCTTTCCTTTAGCTGGAGGAAGAACGTATCAATAACGATCAGGATCTGGGCCAAAAATTCGGTCGCCCGGTCTATGTATATCCACTGCACGTTGTCGCTGTCCCGCTTAATTCCCAAGACCTCCCGCAGTGCGCGTGTATGCACGTCCAGGATGCTGGCGGTCTGCACCTCGCTCCCGTCCAGGCAGCGCGGCAGATCCTGGTACGCTTCCAGCAGCACCCCCTCCGCAGCCCCTTCGTACATATAACGTTCAAGATAACTGCGGTAGGTTGAATAGAATTCCCCCGCCAACTAGACATACCTCCTCCCTACCAGCACGCTGGCATCGTCTTCAGCGATGCCATATCTCTCTACCACACGGCGCGCCGTTGCTTCCCCTGTTCCCTCCCAGAGCCATGGCAAACCTACGGACGAAAAGCTGCGCTTGATCCCGTCGGTACAAACCAGAAGGAGAGCAGGCTCCGACAGCTCCAGCCGGCGGATAACAGGATTCAGCATTCTCTTGCCTGTAATGCCCGGCTGCCCCACCAGAACCTCCGTACGTTTTCGCGTCAGTACCCACCCCCTGACGTTTCCGACCAGGATATATTCTATCGCTCTTCGGTCGAGCAAAGCCACGAAAAGAGCGCATCCCCGCGTCTGGGAAGCCGCTTCTTCCAGAACGGCGTATGTCTGCTGCAGAACACCCGTGGCCCGTTGCAACGCCTGAGCCAGGACCACCGCTCCGCGGTGTGCTCCTTCCCCGTGGCCCAGCACATCTGCTACGACTGCCAGTACGCGGGTATCCAATTCCTTAGCGTAACAAAGGTCGCCGTTCACTTTCTCCCGCCAGTGGGGACGCGAATAAGCCGACACTTCCCACCCGGAGCCTTCTCGTGCCTGCTGGTCAGTTTCCGGTTTTTCGACTTGTAATCTCAAAACTTGCGTCTCCTCTTTTCCACCACCACGGCGGTGCCCGTGCCGACTTCGGACACAATCTCAAAAGAATCCACAAGGCGCCTTATTCCCGATAAGCCTATGCCCAGGCTGCGCTCATACGTTGTGTAACCTTTTGTCAGAACGAGATCTACGTCCTCAATGCCCGGACCGTGATCAACCGCCACCACCTGGATGGTAGGCCCGCCGTTCTCCTCAAGTCGTTTGCGAATCATTATTTTGCCAGTTTGCGCATAGCGATAGATATTACGCGCAAGTTCGGAAACCGCGGTAGCTACTTTGGTTACATCAGCGAGAGAAAAACCAAGCCCTTGGGCAAGTTGCTTGGCCATCTGCCTGGCTACGGCGATGTCTTCTTCCCGGACGATGCGCACCACCACGTCAAATTCGTCCGCCGGGATGTCCAGTAACTCTCTTACTTTCCGCGCCAAGACCTCTTACTCCTCTCTTAAGGGGAATATACCAGATTTAAAGCGTGCTCGAGGTCCCGGGCAACCAAAAAGCCTTGCAGTTCGATCCCCATTTGGGCCAGGGTCAGGGCCACAGGAGGCCGAATACCGCAGATCACGGCGCGGCAACCCATCAGGCGGGCCATGGCAGCGGTCTCCGAAAGAGTATAGGATATATAGCTGTCGATCACCTCTACCATCCGTACGTCCAGAATGATCGCTCTTACCCGTTGTTCCTGAATTTCCGCCAATAGCTGTGCTTGCAGCTGTTCCACAGTCTTATCGTCCAGGTCTATCTGGATGGGCACCAACAAACAATCGCCAACCCTTATGGTGGGAACTACCCTTTCTTTAAAGGTCATTGTGTTCCCCGCCTTCGCCTGAAAAATTACTGCCCCGTCCCCAGGTGATTTGCCTTTGCTGCCTCCTCTCCTCCTCAACCATGGCTATAGCCCGGCGCAGAGCATCTTCAAGGTCACGCGCTATCGCCACCATGCGGAAATCGACCCCTAACTTAACCAGGGTGTGGGCTATTTCGGGCTTAATGCCGGTCAGGATAACCTCCGCTCCCAGTAGCTTCACCGCGCTGAACATTTCAATAAAAAAACCACCCACTAACGTGTCAATCATGGGAACCCCGGTGACGTCCACAACTACCACTTTGGCCCGCGTGGCACTGGCGCGCTCCAAAAGCCTTTCGGACATAACCTGCGCCCGGTCACTGTCGAGGCTGCCAATCAGCGGTACCAGCAACACGTCCGTCCAAATGCGGATAATCGGCGTTGCCAACTCCGAAAGCATGTGCTTAAGCTCGCGAACAGCCTGCTCGCTATCGTGGCGCAGCTCACCACAGAGTTCCAGAACCAGCGGCAAAAGTTCAGCTGTTGGAAAAGTTGGGACACGCTCGATAACAAGCTTTAGCTTTGCCCCCAGCGCCGTTTCTCCCAGTTCTTGAAGCAGCCCGAGCAAGGGTTCCCGGAGCGTTTCGCGCAAATTATTTCCGGTAGCACCCGAAACAGCTCCTGGCAAGAGTTTGCGCCACAGTTTTCCTTCCTGCTCACTGGCCCCCAGTTCCTCAACAAGCATTTCTAACCGACTGTTATCCACTTTAACATACTCCTTTCAATCGAAATTACGTGCTTGTAAAAACATAATCGGCCGTCTTTGCGAATCTTTAGATCCAGGTCGATTTATCCCGCTCTAAAACCTTTTTCATTGCTTCTACCACTGCCGGGTCAAACTGCTTCCCGGCACAACGCCTTAGTTACCCGCTTTTGGAAAAACGCTCTGCGATAAGGCCTGTCCGACTTCATGACGTCATAAGAGTTCACCACCGTGAAGGGAATATTGTTACGATGGGTCCAGGCAGAGGCGGTTTTTCCCTTGTCTCTTCGCCTGATAACAGGCCTGATCCGCCCTTGCCAGCAGCGAGTCAACGGAATCATTTCTTTTGGCCGAGACTACGCCAAGACTCACCGTGACCCGGCGGTGCGGGAAAGGGTAATTCTCTATTGTTTTCTGTATTCTTTCCGCCACTGCTACAGCACCTTCCTCTTTTGTCCCGGGAAGAATGATTACAAATTCCTCGCCCCCGTAACGGCCTGCAATATCTACAAGCCTGATGGAGTTTCTTA
>JBFLZY010000002.1:0-99794 GCA_040755975.1 Bacillota bacterium | reverse complement strand
CCCCCCCCCGCACACTTGTTCTGTTCCCTAAACACATTAAAATGATCGAAACTACCGATGGAAACTTTTTGTTCTTTAACACTTTTTAGCATGAGAACCTTCCTCCTCGGGGGGCTATCAAAGGGCATGACTATGTTTTCAACTTCGTTCATTACCAAATGTTTACCATTTCTTTCGACATTTTTACTTTTATTCCTTCTTTTTTCGAAACTAATTTTCCATTAAAATACCAAAACTTATTTGCCTGTCCGGAAAATGCTATTGACAAACTTTGACGAATGCCTTGCACCGAGAAAGATTTGCTTTTAAATCGGCTTTTCCTGCCCGGTAAAAACAGCAATGCCCGCCGGCAAGCGGAGAACTGTTTTCCGCTTGCCGGCGGGCATTGCAGGGCAACTGGAAAAATTGTCGTCCCCAAGTTGAAAGCAAATTTAAGTTCGTTGCAAATTTAACCCAAAAGGCTTTGCAGCTTCATAGCCAGCATCATGTCGCCTTTGATTTTTAATTTCCCGCTCATAAATGCGGACATGGCGTTAAGCTTTCCGGCCACCAGATCCTTAAAGTCGGCAGCCGCCATGGTGATGGTAATGTTGGAGTTTTCCGCCGTTCCTTCGTTGACCACGCCGGCTCCGTTGGAAAACGAAAGGTAGTAGTTGCCCCCGTCCTCGCCCTCCAAAACAAACTGGTACACGGCGGTAATTCCCTGCATTTCCGGTGGCTGGGCCACCTTTTCTTTAAGCCCTTCAAAAATTTCCTGCAAGGTTGCCATCGTTGAAATTCCCTCCTTAAATCAGTCTTTAATCCTGTCCCTAATGAATGAGTGGTCATTCATTAGGGACAATAACTTTAAAAGTAAACAGGATGGTTAACTTTGCTCCATTATACCGTTACAGTTTTTTCATGTCAATGAAAAGTTACTGGCACTTTAAGAAGGCATTCAGGGAAAAAAGGCGAAAATATTATTTTAGAATTTAGGAAAGGTCGGGAGCATAATAGGAAACCGCTATTCTTTAATCTTTTTCGCTGCCCTGTTCTTCTTAATTGTCCTTGTAGCCATCCAGACCGCCGCGGTTCAAGAACTGGACGTGCAGGCGGTAATCGCCGCTGCCCGGTTCCGCTGCCCCGCCCTCACCGGGTTCATGAAAACGATCACCTTCCTTGGCACGAAAGCTTTCCTGGTCCCGGCAACCGCGATCGCCACCGCCATCCTTTTCAGCCAAAGAAACCGGCAATGCCTTGTCTTTCCCGCGGTCATGCTTGCCGCCTGGTTTTCCATGGAGGGTTTAAAATTCCTCTTTGGCCGCCCCCGCCCTGAATTTTCCCCTCTGCTGGCCGAAAGCAGCCCCAGCTTCCCTAGCGGCCACGCTCTTATGGGCACGCTTTTCTTTGGCTTCCTGACCGCCCTGCTCATCAGCCGTACCCCGTCCCCGCCGGTCAAACGGCTGACGCTCACCGCCTCCTGTCTTTTTCTTTTCCTCCTGGGCTTTAGCCGGATTTACCTGGGCGTCCATTACCCAACCGACGTGCTGGCCGGCTACGCCGGCGGGCTGTTTTTCCTGGGGTTGGCCGGGCCCGGCAGGCAAAAGTGAAAAATAAAGCCTTGCCCCGCTGCAAGGGCGGGCAAGGCTTTTGCAGAACCAGGATTTGAGGAATCAGGATTTTTTCTTTATGATTGTTAAGTTGATTATTTTTAATACGTGAAAGTAAAACTATCCAGAACCATACTCACCGGGCGCGACTGCAAAAATTTATTGGGCACCCAGGATTCAAAGAAGAACAGGGCCCCGCCGGTAGGGTCCGCGCCGTTTAAGGCAGCCTGCGCCGCCCGGCGGGCCTCCTCGCTGGGGGAAACGTTAATCCAGCCGTTTAAAACCGGCTCAAACTGGTAGGCCCCGACTTCATCCACCTGGTAAATTACCTCCGGAATGCTATCGGGAAACAGGGGGCTCAAAACGCGGTTCAAAACAACGGCCCCTACGGCCACTTTGGTGAGAAAAGATTCGGAATCCGCCTCCGCTGTAATCAGCCGCGCCAGCAAGTCAAAATCGGACCGCACATAAGGAACGCGCCCCACCATAACGCCGCCCCTGCCGGCCTGGCCGGAGCCTGTCCCCCCGGAAACCGTGCCGGGAACGGGAATAACCAGCGTCTGACCGGGATAGATCAGCGTGGACCTCAGCCCGTTAGCCAGCATGATCTCCGCATAATCAACTCCAAAAGTACGCCCGAGCAAATAAAGTGTATCCCCGGGACGAACGGTATAAGAGGTGAAATTTCCATTGCTTTGACTCGGCGGAATGTATAATTTTTGACCGGGGTAAATAAG
This sequence comes from Bacillota bacterium, assembly GCA_040755975.1. GTDB lineage: Bacteria > Bacillota > Desulfotomaculia > Desulfotomaculales > Nap2-2B > JAIMBK01. The sequence goes on along the minus strand of JBFLZY010000002.1, from coordinate 97,468 downwards.
ATCGCCGGTCAGGCCATTGACATTTTTAATGGCGTCCACCGAAGAACCGTACCACTGGCTGATCAGATAGAGGGATTCGCCGGAACTGACTGTATGGACGGCAGCAGAAGCGCTAAGCGGAAGGAAAAGAGCAAAAACCAGGAAAGCAAGAGCAAAAAGCCAAAGACGAAAGGACATACTGTTCAATAAGCGCATTTTTCCCCTCCTGCGGCCTCCGGGGTTAGCTGACGGGTTCGGGACGAGGGTTTCCCTACCAGGACGCCCGTTAGACATTCGCCGTTCGATGCGCCAAAGAATTTGCCGCGGGCAATTCTTTTTTCGCGAACTGCGAATACCCAACCACGAACTTCGCAACTCACCTCCCTAAAGAAAAGCCTGGATTCACCCCAGAATAATTTTTCCCCCGTACCTGTCTGAACAGGAATTCGGCCTTTTATTTTAAACGTTACAATTATACAACTTTTCCGTTTACAGAGACAAGCGGTAAATAATACCATAACCCTTTTTGAATATATTATTTACAGCCGGTTAAACTATTGTTGCAGGGTTCGTAATGGCCGAGCCCAGACTGCTGCAGGGTCTAAAGAAAGGCTCTGCAGCAGTCGGCCAAAGGCCGGTACCGGGTCGAAAGGGCTCGGTACCGGCCGGCGGGCAGATCCGTAGATGTTCTGGGAGGCTCTGCAGCAGTCCGAAGGATTGCTGCAGGGTCACAAGGGACATCTCCGGGTCGAGCTAAGATCAGTGCAGGTGCCGGAACGACAACTTGCGATTTGTCTTGGGTCCACCGCAGTCGAGAGATTGCGGTGGGCTCACAAGGTATCTGCACTGGTCGAGCAAAAGGTCATTATGGGTTTCGTAATGGTCCACGGCAGCCGAAAGGTTGTCGTGGGCTACGCAGAAATTCGTAATGGCCGGAGCGCAGGTCATTACGGGCTCCTAACATAGTCCGGCACTCAATGCTTTGAGTGCCGGACTTGTTTAAAAAAGAACAAAGTGAAAAAGGCAGTGAGGCACAAAGTTGACAAAAGCTGCTCTATCCTATTGTGCGCCTTCCTTTGTGCTTTCTGCTTTTTTCCTTGTGCCTTTTCCGCTACCTTTGGCCTTTGTGCCTCTACTTTGTGCCTTTGTGCCTTTTCCTTCAAATCTTCTCCAGCGCCCGGGCGCCTACCGGGCTGATATTCAAAACCAGGGTGCGGGCGCGGACGCCGCTTTGCTGGAAGGTATCCTTCATCACGCGCGCAATCAAGTCAAAGTTGCTGTCCGCAAAGGCGAGCAGGCTTGGCCCGGCGCCGCTTAAACAAACGCCGCGGGCCCCGGCCAGGCGGGCGGCGGCCATTACTTTTTTCATTCCCGGAACTAAAGAGGCGCGGTACGGCTGGTGGAGCCGGTCTTCCACGGCCGCCGGCAGCAGGCTTAAATCGCCCCGGAAGAAGGCGGTGATCAGCAAAGCCAGGCGCCCCAGGTTGAAGACCGCGTCCTGCAGGCTGACCAACTGGGGAAGCACGTCCCGGGCCGTCTTGGTCAGAAGAGAAAATTCAGGTATGGCCAGAACCACCTTTAAGGCCGGCGGGGGCGCAATTTTGGCGTACTTTATTTCCCCGTCCCCGGCCACCGAAACGACGATCCCTCCGAAGAGAGCCGGGGCAACGTTGTCGGGATGGCCTTCCAGGTTCGCCGCCAGGGCCAGGAGCTCCTTTTGGGACAGTTTATTGCCCGCCAGAATATTGGCCGCGATCAACCCGCCCACAATCGCGGCGGCGCTGCTGCCCAGCCCTCTGGCCACGGGAATGTTATTGACCAACTTAATTTTTAACCCCGGCGGGGTGCTTTCCGTTTGCTTAAAAAGGCGCATGGCGGCCCGGTAAACAATGTTGCCTTCGTCGCGGGCGATCTCGGCGGCGCCCTCTCCCTGCACTTCAATGAAAAGTCCGGAATTCGCGCGCGCCATTTCCACCGTGTTGTAGAGCTGGAGGGCCATTCCCAGGCAATCAAAACCCGGCCCCAGGTTTGCCGCGGTAGCCGGTACCTGTACATGAACCATAAAAATTTCCTTCTCCCTCCGTAAAGGACTTTAGCCCACTTCCCCGAGCTCCTCGTCTTCCACCCGGATCACCGCGCACACTTCATCCACTGCGGACAGCTTCTCTACAATCATCAGGGCGTCCCGCAAATTTTGCTCGCTTACTTTGTGCGTAACCAGAACGATCTCAGCGCGGCGGCCGTCCGTGTGCTTCTGGATGACGGAAGCAAGGCTGACCTCTTTATCGCCAAAAGCGTAGGCAATTGCCGCCAGGACTCCCGGCCGGTCCGCCACCACCATGCGCAGGTAATATTTGCTTTGAATTTGCCCCATCGGAAGCACAGGCTTCTGCTCAAAGCAGGTGCAGCCGTTGAGACCGGCAACGCGGTGCAGACGGTTTTTGGCCGCTTCCATGATATCCGCCACCACCGCGCTCCCCGTGGGCAGTTCGCCGGCCCCCCGGCCGTAAAACATGGTGTTCCCCACGGCGTCGCCCTGAACGTAAATGGCGTTAAAAACCCCGTTCACCGATGCCAGCGGGTGCAGGCGGGGGATAAAGGTAGGGTGCACCCTGGCCTCGACCCCCCCGGCTGTTTCCTTGGCGATCCCTAAAAGTTTGATCACGTAATTCAATTCTCCGGCGTAGGCAATATCGCGGGCGGTTATCCGGCTTATCCCTTCCACGTGGACGTCGTTTAAGCCGATCCTGCTGTTAAAAGCGATGGAAGCCAGAATGGCCAGCTTCCGGGCCGCGTCCAGGCCTTCGATATCCGCTCTGGGGTCGGCTTCCGCGTACCCCCGGGCGCGCGCCTCGGCCAGCGCGTCGGCAAAACTTGTCCCTTCGGCAGTCATTTTCGAGAGGATATAATTAGTTGTCCCGTTAATGATCCCCATGATCTTGGTGATCCGGTTGGCCGCCAGGCAATGCTTTAAAGGCCTGATGATCGGTATGCCGCCGCCGACGCTGCCTTCAAAAAGCAAATCGACGCCGCCGGCCGCCGCCGCCTCGAACAACTCCCGGCCGTGCACGGCAATCATATCCTTGTTTGCGGTAACCACGCTTTTCCCGTTTTGCAAAGCTTGCAAGGCATAATCCAGGGCCGGATGGAGGCCGCCCATTAATTCGACGACGATCTCGATCTCGGGATCTTCAACAATCTCCCGGTAATCGGTAGTCAAAAGGCCCGGGTTTAAAGCCAGCCCCCTGTCTTTTTCGGGCGTGCGCACCAGAATCCGGACCACCTCCAGCCGGGCGCCGGTCTTGCGGCTGATATTTTCGGCATTACCGGCAAGGATCCGGTAAACTCCCTTCCCGACCGTGCCCAGACCCAGCAAGCCGATTTTGATTACCCTCTCCAATTTAAACCGTCTCCCTTGGTTTAGAAATCAGGGATTGGGGTGCCTTTTCTGCACTGTGCCTATTACTCCTTATTCTTTTATATCATTAGAGTAAAAAATAAGCAATAATAAAAAACCGGTCCGCGACCGGTTAGATGATGATGCAGATTAGCCCTCCGCTTCCTTCGTTGACAATCCTTTGCACCGTCTCCTGGAGTTTGGCTTGCGCGTTTTCCGGCATCCGCTGGAGCTTGTTCTGAATGCTCTCCCTGACCAGGTCATTAACGGATTTGCCAAATATTTCCGACTGCCAGATCTTCTGGGGGTTTTCCTCAAACCCCGCCAGCATGTACCGGACAAGCTCTTCACATTGTTTCTCGGTGCCGATGATGGGCGTAATCTCGGCGGTAATATCGGCCCTGATCATGTGCACCGACGGCGCGCTGGCCTTTAATTTTACGCCGAACCGGTTGCCCTGGCGGATCAATTGCGGTTCTTCCAAAGCCATTTCGTCCAGGCTGGGCGTAACCACGCCGTACCCGGTCTCCTTGACTTCCCTTAAGGCAACGGCCACTTTATCGTATTGCCGCTTGGCCACGGCCAGATCCCGCATCAGGCGCAGGAGCTCGTTTTCGGCCGCAATGGTAAAGCCCGTCTCTTCGCTCAAAATCCTGTAAAACAACCCCGCCGGCGCGGTCATTTCAATGGCGGCCACGCCGGTGCCCATATCCATTTTGTCCAGCCTGACGGTGTCGACAAAATCATATTCGGCCAGGCGCTCCACCGCACCCTGGACGTCCCGCAGGCGCCGGACGTTCGAGACGGTCTGGTGCACCGCCTCCTCGTAGCTCTTCCGCAGCCAGTGCGCGCTGTCCAGTTCCTCCACCCAAAGGGGCAGAGAGATATTCACCTCGTTGACCGGGAATTCCATCAGCACTTTTTCCAGAACGTACAACACATCCTGCTGCGTCATCTGCAGGCAGTCCAGCGGGATTACGGGTACGTCATACTTTTCGCTTAACTCTTCGGCCAGCTGGATCGTTTCCGGATCTTGCGCCCGGGCGCTGTTGAGGAGCACTAAAAAAGGGCGGTTAATCTCCTTTAGCTCGGCAATTACCCTTTCTTCCCCTTCGACGTAATTTTCCCGCGGGATATCGGTGATGGTTCCGTCCGTCGTTACCACGAGGCCAATTGTGGAATGTTCGGCAATAACTTTGCGGGTGCCGATTTCCGCCGCCTCCTGGAAGGGGATCGGCTCTTCAAACCAGGGGGTGGAAACCATCCGGGGGCCCTCTTCTTCCTCGTACCCCAACGCCCCCTCAACCCGGTAGCCCACGCAATCAACCAGGCGCACCTTAACCTGCAGACCGTGATTGACGTTAATTTCCACCGCCTCGTTGGGAACGAACTTGGGCTCAGTGGTCATGACCGTTTTCCCGGCGCTGCCCTGGGGCAGCTCATCCTTCGCCCGCTCCTTGTCGTAGGGGTTTTTTATGTTGGGGATAACCAGCAACTCCATAAAACGCCGGATAAAGGTAGACTTGCCCGTCCGGACGCAGCCGCACACCCCTATATAAATATCTCCACCGGTACGTTCAGCAATGTCGCGGAAAATATCCTGCTTTTCCATGGCTCGTGTATACGCGCCTCCCTCCTTACAAAATTTTCGGGCCGGTGATTATAAAGACGTAACGAGGCATCCCCCCTACCTTGCCCCAATCTGAAAACAAACCAAAACTTATTAACTGGCATACTTTAACAATATATATATGAAAAGCAGAAAAGAATATAACCACATTGCCAGCGGTTTATGGAAATTTTTTGTTAAAACTTGCGCAGTTAAAATTTTTTTCCTGAACAGGAGGAGTTTTCAGCCAATCTGTCGAAAAACTTCCTTATGATACCCAGGTTGCCGGGGGTCCGGATCATGAAACAGATAACAAAACGGTTGATAATATTTATGTGCGGGCGTAAAAAAATAAAACTAAAAACACTGCTGCCGGGCGCCTTAATTTTATCTTTGCTGTTTCCTTTGGCGGCCCACGCCGCCGCCTATACCGTGAAAGCCAGCGACACCTTATACGGGATCGGCCTGCGCTACGGCGTCAGCGTCCGCGCGCTCCAGGAAGCGAACGGAATCAGCGGCCACCTGATCTATCCCGGCCAACAGCTCAATATCCCGGAAAAAAACGAGCCCCGGGAAAACGCCGCCACCGCTCAAAACCATGCCCCTGACTCAACCGCCGCCGGTACTCCGCCGGAAGAAAAAAACCTGAATTACAATAATGATGAAGGAAAGGAAGAACAGTTAGAAAATTCCGGTAAGCACGCTATGTTCTGCACAGTGCTGCCCGGCGATTGCCTTTATACCATCGCCGGCCGCCACGGGGTCAGCGTAGAAGCCTTGATGCAGGCCAACAATCTTTCGTCCACGCTCATCTACCCGGGGCAAACCCTGGTGGTTCCCCTTGATTCAGGAACAAACAGGGCGGGCAGGCCGCCCGCGGATAATTTCCCCGCGCGCGATCTTTCCTCGCGGGGCATGACCGGCCAAGCGGCAAGAAAAATTTTAAACTTTGCCGCTTCCTTTTTAGGTACGAGGTACGTTTACGGCGGGTCCGAACCCCGGGGGTTTGACTGCTCCGGTTTCGTCCGTTACGTTTTCGGGACCGCCGGGTTTGACCTCCCGCATAACGCCGCCGCCCAGGCGGACTTCGGCGTGCCGGTGGAGAGAGCTGCCCTGCAGCCCGGCGATCTGGTATTTTTCAGCTACTACGGCAGCAAGGGGATCAACCACGTGGGGATTTACGCGGGGAATGACCAGTTTATTCACGCTTCGTCGCACGGAGGCGTGAAATATTCTTCCCTGAATAAACAGTATTACCGGGAAAACTACCGGGGGGCCAGGCGCCTGCTGGGCCAGTAGCAAAACATGTGGAGATTAAACTCAGGATGTAAAAAGAGAAAAGAGGGCTGGGATTTATCCGGGCGAGCGACATATGCGGAGGGCCGGTAACGAGACACGGCGCAGGTGAGGTAAGCGAACCGGCAGCGCGAAACGCGCAGATACCATGATGATCAGAAACTGGGGTAGCGCTGTACCGTTTAGCGAGACAAGAAAGCCAATGTGCCGTGCGCATTTTGCAGCGCTGCCTGGTTCGCTCCAAACCAAGCTGCTGTCTCGTCGGCCCGCAGCAGCGGAGCGAGCTGGATAAATCCCAGCCCGATGGGAAGTGCCAACGGAAACGTAAAGTGTTTAGTATTCCAATTCACTGCGGGGATCCCTGGTCATTAAATTAATCACCGCTGCCCGCGGCGAGAGGCCGGCAAACAAAACCTGGTAAATCTGCTCGGTGATCGGCATCTCCACCTTGTGGCGCAAGGCCAGCTGGCGCGCCGCGCGGGTCGTGCGCACTCCTTCCACCACCATTTTCACTTCCAACAGCGCTTCCGCCAACGACTTTCCTTTCCCGATCGCCATGCCGGCGCGCCGGTTCCGGCTGTGCATACTGGTGCAGGTGACAATTAAATCGCCCGCCCCGGCCAGGCCGGCAAACGTGCGGGGGTCGGCGCCCATGGCGGCCCCCAGGCGGGTAATTTCGGCCAGCCCGCGGGTCATCAGGGCTGCCTTGGTATTGTCGCCAAACCCCAGCCCGTCGGCAATACCCGTGCCCAGGGCGATAATGTTCTTCAGCGCCCCGCCCAGCTCTACGCCCTTTACGTCGGGGCTGGTATAAACACGAAAACTCTCCGTCATCAAAAGATCCTGGGCGGCCCTCCCCGCCTCCGGGGAAAAACTTGCACACACCACGGCCGTGGGCATTCCCCGCCAGACTTCCTCGGCGTGGCTGGGGCCGGACAGGATGACGTATAACCGGACGAGCTCACCACCGGCCTCTTCAAGAAAAACTTCCGACATCCGCAGCAAAGTGTTTTCTTCTATACCCTTGGCCGCGTTGATCAGCGGCACCCGGCGGGGCAGCCCGGGCAGAGCCCGGCGCAAGACGTCCCGAAAGGCGTGGGAAGGCACAGCAAAGAGCACTGCTTCCGCCCCGGCCAGCACACCCGGCAGGTCGCCTGTTGCCCGGACGTTTTCAGGAATAAAAACGCCCGGAAGATAACGGACGTTTTCTCCCCTGTTGATTTCTTCGGCCAACTCATCTCTTTTTACCCAAAGTGCCACCTGACGCACTTTTTTACTTAAAAGTACGGCCAGGGCGGTACCCCAACTGCCGCCGCCCAAAACGGCTATTTTTTGCACCGTTCATCCCATCCCGCATCTAAGCGTGCCAAAATCCGCCGCTCACCAGAAGCGCCCTATTCTGGACTCCGTGCCCGCCAAAAGGCGTCGGATATTCGGCAAGTGCTTGTAGACGGCGATTGCCGCCGTCGCCAGCGCAAAGAGCACATAAGTCCAGGGACGGGCCAGCACCAGCATTAATACCGGCAGGGAGGCGGAGGCTATAATCGAGCCCAGCGACACGTAACAGGAGGCGCCCACCACCAGCAGCCAGAGCCCCAACCCGATCGCCATTACCAGCGGATCGACGAGGATAAAAACCCCCAGGGTGGTGGCGATGATTTTCCCCCCCTGAAAGCCTAAAAAAATCGACCAGGAGTGTCCCACCAGCGCCGCCAGGGCGGTGAGCAACTGGGCGTCGCCCCCCGCCAGGTAACGGCCCAAAAGGACGGCGACAACTCCTTTTAGCGCATCCCCGGCTAAAACCAGCAGCCCCGCCGCGGGTCCCAGGTTGCGCCAGACGTTGGTTGTGCCGATATTGCCGCTGCCGCGCCGCCGGATGTCGATCCCTTTCGAGCGGGCCACCAGGTAACCGATCGGAATCGCGCCAATTAAATAGCTGATCAGGACAAGCAAAAGCAGCTTCACCAGAACACCCCCCTTAAACCAGGAATTAGACCCCCATGCCGTTTTTTCGCGGAACCAACAGGGGATGCCCGCAGCATCGGAGCGACGGCAAACGAACGGCGGGCGAAAGCCTATTTTCAGGGCAGGCATCACTAAAACCTGCTTTTTGCCCCCTTTATCCCCGGCGCCGGCGCAGGACAAACCGGAGCGGGGTGCCGGCAAAGCCGTAAGCCTGCCTGAGCTGGTTTTCCAGGTAGCGCAAGTAGGAAAAATGCATTAAATCCGGATCGTTAACAAACAGCCCAAACGTCGGGGGCCGGGATTTTACCTGCGTGCCGTAAAATATCTTCAACCTTTTTCCTTTGTGGGCGGGGGGCGGAAAGCGCAACTGGGCGGCGGCCAGGAGATTGTTTAAAGGGCCTGTGCCCACCGTGCGGCTGAATTCCTCCCCCGCGCGCGTTGCCAGGTTCAACAATTGGGGCACCCCTCGGCCGGTGAGCGCGGAAATAAAAGCAACGGGGGCGTAGTCCAGAAAAAGCAGTTCTCGATAAACGGCCTCCCGGTAACGGTCCGCCGTCCGCGCGTCTTTTTTCAGCAAATCCCATTTGTTGACCACCAAAATGCTGGCCTTCCCTTTTTCGTGCACGTAACCGGCGATGCGTTTATCCTGCTCGGTCACTCCTTCCAGGGCGTCCAGCATGACCAGCGCAACGTCGCAAACGTCAATCGCCTTTAAGGCGCGCATGACGCTGTATCTTTCCGTGGCCTCGTCTATTTTGCTCTTCCGCCGGATCCCGGCGGTATCCACCAGTAAAAAGCGGCGCCCGGCGTGTTTAAACGGGGTATCGACGGCGTCCCGGGTGGTCCCCGGCCGCGCGCTGACAATTACGCGCTCAAATCCCAAAATCCTGTTCACCAGAGAAGACTTTCCGACGTTTGGCCTGCCCACCACGGCAATCCTGATTGCTTCCTCTGAATCTTTTTCTTCTTTTGGGGCGGGCAGCGCGTGTAAAATTTTATCCAGTAAATCACCGGTATTCAGCCCCAACGCAGCCGATACGGGAAAGGGCTCGCCTAGGCCCAGGCGAAAAAAGTCAAAGTGCTCCCCGGCAAATTTTTCCGCCTTGTTGGCAACCAGCAAAACAGGTTTTTCGGAGCGCCGCAGGGCCTGCGCAATTTCCTCGTCGGCGGGGGTAAGGCCGGCGCGGGCGTCAACTAAAAAGAGAAGGACGTCGGCCTCGGCAATGGCCAACTCCACCTGGCGGCGCGTCTTTTCGGAAATTTCGTTCGTTTCCTGAAAGTCGAGGCCGCCGGTGTCTACCAGAGTAAAAACCCGCCCGCTCCATTCCACGTCCTTGTACAGGCGATCCCGGGTAACCCCCGGTTTTTCTTCGACAATGGCCACCCGTTCTCCTACCAGCCGGTTAAATAAAGTTGATTTGCCCACGTTCGGCCGGCCCACGATGGCCACAACCGGTCTGGACATAAAACAGCTCCCACCCAAAAACATTTCGCGAGAATAAACAGAATGTCTTCTTACGCCAGGCTGGAGGGGTCTAATTCCCCCTCCCCGATTACCAATTGCTGCCCGTTAACTGCCGGCAAAGCTCTTCCGGCCCCCTTGCTTTCGCCACCGGGAAGCCCAGGCGGCGGGCAAACTCCAAAAAGGGTACATCGTCCAAAAAAAGCCCGTCTTCTTCGCGCAGCATCACCGCGGGAATGATCAAGAGATCGCCCGGGTCCCGGCCCGCCAAGGCGGACAACAAGTCCCTTGCCGTCAACAGCCCCGCTACAGTTACTTTTTCCCCAAAGAAGCGGTTGGTTATCCCAACGAGCCGGACTGTTAAATTTTCCATTTTATTAAGGCGTTCGGCTACCGGTTTTAATACTTGTTCCCCCAGTTTACCCGTGACAAGCGTAACCTTCCTGGGCGCCGGCAGCCGGGCGGGCAATTTCCCGGCCGCTTTCGCCCACTCGTCGAGAAAAAGCCTGACCAGACCGATACCGTTCTCCGCCTGGGGAAAACCAGCGTAGTCTTTGGCCGGCGGAATGGGCTCCCCGGCCAGGAGATAAAATTCGTCGCCGGCAAAGACAAAGGGATTGCCCCCGCGCCGCCGGCAGGCGCGCTGCCATTTTTTCACCAAAGCGATTACTTTTTGCGCTTCCTGTTTAGTATACGTGCGCAAAGGGTACAGATCATTCCGGTAGCGGGTCAGGCCGACGGGCACCACCGCCACGGAGCGGACCGCCGGCCACAGGCCGTAAAGATCGCCGATTGTGCGCGCCAGCTCCGGTCCGTCGTTGATCCCCGGACAGAGGACGACCTGGGTGTGCATCTGGATGCCGGCGCCGGCCAGGTAGGCAAGCTGCTCCATAATTTTTTTCGCGCGCGGGTTATTAAGCATTTTCGCCCGCAAAACCGGGTTGGTCGCATGCACCGAGATGTATAAGGGGCTTAAACGCTGCCCGGCAATCCGCTCCAGATCCCGCCCGGTGACATTGGTGAGGGTAACGAAGTTCCCCTGGATAAACGAGAGGCGATAGTCGTCATCGTTAAAATAAAGGGTGTCGCGCATGCCCTTCGGCATCTGGTCCAGAAAACAAAAAATGCACCGGTTCCGGCAGCGCCTGATCCGCCCCAGTTCGTTGGGGCCAAATTCCACCCCGAGGCCCTCTTCGTAATCCTTTTCGACCGCCAGCAGCCATTTTTCGCCGCCGGCCTTGACCAGCAACACATTTAATTTTTCACTGCAGCTAAGAAACCTGTAGTCTATTATATCCCGCACCGGCTGCCCGTTAATCCGGACAACCCGGTCGCCCGGCTCCACTCCCAGCTGGTGGGCAATGCCGCCGGGAGAAACTTTTTCTACGGTAAGGCCCTCCTGGATCATTTAATGGATAGCTTCTCCTTTAAAAACAATACCTGTGTACTCCAGTATTGTAACACCCGTTGGTTTCCACCCGGCATTGCCAGTTTTCCTGCTTTACTTTTGTTATTTTATCATCCTAGGTAAAGCAGCGCAATCGTAATAATAAAAAGGGGAAAGCGTCAGTGCCGGACGATAATGTACGTGCCGTTTTCTAAATCGTGCACCATGGCGTCCAGCGTCTTGGCGATGTACATGGCGATGCGCTCCCTTTCCTCCTCGCTGCGGGCAAAAAAAATAGGGGCGCCGCCCGCCACCTGATCCATGTTCAAAGTAACCACCGCGAGGATGCGCTTGCCTTCCCGCTCACCCAAAAAACCACTTCCCCAAAAAAATGGATTTACCCAACGCAATCACGATATTTTTTTCTGACGTCTGCCTACCGCCGACCGCCGACCGAAACTGGCCAGGCGTCCGGCCTCGGTTTTTAAAGGCTTGGAGCGGGCGCTTTCCAGGACGGGGGTGCGTTTGACGGCCAGAATCAAGGCTTCCAGATCCTTCTCCACCGGCACGATATACAGGCCGACCGCGCCGGTGTCCGGGTTTTTGCGCGCCACCGGGGTAAACTCGGGGATGTCGACGTCCTTTTTGGTGCCCATAATCACCGCGGCGGTGTGGGCGATGGCGGCCCGCTGGCCCAGGTCGTGGATCGTCGCCCGGGCGTTGGGATCTTTCGGAATAATCAGCACCGCCAGGCCTTCCCGCAAGATTTTTTCCCGCATTTCCTTCAAGCCGACCGTCATCATACCGATCTCGTCGACCATCAGCACGGTGTTTTTAAACCACAGTCTGGCCGGCACCACCGAGCAGATGTCGCCGATCGTCTCCCCGGCCATCAAACTGCGGCTGAAGGCGATGGTTAAAAGGGCGATGAGCAGGGCGGCCGGCGCCTGGCCCAGCTGAAAGGCAATGCTGGTGAGCAGGGAGGTGAGCATGACCAGGTAGTTTCTGGCCTCAAAGGTCCTGGCAATCCCTTCGATGTAATCGCTCCCTCTCTTCACCAGTTCCTTTTCATCGAGGTGTTCTAAGGTTTTGCGCTCGATGCTGCGGACTTCCCGAAACTGGGTGGCGGCCAGGGCCAGAAAAGTAACGGCCGTATAATCGGGCTTTAAAATGGCGGGGACGGCCACCGCACCCAGCGCCGCCGCGATGAAGCCAAGTGAGAGGTGCGTGACGTAGCCGTGCGGGTAGCCGGGGTACTGGCGGTAGTCGACGTGCAGCATCACCAGCCGGGCCGCGGTACCGGCCAGTGTCCCGGCAATAATCGTGGGTATATATTCGTTCATCCCGGATGATCACCTCGGCTCCCCCTCTGGACCGCACCGGCGCGCCGCTTTCCTTGTTGCTTTTTTGCTTCCCGGACGCTTTTTCGGTGCTCGTCCAAAGGCCCGCTATTTCTCTTCCGGATCTTTTTTCCAGGTGATCTTCTTCAGTCGCGGCCCCAGGAAATTGGCAAATTCCCGCCCGAAGAAGTACCGCAGGCGGTCTTTCGCTTTGCTCCAGCCTCCTGAACTGATCACCAGAAATGCACCTCCGCCGATGATTGTGATGATGATAATCCAGGCCAGCGCCGCCCAGCCGCCGCTTTGCCGGGCCGTAGGGTCGGTCACGGGCTTGCCGAATTCCGGGGCCCCCGGCCGGCTGGAGGGTCCGGTAATGCCCAGCACCACCGGCACCGCGTCGGCCAGCTGGGCGATGCCGCGCATCGCTTCTTCCTTTCTATTGGTATAGGTGCCCGCTTCAATTAAAAGCGCGGTCGGCATGAGATCCTGGTTATAGTTCCCCTGGCCGATAAAGATCTCTTTCGCGATCGGCCAGTGCATCTTATTGGCGTAGGCCATCAGCCGCCGGGCAAAGTCCAGGTTGGCCGACATGCGCGGGTTTTCCCTGCCCACCACGAGGCGCGTTTGGGCAACGTCCTGGTTGGAGATGACCCGCCGGTAGAACCCCGCGTCTTCAACGCCGTCGCGGTGGACGTCAAAAATGGCAATGGGATTCTTTTTCAGCAGTTGGGCCGCCGTCCGGCGCGACCGGTAATAGGCGTTGTCGTCGTGGGGATCGTGCGGGGTTTTGTCGTGCAGAACCCGCGATCCTTTGCGGGAAAGCTGGCTGGAATAGGAATCGCCTACCTGAAAGATGCCGCCCCGGAAAGGAATTGAGTCGCTTCCGTCCGAGGGCTTGTAAGATTCGTCGCTGTGCGTGTGGTAAATGGCCACCGGGCGGGTGCTCCAGGCCATCTTCGCCGCCGGTATTTCCATTTGCGAAAAAAGTTCCTGGTAAGCCAAAAGATCCCGGTCCATCCCCAGCAGCCGGGCCACTGCTTCATCGCCGGCCGCTTTTTGAACGCGGTAGTGTTTTCCTTCCGCGGTAATCACCTCGTCCCCCGGACGCACCCGGCGGGAAATCATGGTTACCAGGTTGCCTTTTTCGTCCCGGATTGTGCAGGCTCTGCCCACCTGCAGTTCATCCTCGAGGTTTTTCCAAATGCCGGGCAGGCTCACCGCCGGCAACGACGTTCTCGCCGCGCCCCAGAAAACCATAAGAAATACGCCGACGGCCAACAATCCCAAACCGATGAAAACTTTATTTCTCGCCTTCTTCATCCCCAGCACCTCCCTGTCCCTCGGCCGCTCCCCGGTCGCCAACTTCCCGCTCCCCGGCAACCAGCGGTTTACGCAGCCCTTCCAGCAACTCTTCCGGCCTCCCCCGGTGCGCCGGTCCGCCCTGCAGGCGCTCGCGCACCTCGCCGATGATCTCCGTAATTAAAATGGCCAGCACCCCGGCCACCACGATGGCGTCAAAAACCCCTGCGCCGCCGATTAAGACGCGGCCGGCGGGAGCACCCCGGAACAGCAGCCAGAAGTAGTAGCCGATGTCCAGGAAAAGCACGCCCAGCGTGGCGGCAATAAAAGCCGAGCGGCGGGAGCGCCCGGCCAGCGCCGCCACGACGCCGGCGACCAGGGGATAAACCCAGAGCGCGTCCAGAAATTCAAATCTGCCCCGGGGATCTCCCGTCTGCAGCAGCGAGCCGACGACAAAAATGGCCAGGGCAGTCACTACCGACGCACCCAGCGCCCGCACCCACTCCCGGCGGGTGCCGGCCTTGACCAGCAGGTACGCGGCCAGGCCCACCGGAACAATGGCTCCGCCAACGTTGACGCTGACCGGATAGCGCCCTCCGGGCAGCGGAATGTCGATAAAGCTGCCAATAATCATCGCCGCAATCACAAAAAGCGCGGCGCGGTCGGTTAAGCGCATCCGGTCAAGAGCACGGTGGGCCAAACCGAAAAAAATCAAGATGGAAATAAGCACTAGAATAATCAAACCGATGGGAAAGCGCGTCATCTATTGCCCTCCTACCCCAAAACTTTGCTTTTAGACTGCCCTTCCAGCAAAAAAATATACCACCTCAGCCTATGTCGCTCCCGCCCGGCACTCAGCCTTTACGTAATTTTATAGTGTTTTATGAATTTGGCTCCAATCAACAGAAAGCAAAAAGCTCGTTTTTGCTTAAGTGCCGGGCGTCCGCTGCCGGTGCCGCGAAAAAGCGGCATAGGGTCCAAAAATAAAAAAACGGCTTTTCTGCCGTTTATGGAAATTAAGCAATGTTATCGTGCCCGGGTAACTACAGATTACTCTTTGTTTCTTCTAAAATATCCCCCACTACCTCCCCAATGGTTACGTTGCCGTTATTCTCTTTGGACCGGGGTTTCTGGTTTCTTTGCTTGCGCGCTTCGTAGTTGGCTTCCCGCATGGAGAGGCGAATGCGTTTTTCCGCGGGATCGACGTGCAAAACTTTGACCGCGATCTCTTCTCCTTCCTGGACCACTTCATCGGGGGTGCCCACGTGGTAGTCGGCCAGGTGAGAAATGTGGACGAGTCCCTCCACGCCGGGCTCCAGCTGGACGAAAGCGCCGAACGAAGCCAGCCGGACGACCCTCGCTTTCACGATGCTTCCTACGGGGTATTTTTCCTCCACCTGATCCCACGGGTTGGGCAGAACCTGCTTCAAACCCAGGGAAATTTTCTCATTTTCCGGGTCCACCCGCAGAACCATCACTTCTATTTCGTCCCCTACTTTCAGTACATCGGAGGGATGATTAATCCGGTACCAGGCCATCTCGGAAATATGCAACAGGCCGTCCACCCCGCCGATATCCACAAAAGCACCGAAGCTGGTCAGCCTCCGGACAACCCCCTTGACTACCTGCCCTTCCTGAAGGCCGGCGAAAACTTCCTTGCGCTGCCTGACCAGTTCCTCCTCCAGTACGGCTTTGCGGGAAAGAATGGCTTTTCTCTTGCTCCTGTTCAGCTCAATAACCTTGGCTTTTACCGTTCTTCCCAGGTAGGCGTTTAAGTCCTCCACGTAGCTCTTTTCCACCAGCGAAGCCGGCAGAAAAGCCCGCAGACCCACATCCACCAGCAGGCCGCCTTTCACCACTTCCCGCACAATACCCTCCACGGGCTCGCCGTTTTCCATGTGCTCCTGTAACTCAACCCAGGCCTTGCGGATGTCCGCCCGTGCTTTCGAAAGAAGCAGCCGGCCTTCGTTGTCCTCCACTTTCACGACGACGACTTCTATTTCATCTCCCACCTGAACAATCTCCTGGGGGGAAGTAATTTCAAAAGCAGAAAGTTCGCGTAAGGGAACAACCCCTTCTGATTTTGCCCCCACATCGACCAGCACCTCGTCGTCGTTTACCTGCACCACTACCCCCTTAACCACCTGTCCGGGGCGTAAGGCGCGGACCTCGACGGCTTCTTTCATTTGTTCTTCGGAAGATTTTTCGGGTGCCGAAGTTTGCTCGGGCCCGGGGGTTTTTTCCGGCTCCGCGCCGGTCTCCAAATCTTCAGGAGCGTTTGCTTCTTCCAGCGCAACAGCTTCTTCCGGAGCTGCGCCGGCTTCTTCCGGCGCTCCTGCCTCCTGCGGCGCGCCCGCCTCTTCGGGCACGCCGGCCAGGCTCTCCCTTGCTCCTTCCGTAATGCCGGTAGCTGCCGTTTCTTTTTCTTCCGCCATAGTTCCTTGTGCTTCGGTCACTTCACCCAACTCCTTCATCTGTCTTTGAACCTCCTCTACAATCCAGTGCGGCGTCGATGCTCCCGCGGTCAGGCCGGCTACTCTGACCCCGGCAAACCAGGCCGGGTTCAGTTCTCCGGCAGTTTCCACCTGGTAGGCAGGAGTACCCGCCTCCCGGCTCAATTCGGCCAGCCGCCGGGTGTTGGCGCTGTTCGCGCCCCCTACCACCACCATGGCCTCCACTTCCCGGGCCAGTTTTAAAACAGCCTCCTGCCGCAAGCTGGTGGCATGGCAGATGGTATTGTATACTTCCAGGTTGCCTGCCTTTTTCTGAAGAACATCCACAACCGCCTGGAAGTTGGCCAAGGGCTGCGTTGTCTGAGCTAAAACGGCCACTTTCGGCATGCAGGAAAGAGATTCGGCCTCGCCCGGTCCTTCCACTACCACGGCCCGCCCTTTCGTACAGCCCATTATACCCTTTACTTCCGGATGCTCGCGATCACCAACAATTACCACCTGGTACCCCCGGGCGCTCAAATCGCCGGCCAGCCCCTGCGCTTTGCGCACGAAAGGGCAGGTAGCATCTACAAAGGAATAACCTCTTTCTTTGATCAGGGCCAAAACGTCCGGCCCGACCCCGTGGGCAGGAATAATTATGGTTGCCCCCGGGGGAGCCTGCGCGAGCTGTTCTATTTTTTCAACCCCTTCTTTTTCCAGCTCTGCAACCACTTGCGGGTTGTGAATGAGGGGCCCTAACGTATAAACTTTTCTGTCTTTCCCTTGCGCGCTTTCCTTGGCCAGAGCGACGGCGCGGGTAACGCCGAAACAAAAACCCGCGCCCCTGGCCAGAATAACTTTCAACACCAATCACCGCTCTTTATCCATTAAGCTGGCAATTTCCCGCATGATGGCCGCAGCCACCGTTTGATACTGCTCCTTGCTCTTTTCTGCCCCTGCGCCGGAAAACTCCAAGGGTCTGCCAATAACCACCCTTACCCGGCCAAAGACTCCCCGGGTGCCGATTAACGCCACCGGCAGCACGGGAACCCGGCCGTGCAACGCCAGCATGGCCGCGCCTACGTGCGGGGGCAACAATTGACCGGTGTGGCTTCTGGTACCTTCCGG
Organism: Bacillota bacterium; assembly: GCA_040755975.1. Taxonomy (GTDB): domain Bacteria; phylum Bacillota; class Desulfotomaculia; order Desulfotomaculales; family Nap2-2B; genus JAIMBK01. The sequence continues at coordinate 80,174 of JBFLZY010000002.1, read as the reverse complement.
AAAAATCCCGACCACCTGTCCCCGCCGGAGGAGCGCCAGCGCCTTCTTGATGGCCCTGGCGTCGGAACCCGACCGGTATACCGGAAAGGCACCCAGGCTGGAAATGGCCGGCCCCAGCACGGGGAGCGCAAACAGCTCGGCCTTGGCCATAAAAAATACTTTCCGCGGCAGGGCGCAACCCACAGCGACGGGGTCCCAGTAACTGACGTGATTGCTCGCCACGATCAAACCCCCGTCCGGCGGAACGTTTTCCTTTCCGGAAACCTGCCAGCGGCGTAAAGCAAACAACAAAAAACGGCAAAAGGCCCTGGCGAAACGGTAAAACATTAACTTATTTTTCCCCTGACCCGGCTTAAAATCAACTCCACAACCTCTTCGGCGCTCAGCCGGGAACAATCAATTACCTGGGCATCAGGGGCCGGCCGCAAGGGGGCGACTTCCCGGGAGCTGTCCAGCTGATCGCGCGCCCGGATTTCCGCCCGCAACCGGGCTAAAGGCACGTTCCGGCCCGCGCTGCCAAAGTCCGCCTGGCGCCGCCTGGCCCGCTCCTCTTCAGAAGCCGTGAGAAAAAACTTAAACTGCGCTTCCGGGAAAATGACCGTCCCGGCGTCCCGGCCTTCAATCACTGCGTCCCCGCCGCCCGCCAGTTCCCTTTGCCGGCGCACCATCGCCCTCCTTACGCCGGGAGCGCGCGCCACCAGGGAAACATTTTGGGTAACGGCAACAGACCTGATTTCGCGGGTGACGTCTTCCCCATCCAAAAACACCCGCGTAATTTCAACGGGATCGGTGGTCAAATGCATATTTATCGAGGACGCCAGCCTGGTCAGAACCGCCTCGTCGGCCAGGTCAACCCCGGAGCGCAGAGCCTTTAATGTAACCGCCCGGTACATGGCGCCCGTGTCCAGGTAACTAAATCCCAAACGCCTGGCCAGCATTCTGGCCACCGTACTTTTTCCGGCCCCGGCAGGACCGTCGATGGTTATGTAAATTCTTTTCGACATCTCTGCCCGTTTTCCCTCTTTAACCTCATTTATTTTACCGCAAATCTCCGCCCCTGTCATCCCTTGAACCCTATTTTTTAAAAGTTTTCAATAACCATGCGCTACCCGGATGAAACTTGTTATTTCTTCCGCAAGGAATTCAGTACGCTGGCAAAACCGGGGAAAGAAACCGCCACGCAGCCGGCGTCCTGTACCACCGTTTGCCCCCGGGCCACCAGGCCGGCTACCGCCATGGCCATGGCGATGCGGTGATCCCCGTGGCTGCGGCAGACGGCCCCCTGCAGCGGGCGCCCGCCCCTGATGATCAGGCCGTCCGGGAGTTCTTCAAGATCTGCATTAAATTTTCGCAACTCCTTCGTTAAAACGGCCAGCCGATCACTTTCTTTAACTTTCAACTCGGCCGCGTCCCGGATGACCGTCTCGCCGTCGGCCACGGCCCCCGCCACGGCCAGCGCGGGCACCTCGTCAACCAGGCGGGGGATCAACTCCCCGGCAATAACCGTACCTTTGAGCGAAGAACTGCGCATGCGCAGGTCGGCCACCGGTTCCCCGCTGATTTCCCGCCTGTTCAATAATTCCAGGTTGGCCCCCATCTGTCTCAAGACATCCAAAACCCCGGTGCGCGTGGGATTTACGCCCACCCCGGTGATGGTAAGGTCGGAATCCGGCGTGCAGGCGGCGGCCACCAATAAAAAAGCCGCCGAGGAAATGTCGCCGGGAACGGTAAGCCGCCGCCCCGTCAGCTGCTGGCCGCCCTTTATGGAAATGCTGTCGCCCGCAATCTTCAGCTCGGCGCCGAAATATTGCAACATACGCTCCGTGTGGTCCCGGGAAGCTGCCGGTTCGACAACCACAGTTTCTCCCCGGGCGAGCAGACCCGCCAGCAGGACCGCCGATTTTACCTGCGCGCTGGCCACCGGCAGCCGGTAGCGAATGCCGCGCAGGTTGCCTCCCCGGATGGCCAGGGGGGCGAACTCCCCGCCCCGGCGCCCCCAGATGACGGCGCCCATTTCTTGAAGGGGCCCCGCAACCCTCCCCATGGGCCTGCGCCTTAAGGATTCGTCGCCGGTGACTACGCTAAAAAAAGGCAGCCCGGCCAGGATTCCGGTCAGCAGGCGGATGGTGGTGCCGGAATTGGCTGCGTCCAGCACATCGGCCGGCTCGTGCAGCGCATCCGGCCCGCGCCCGTGAACGATCAGGACGCCTTCTTCGGTGGGGCCGGTAAATTTTACCCCCAGCTCCTGAAAGCAGCGCACGGTGGCCAGGCAATCTTCACCGGGAAGAAAATTCTCTATATAGGTGTCCCCGTTGGCCAGCGCCCCCAGCATCACGGCGCGGTGGGAAATCGACTTGTCCCCGGGCACGCTGACGATGCCCCGGATAGAACGGGCAGGTTCAACGGCAAAATCCATAAACTCACCAGCTTTAATTTTAACCGTGGAAACATTACGAAACCGTCCATATTCAGTTAACCCGGCACTTACATGGTTACCCTTGATTTCCCCTGATGCTTTTTCTTGCTCATGATTATGCGTGACGAAAAGAGAAAAACCGAGCAGTGAGTGCCGGGTCACCGCTCACTCCCGGCTTTCGCTGAACAGTGACGCAAAACCCTTTCAGTTACTTCGACGTTGCTGCCCGCTTTCCTTCTTTAACCGGGTTTCTTCAACTAGGTTTCAATAATCACCCGCACTTCCCCCGTGGTCTTTAAAACGCCGCAGTACGTCTTGCCCTGCTTGCGGGTAAACTCCAGGTCGACTTTACCAGAACTCAGCTTTAGATTTTGAATAACCATTTCGCCGATCCAGGGAGGAAGAACCGGCTTGCAAATGTGTACTTCCTGGCGGCGGCAGAAAATACCCAGCATAATCTGAACCAGCAGAGGAATGGTGCCTACCGCCCAGGCCTGGGGATTGCAGGCGGTGGGATAGAGGACCGGTCCGCCTTCCTGCCGCCGGGTAAAACCGCAGAAAACTTCCGGCAGCCGGTGGTACGGGAAATACATGGCGGCCTCAAAAAGATTGGTAATTACCTGTTCCAGCAAATTAAATAAATTGAGGGTCCTTAAGCCATAGGCAATGATGGCGTTGTCGTGGGGCCAAACGGAGCCGTTATGGTAACTCATCGGGTTGTAAGGTTTGACTGCTTTGCTCATCGTCCGGATGCCCCACCCCGAATACAGATCGGTCTTAAACAAGCGCCTGGCGACAGTTTTGGCCATTTCGTCCGGTAATATACCTGTAAACAGGCAGTGCCCGGGATTGGAAACGGGGGTGGTAAGCGGTTTTTTATCGCCATCCAGGGCAAAGGCCAAAAATTTTTCCTCTTCCAGCCAGAAAGCCTTTAAAAACTTCTCCCGTAACTTTTTCGCCAGGTTTTCTGCCTCTCCGGCCGGCCCGTTTCTGTCCAGGGCACGCAACATCTCGGCTGCGCGCAGCAGCGCCAGGTAATAATACGCCTGCACTTCCACCAGGGCAATCGGCCCTTTAGGAATGTTCCCTTCCAGGTCGATGACCCCGTCCCAGGAATCCTTCCACCCCTGGTTCGGCAAACCTTTCGCCGAGCGGCAGGCGTATTCAATAAAGCCGTCCCCGTCGGCATCCCCGTAATCGCTGCACCACTGCAGAGCGGCAGCGAGGTTGGGGGCAAGTTTCTCCAGCAGAGCCCGGTCGCCCGTCCAGCGGTACGTTTCGGACAACAAAATAATAAACCAGAGGGTGGCGTCTACGCTTCCGTAATAGGGGGTGTGGGGGATTTCCCCGCAGGAGGCCAGTTCCCCCCTTCTTAGTTCGTGCAAAATTTTCCCCGGCTCCTCATCGCGCCAGGGGTTGTCTTCTTTCCCCTGCAGAGCGGCAAGAAAATACAACGTTTCGGCGGCGATGGCCGGATTAATCAACAGGGTCTGCCAGCCGACGATCAGGGCATCCCGGCCGAAAGGGGCTGCATACCAGGGTACCCCGGCCTGAACGATGGTCCCCAGGTGAGGATAGGTGGTGCGCAATGAATAGAGATCAGTAATGGCGCGCTGGAGCATCTCGGCAATAAACAGGTTATCGCTGGCAAAAGAAGTGCACTCTTCTTTCCATTGCTGGTAACCGAGATATTTTCTTTTCACCGCCTTGCGGAAAACGGTATTGACCCCGTACTTTCCTTTTCCCGGAGAAGGTCTCGGCCTTCTCCCGACAAACGGCCTGGCCTGCATGTACAGGTAAACTTTTTTGCCCGGCGGCAGGCTCAAAGAAAACCTGGTCCTGGCCGCCAAACCGTCTATTTTAAGCTCGTCCGGGTAAGGAAAAAAGGAAACCAGGGTGTACCGCCGGACGTCGTCCAGCCCCCGGTAACTGAAAAGAACGCCGTCCGGAGTTGGCGCGGGAGCGTACAACTCCCCCCGGGAGCCTCTGGCAAACCCGCGGATTTCAAAGATATCGAGAAAATCCGCCGCCAGTTCCACTTCCAGTTGCAAATCCATCCGCCACGAGTTAAAGTTAATCAACCGCAACCGTTGCAAAAGGGCGCCGTCAAGGACGCGCAGCATCCTGATGTGCAGGGTCTGCGCCGGAACGAGCGTACCGCTTTTTGGCAAAGGAGGGTTGGTGAGCTCAAACTGCGCAAAGTGACTTTCCCTGATGGAAGAGGAAAGGAAAACAGTTGGCTGGTTGTCCAGGTATATTTTTAAACAACTGAGAAACCTGGTGTCCTGGTAATACAGGCCCAGGCCCGGATGGGACGTGCAGGATATTTCGCCGTTAGGCTGGGAAGTTACAAACAACTCGCCGTCCTTTAAAACTTCCACCGTAGACGGTGTATTTACTGCCTCGGTAAAACAAGTTATCTCCAACACCAAAAATCCCCTGTTCTTGAAAAATGTTGCCGTAACTATTCAGGCAATGAACTTCTTCCCGGCGGAGGAACCCCGTCTCCGCCAGTAAAAGGAGAGGAGATCTCCGTAGACGTGCAGCGTCCGGGCGGCCATCAATTCCTTGGGATAGCTTTTTTGCGCTATTTTCCGCCCTGTTTCGCCCATCTGCCGGGCCAGGGCCGGCTCGGCGAGCAACTGGCAGCATCGCCCGGCCAGCTCCCGCGGGTCATTCATCGGAACCACAAATCCGCACACGCGGTCTTTAACCACCTCCGGCATCCCGCCCGCGCGGCTGACCACAATCGGCTTTGCCGAGGCCATGGCTTCCAGCATCACCAGCCCGAAGGGCTCTTCAAAACAAGAAGGATAAATACATATTTCCGCGTCCCGGTATACCAGGGGCATTTTCTCCCACGGAAAAAATTCTATATAAACGTGCCCGGCCAGGCCGAGTTCCGCAACCAAATTTTTGATCCGGCTTACCTCTTCGCCCTGGTAACTGCCCCAGTCTACGGTTTTCTCGGTCCCGGCAAGAACCAGCAGCACGTCGGGGAAACGCTCCCTGATTTGCGCCAATGCCTGGACGCTGATATGGGAGCCTTTGGCCAGGCTCATGCGCGCCGGGTGAAAAATTACCCGCCGCCCGGCAAATTGGGAAAACGTTTTGCCGGCTGCTGAATCATCCCTGTCCGGCTTGAAGAGTTCAAGATCAATGCCGTGGTGAATAACGGTAATTCTTTTGTCCGGATAACCCGCCCTGACCAGCTCTCTTTTGATATAATGACTCACTGCGATAACTGCGTCCCAGTAGTGCGCCCGGGCGTTAAACTGCGTCCACAAATCGTCCGCCCAGACGTTGTGAGCCGTCAGGACCAGAGGAATATCCAGGCTGTTTTTCACGGCAAACAAAGCGTCGGCGTGCTCCGGGCTGAAGTAGTGCATGTTGTGGGCGTGGATGATGTCCGGTTTTTCTTTTTCGATAAAACGCCCGACTTCCTCCGTTATTTCTTTTGCCTTTTGCCTCAGCAAAGACGGATTAAGATTGTTCAGGTCAAATAAATTGCGCCGGTAAATTTTCATTCCCTGCCAGACGTATTCTTTTTCCGCACCATTTACTGAACCGGTGAGCAGGCTTACCTGACAACCAAAACGGACCAGCTCCGGACCCAACATGGCCAGATGGCTTTCCACCCCGCCAATGATGGGAGGAAAGGCCCAATGCAGCATGGCAACTTTCATCAGGCAATCACCTCCAACAAATTTAAGGCCCGGATTTGAAACTCCCGCCGGGCCCTTTGATCGAGAGCTGCCATACTTCATTACTATGGATAGGTTGGCGAGGGATTTTGAAACCTATCCTTCCGGCGGCCAGAAACGGGTACTCTGACAGGAAGAATGGTTACAGAAGAAAGGGTTATATAAGGATAAAAATAAGCTTAGGATAAAAAAGGGCAACAGGCAACCGTCAAGCGATCATAATTATAAATAAACGTCCCGGGAATTGTCAATTCTAAAAAATTCCAGTACTTTTTCCCATCAATATCCTGCCTGCATTTTCATTTTTACCGCAGAGTATTTTTCTCCTTTTCGACCATACTAAAACAAACGGTTTTTAAGGAGAGGGATCTATGCCTGGAGAGTCCGGGAAGCGCCTGCTCAACCAGGAGGAGTTTCCGCCCGATCCTGATCTTGAACCTGGATTTGCTCCTGAGTATGACCCTGGGCAACCGCCGGAAGAACCCGGAGAGGAGCCAAAGCGGCCCGAGCTTCCCCACCCCGGCGGTCCGCCGGCGCCAAAACGCGTTCAGGGGCAGCGTAAGGAAAGCATGCAGGCGTTAAAGGAACTGGGGACGAATACGCTGCCGGAGATTAAAAGCAATATCCATTGCCTGACCATCGTCGGCCAGATCGAAGGGCACCTGGTTTTACCGCCCCAGAACAAAACGACCAAGTACGAACACCTCCTGCCGCAACTGGTAGCCCTGGAACAGAGCCCGGAAATTGAAGGGGTGTTGGTGGTTTTAAATACCGTCGGCGGCGATGTGGAAGCGGGGCTGGCCATCGCCGAGATGATTGCCGGCCTCTCCAAGCCCACGGTTTCCATCGTGCTGGGCGGGGGGCATAGCATCGGTGTACCAGTGGCAGTATCAGCCAGATATTCCTTTATTACCCATACCGCCAGCATGACCATCCACCCCATCCGGCTAAACGGCTTGATCATCGGCGTGCCCCAGACGTGGGAATATTTAGAGAAAATGCAGGACAGGGTGGTGCGTTTTATCGTCGAGCACTCCCGGATCAGCGAGGCCGCCTTCCGGGAAATGATGTTCAGGAGCGGGGAGCTGGCCAGGGACATCGGCACGGTGCTGATCGGCAGGGAAGCGGTGGAATGCGGGCTGATCGACGAGGTGGGCAGCGTCGGGCAGGCGGTAAGCAAACTAAAGGCGATGATCGAGGAGCAAAAGCAAAACGCCGGGGCGCCGGCGTAATTTTGCCCCGCCGCAATAAAGCTGGCCGGATTTATTTAAGAAAAAAGTTAAGAAGGTGCAAACCGGATGATTTTATACACGCCCATGCCGCTGGAGCTGGTTACGGAAGGCTTTGAAGAGATGAAACAACCGGTAACCCGTCTGGTATTTTGGGAAGGAATCCCTCTAATCATTGAGGATACCGGTTCCGGCAGAGGAAGGGTGGTCAGGCTCCTCAGCACGGAACCGGAAGATTACCTGCGCACAGATCTTTTCCCTGGGGCGGTGGTTAGATATTGAAACACCTTCCGCCAAGGGGTGTTTTCCCCCAAGACAGCATCTACTATGCTTTATCCCAGGCGGTTATTTATAACAGGCTCCCAGGCTTTTTTCCCACCCAGGGCAAAAACTCACTAGAACTTCACAGTTTGGATCTCCTTTTCCTTCAAACTGTTTTCCCTCGTCCAGAAATACGCTTCACCCCTAGAGATGCGGAATATCACCAGGGAATCATAATCGTAGCCCATGGCTTTTAGAAAAGGTCTCTCGCTCATCACCCTTTTCTTCAAGTCTATATCATTGATGAACTCTACCGTACCCGAAACTCTCAACATTTTACCCGGTCCCGGAGAAGGTCCCTGGGCATAAAAGCAGACTTCTATTTTAGGGTTTTTCATCAGTTGCTCGTAGATGCGTTTCGGTGTACCTGTTTGAAAGTAAAAGCCGGTTTCGTCCGCAAACCACATGGAAAAACCCCTGACTCTCGGTTGATCCCCTTCCGCGGTCGCTACATAGCAAACAGGATTCTGGTTCGCAAATTCGATGATTTCCTTTAAGCTCATTAGCCTCCTCCTCTTTCTTAGGATGTTGGAATGACGGGCCGGGATCGCCCTCGGGAAAAAATTGCTTAACTTTTTAATTATTCTCCCCGAAAATAAAATTTCCTGCCCGGGAAAAACTTTCCCGGCGTTCTGGCCGGAAATTCGGGCCGGTCGAGACCTGTGACAAAATGGTTGAAAAAAGGGGTTTATTGCAGCTATATAATAAATATGATGATCATTTTAGATTCAGAAAGGATTGATGAAAGTGAGCTTTTTGGAACTGGCAAAAAGAAGATATTCCGTGAGGAAGTATGAAGCAAGGCAGGTAGAGGAAGAAAAGCTAATGAAGATCCTGGAAGCCGGCAGGGTTGCCCCCACGGCTGTCAATTACCAGCCCCAGCGCCTGATTGTGGTGCGCGAAAAGGCCGGTCTGGAGAAGCTAAAAAAGGCCGCCAACGTGTATGATGCTCCCCTGGCCATTATTGTTTGCGCAGACCACAACAGCGCCTGGAAAAGACCCTTTGACAACAAAAGCACTGTGGATATTGACGCCAGCATTGTAACAGACCACATGATGCTCCAGGCCACCGAATTGGGGCTGGGAACGGTCTGGATTTGTTACTTCAAGCCTGACGTATTGAGAAAAGAATTCAACATCCCCGACAACGTCGAGCCTGTAAATATTCTGGCTATTGGATATGCGGCCGGAGAAAGCCCTTCGCCGGACAGACATGATTCAGCCCGCAAGCCTTTAAAAGATACGGTATTTTATGAAACCTTTAAACAAACCTAAGTCCAAACGCATACTCCTCGATTTAAGGATATTCTCAAAGGAACTCCTGATTAAGTTCCGACGCCTGCCCCCTGGCATCGCCTTTCGCTTTAGAGTGAAACCGATTACAATTAAGGAAAAAAGCCGGGGAAATTAAGCAGGATTGAACTCCCCAATAAATCGGGGAGTTCAATCTTTCCAAAAGATCAAAATATAAAAAACATATTGTGAAGAAAACAGGCAACCGAACCAAGCGCTAGCAATTTATTTGTCTTTGTCGGCGAGTAAAACCCCGCCAACGCCTACATTTTCCCGGTCCATTTCCTGAATCTGGACAATAAAAGCCTGCGCCGGAATATTGGTTACTTTGCTTGCCGCTTCGGTAAATAATTTGACGATTTCCGCTTTCTGTTCTTTGGTCAGCTTCGGACCGTTTAACGTGATGACGGGCATCTTTTCCACCTCCCCCTTATATTAAAATAAAGTTAGCCTGAGTGACTCCCCCCCCCCCCCCCCAATAAATTAGGGGGCATCCCGTCGCAGGACGGCGGCTTTCGCCGCAGGTTAGCTGGCATTCCCCGGTTTGCGGGCGCTTTGAGCTTGGCGCACTGGAGCGTCCCCCGATTGAGGTCGAACAGCTCACATGCCTGCCGGTAGGTCTGACGGTTCAGGTGGGCACGGCTGGTGGTGTTTAGGGCTCCGGCCTGTTCCAGGAACCAGGAGGCACGCCTGGCGATAGGTGTCCAGCACACGGGTCATCATCTCCAGTTTGCCTTTATTGGGAGGCAGGAGCTTCGCCTTGAGGTTTACCGTCTGCATTTAACATCTTCTCCGTCTGCTTAAATTATAGCACGGACGGAGGAGAATACCAAGCCGCCATTCATCCCCCCTCCGTGTCAAGATCCAGTAGGTAACTCCCCGAAAAATTTTTTAAGTCGCGAGACCCCACCGTTTAAAACAGTAACTTTCGGCGGCGGCCTTGACAGCCACCCCGCAGGTGGTTAAGTTTAAGCACCGAGGGGGCGGCTCCGGGGAACAAGCAATCAAGAATCAACTGCCCCCTCGCCAAAACCATTGTACCACCTGCGGGGTCCCCGGCTGTCAAGGCTTCCCTTCGGCGCCGCCTTTTTAAACCCTTCAGAGGCTCATCGGGGAACAAGCTACCCCAGAAGAACAGAAGGCCTGCTGAGTTCCCATAAAACATACTTGATCCACGGCCGGTCAGCAAATGGCCCTTTTAGCGCAGGCAGGGATGCTCTTAACCACTTCTCCACATCCGCGAGTTTCGTTTTGCGACTCCTGACTACCTGCGTGCATTCTTTTAATTTCTGGTTCTGGACCGGCCAGCGCAAGACGTAGTGGCTTAAGCTCCCCGTTAGCCTTTACGGCCAAAACACGGGCCATGCGGTCTCCCCCGGAGACTGTCCACCGGGCGCCCAGACGTTCATCCGCCGGGCCAAATTGTGCTGGTTTTGCCCCTCTCCCCAGACGTTTGGCTCCCGGCGAGGCAATAATTCCCGCCCAGTTTTCTGCAAGATAGTGCAGGAGCTTGACGATCCTCCTTATCTTTTGTTTGGGGTGTTTATTCAGGGTGAGGTCTCATTTCTCTTTCCGGGGGCCGATCTCCTTTTTGGTGCCTACTGAAATTTTACACTGCCTAAGAAGCCTCAAATAACCCCAAGCCTTTGATAATACTGGCTTTAACGATATTGGCGGCGACATGAGCGGGATCGGCGTGCCCATCGCCGTGGCAGCGCGCTACAGCTTCATTGCCCAGACGGCCAGCATGACCATCCACCCGATCAGGCTCAACGGGCTGGTGATCGGCGTTCCGCAAACGTACGAGTACCTGGATAAAATGCAGGACCGGGTGGTGCGCTTCGTCATCCAGCATTCGAAGGTCAGCGAGGCTGCCTTCCGGGACATGATGTTCCGCACCGGCGAGCTGGCCCGGGATATCGGCACGGTGCTGATCGGCAAAGAAGCGGTGGAATGCGGCCTGATCGACGAGGTGGGCAGCGTCGGGCAGGCGGTAAGCAAACTAAAGGCGATGATCGAGGAACAAAAGCAAAACAAAATCAGGGAGAATTTCTGCCCGAAATATATGGGGGCATAAAACAAAATGATCCTCTATACACCAATGCAGCTGGAGCTGGTCGTTGAAGGCCTGGAGGAAATGAAAGAGCCGGCCGTCCGGCTGGTCGAGATCGGGGGAGTCCCGCTGATTATTGAGGATACCGGCCCCGGCGAGGGCAGGGTGGTCCGTTTATTGAGCACGGACCCGCAAGATTACCTGCGTACGGATTTTTTCCCGGGGGCGTAATTAAATTTCAACAATATATGGAGAAAGATGGTTCCAGATCCTGATTTCGGCGCTCCTGAAGGCACCTCCATTTTTTGTTAGCCCCCTATTGCTCCCTTGCTTTTTGTCCTCCCAGAGCCCTTGTTATCTCAAGGGCAATTTCCTTAATCTTTTCTCCGCAAGCCGCAACTCTTTCTTCGCTCATATACGCTGCCACTCCCAGGCAGGCAATGATCATGCTCACCTTGCCGTTCATATCAAATACGGGTGCGGCAATACCAACCACGCCGGGAGTATGTTCTTCGTAGCTTACTGCATATCCCCTGCGCACAACCTGTTTTAAATCTTCCTTCAGCTCTTCTGCATTTGTAATGGTTTTAGGCGTAAACTCCCTTATCCCAACCTCTCTTATTATGCGATCAAGCTCAGTTTTATCCATAAAGGCCAGGTAACATTTTCCAAATGATGTCGTGGTTACGGGGAAATACTGCCCAAGAGTAACATTCACTCTGATGCCTGCGTCTGGCTCCTCTTTTAGCACATACATAAGACGGTAATTAGACCCCGGTTGAAGGAGCACGCTGGTCAGCTGGGTCTCTTCCATTAACCGGCGAAGGTAAGGCCTGACTATTTCCAAATGATCCGAAAATTCGGCCGCCCTTGCTCCCAAAACCACCAGGTATACTCCCAGGCCATATCTTTTGGTTTCCTCATCATAGGAAACAAATTGGTATTTTTTAAGCACTCTTAAAATCCGCAAGCAAGTACTTTTATTTAGCCCGAGTTTTTGACAAATTTCGGTCAAAGTGCTGCGCCTGTGTTTATACCTGCTTAAAAAATCAAGAATTTTTGCCGCTGCCTCTACAGAAGGAACATCAGATTTTTCTTCATTATTCACCAACAAAACATCTCACCTTATCTGTTTAAATTATTTTAAGCAACAGAAATACAAACTTTTCAGGTGTTATGGATTTTATGCCTTATATTACTTTCCCTTAAAGCTTGGCTTTCTTTTTTTCCAGAAAAGGGGGAATTGTCAGGTGCATTGGAGCGCTGTTACCGTCAGCTGTTTTGTGTATTTTTTTGTGCATAATCATAAAAGCCCTGGCCGGTTTTGCGCCCCCATTCTCCCTTGACAAACTTTTCTACGATCACAGGTGAAGGCTTGTGGGCGGGGTCCCCGCTTTCCCGGTATCTTTCCATTTGTACGCAGTAGGAAAGATCGATCCCGGTAAGGTCCAGCAATTGAAAAGGCCCCATGGGGTGGCCAAGGCCGTGGACCACGGCTTTATCTATATCCTCAAAGGAAGCAACGCCTAAATCATAAAGGTATAAAGCTTCGCTCCGGATGGCCGTAAGAATCCGGTTAACCAAAAAACCATAAATTTCTTTTTGCAGCAGCACGGGGATCTTGCCCATTCTTTTGGCTGCTTCCATAACTGTTTCGGCGGTTTCTTCCGCCGTATGAGAACCTTTGACAACCTCCACGAGTTTCATCACCAGGGCAGGATTAAAAAAGTGCATATTGCAAACTTTCCCGGGCCGCTTCGTCGCACCGGCTATTTTTGAACTGACAATGTAAGAGCTGTTGGTTGCCAAAATAGTGTGCGGCGGGCAAATTTCATCCAGCTGAGAAAAGATTTTTCTTTTGAGATCCAGTTTTTCCAGCACAGCTTCGATAACTAAATCAGCGTCACAGGCAGCTTCTTTTAAACCCGTGGTAAAGGATATGTTGGACCGTGCGCCTTCCGCAACTTCCCGGGAAAGCTTGCCCTTAGCTACCCGCTCTGAAAGGTATTTATCCGCAAACTCCTTAGCCTTTAGCAATATTTCTTCATTGATATCGCAACATTTTACCTTAAACCCGGCTATTGCGGCGCAAAGAGCTATTTGGTGGCCCATATTGCCCGCTCCGACCACGCAAATATTTTCTATTTTAATCATCTCTTTCACAACCCCTATTTCCTATTTAAAATATTTCCTTCCTACATTTATTTATTTAAAATAACACTTAATCAGGTAAGGAAAGATTCTTCCGGACATTCCAGCGCGCTTGCATCCGCACATTTAATTATTTCTGTTAAAGTATAAACATTGGGCAGTATATTATGAATAAAGTATTTTGCAGAGGCAATTTTACCGGCATAAAAATGATGCTCGTGGCAATCTGACCCAACTTCCTCAATTTTTCTTTTTGAAACGATTGCCTGCTCCAGCAAGCATTCGGCGACAAACAATTGGGCACAGCAGTGAAGCACCCGCAAAGCGTACAACGGGATAAGCCTGCCTTTCCCGGCAAAGTCGCCGTAATAACCTTCCAAAACTCTCTTGATCTCCACCACGCATTCGTAAGCCTTTTCCAATTTTTTAAGCTCTGCTTGAAAAATTTTTTTATTTTTGGCGATAAACTCTTCCCGGTCACCAAGCCAGGCAGCAAACGGCCTGCCGCCTTCCATCCTCATCTTCCGACCAACTAAATCCATTGCCTGGATAAATGAGGTACCTTCCCAAATCGTTAATATTTTAACGTCGCGCGCATATTGGGAAACAGGATATTCCTCCGTGTAACCAACACCGCCGTGCACCTGGATCGCCTGAGCAATCATCGGCCAGGCCGTTTCGCTGGCGTAAGTTTTAATTAAGGGGGTTAATATTTCGGCCAGCCACCGGCACTTTTTTGCCTTTTCTTTCTCGCCGCTATGCTCGGCCACGTCCAGATAATAAAAACCTTTGAAAATCATCGCTCTGATGCCTTCTACCTGTGATTTCATTTCCATTAACATTCTTCTAACATCCTCGTGTTCGATGATCGGCACCCGGTCGGCCTTCGGATTAGTGAACGGCCTCCCTTGAATCCGCCCGGCGGCATAGCGGGAAGCAAAGTAATACGCCGCCGCCATTTGCGCAAGGGCGTTGTGGCCTGTTCCAATCCGCGATTCATTCATCATATGGAACATCATGGCTAACCCTTGCGATCTGCCCTCGCGATCCGGCGGGTCACCTACAAGGATCCCCCGGCAATTGTCGTTATCGCCAAAACTCAACATGGCCGTGGCAGACGCTTTCAGGCCCATTTTTTGTTCAACAGCGATGCAGGTAACATCATTTGGCTCACCGAGGCTTCCGTCTTCATTTACCCATATCTTGGGCACTATATAAAGCCCCAAACCCTTCGTCCCCGGAGCGCCTCCTGCAGGACGGGCCAAAACCATATGAATAATGTTCTCGGTTATATCCACTTCCCCGCCGGTAATAAACATTTTGGTGCCCTTTATCTTGTAGATCCGGGGATCGTCGGTTGGGTAGGCCCTGGTATTCGCTTCTCCTACATCGGAACCCGCGTGCGGTTCAGTTAAACACATTGTTCCGCTCCATTGCCCGGAGAGCATTTTCCCCAAAAATAATTTTTTATCCCTTTCCGTGCCAAACCTGTAAATAAGGTTCGCCGCCCCGGTGGTCAACTTAATGTAAGAACACAGCGCCGGGCAGGCAGCCATAAACATTTCGTGGTATGCCCTGTATAAAGTAAGCGGCATGTGCGCATCCGACGCGATACTTTCGTTGGCGGAACCCCACCCGTTTTCTTGCAAAAATTTATAAGCCTTTTTATATCCCGGCGGCAGTTTTGCCACCCCATTTTCAAATTGAACCCCAATTTTATCCCCTTCTCTGTTTAGCGGGTAAATTATTTCTTTTGCAATTTTATATGCCTCATTTAATATAAAATCGACGTCTTCAAGCGTATAGTTCTCTTGAAAGCGATCGTAGTTCAGGATCTCTTCTAGATTTAGCCATTCTTTTAAAATAAACTTTAAATCCCTGAGATCGTATGTAAACTCAGTCATTAAAACCCCTCCCGTACGGACGGTAAAACCTGCAGCCGAAACCCCGAATCAATCAGTCCTACCGGCCAAAAATAGCTACTGCACAGGTAAAATGTCCGGGGTGTCCGCCAAGGTTATGCGTAAGGCCCAGATCAGCCTTTTTCACCTGCCTTGGCCCGGCTTTACCCTGAAGCTGTTTGTAAACTTCGTAGATCATGCGCAACCCGCTGGCCCCGATCGGATGCCCGAAGCACTTCAGGCCGCCGTCGGTATTCACAGGCAACCCCCCCTCCAGGGTAAAAAAGCCGGCATCCACGTCTTCTTTTGCCTTTCCCCGGGGACTGAAGCCGAGATCTTCGTAAATCAAGAGCTCTGTTATTGTAAAGCAGTCGTGAACAACGGCCAGATCTATCTCTTCCCGGGGGTTTTTAATTCCCGCCTCTTGATAAGCGCTGTTTGCCGCGGCAACTGTTTCTTCAAAATGAACCATGTCATAGTCGTCGTTAAGGAGCGCCTGTCTGGCGCCGCAGCTCAAACCAAGCCCCTTGACCAGAATGTAGTCGCTCCTTATGCTTTTGGCTATCTCGGGCCTGGCAATAATTGCCGCGGCAGCCCCGTCGCTGACCCCGCAGCAATCGAACAACCCTAAGGGCCAGGCGATCATGGGGGCGTTTAAAACCTGCTCTTATTATGATTAACTGAATCTTCATAACCGCCCTCCTTTTAAAATAAAAATGAGTGGGAGCGGCCTGTAGCGCCATTCGCTCCCCCCGGCCCAGGCGCCCGCTCTATCGAACCGGGGTTCACCGCCTCCGCCCGGATTTTAATAATTTCTATCTTGTAAATCGGCATTTTAATCTCTCAATTTGAATATTCCTTAATTTTCGTCAATATACATTCTTTCGACCTTTTTGACGACTTTTAAAAACACTTTCAGCAATTCCAGAGAAGCTGCCTCCAGGCCGGCAAGACTTTCCTCCGTAACTTCGCCGGAAAGCTTTTCGGCCATCACGTGAAAAGCGCGGTGGGGCGCGTCTACTTCAGCCAGGCCCGCTATCCTGTCCCTGTTTTCCGCAAACCACCTGCCAAAGGCGCATTCAGTGTGGGACTTCACCTTTACCCGCGTCCCCGCACCGGCCGTCACGCCCCGCAGGAAATCGGCATGGTCGGTAAGGCGCGCCGCGAAGGTGCCCACCATCGAAACCCCGTCTTGCGCCTTCCCCTTCTGCGCGGATTCTTCGTAAAGCGCCCCCAGAAGATCAAAAACTTTTGCCGCCACCCTTTCTCCGAAATTGGCCGTGCTCGAAAGCTCTTCGCTTGTTTTGGCCAGTGAATCCGCAGCGCTTGCCTGCTGTTCCATTGCGGAATAGACCTCACTCACCGACCGGCCGGCGTTACTGAGCTGCTCCATGCTCACGCGCAAAGCTTCCAGGTTGCCTTCGTTCATCGCCGAAAAGCTGTCCAGCATCTTTCCGGTTTCCGTCGCAATTTGCGCCTCTCTCGCCACCCCTTCCTGGATTTCCGCCGAAACCTTTTTCACCGTCTTCACGGCTTCCTTTGCCCCGGCAGCCAGCCTGCGCACTTCTTCCGCGACGACCGCAAAGCCCCTGCCGTGCTCTCCGGCGCGGGCCGCTTCGATTGCTGCATTCAGCGAAAGAAGGTTTGTTTGCTCGGCGATATCGGTAATCTGCTGACCAAGATTCTCAATTTCGGAGAGTTTTTGCGTTACCTCCCTGGTAACCCGGATCACTTCGGCAAAACCTTCCCGGCCGCGCTCGAAATAACCTCTTGCCTTTTCGATTTCCTCCTTGTTCGCCCCGAACTGTTTCTGCAGTTCCGCATGCGTATCGGTAACCACGCCCAGAGAAGACGCACCCTCCTGACTCATCGCCGCCATCTGCTCGGACGTTGCCGCCAGGCTTGCGGCCAGGGAAGCCACCTTATCGATCTGGTGCCTTGTCTGCAGGGCCAAAAGCTCGGTATGGGCAAGGGTGAAGGCCAGGCAGGCGGCGTTTAAGGCCGCCTCTCCGGGAGCGCCGGCAGAACGTTTTAAGTTTCCGCCGTTTTTGTTTGCAAACAGCACGAATTTCTCCCTCCTTTTGGAAATAATTTTTTACAAGATTCGACAAAATTTGCACTTTTCCTGCAAAAAATCACCTTAAATCAGAAACGCTGCGGAAAACTTTGGCACACGGAAAAACCAGGGGACAAAACGTTTTTTACTTCAACTGCATAAAGGCATCAAAAAATATAAGAAAAAAAGCTACCGGGCCGCGAAACACCAGAAGCTTTTTTCCACAGAACCTTGGCTGATCAGCTTAATCCCGATCAAAACGGCGTATTCTTTTCGAGTATTTTCCCGCCGGAGCATTGCCCCCCAAACCAACGGCAACCCGGACCCGCGCCCAACCCCTCAGACGATCTCCAGGCTGATGTCCAGCGCCGGCGCGGAATGGGTAAGCGCGCCTACAGAGATAAAATCAACCCCCGACCGGGCGACGGCGAGGATGTTTTTCTCGTTGATCCCGCCCGAGGCTTCCAGCAGGGCCCGCCCGGCCACCAGGCTCACGGCTTCGCGCATGGCCTCCGGCTCCATGTTGTCAAGCATGATGATGTCCGCCCCGGCAGCCAGGGCCTCCTCCACCTGATCCAGATTTTCGGTTTCTACTTCGATTTTCATGGTCAACGGAACGGACGCCCGCGCCAGCTGCACCGCCCGCGCGATGCTCCCGGCTACCTTCAAGTGGTTGTCCTTGATTAAAACCGCGTCGTAAAGGCCGAAGCGGTGATTTTTCCCCCCGCCCACGCGCACGGCGTACTTTTCCAAAAGGCGCAGTCCGGGCGTTGTTTTTCGCGTATCCACGATTTTGACCGGATATCCATCCAGCAGGCGGACAAGGCGCCGGGTATAGGTGGCAATCCCGCAAAGTCTCTGCAAGAAATTCAAGGCTACCCGCTCGCCCGTTAAGATCGCCCGGGCTCTTCCGCTTACGCTCGCCAGCGCCTGCCCTTCTTTAACCTGCTCGCCTTCCCGGACCCGGGAAGAAAAAGAAATAGCGCCGTCGAGGAGCCGGAAAACGGCTTCGGCAACGGGAAGACCGGCGGCAACCCCCTCTTCTTTGGCGATGATTAACGCAGCGACGTTGAGATCGGGGGAAATAATACTGTTGGTGGTTACGTCTCCCGAACCCACATCTTCTCTTAAGGCAAGCTCCGCTGTTTGATAAACGGCGGCCATGTCGGGCAGCACGGAAAAAATCTCTCCGTTCTTTTCACTCTTTGAAAAGGATATGCTTTTGCCATTCCCGGACGGGTTCCGGGTAATCCAGGCGGTAATGCCCGCCTCTGCTTTCCGGGCGGAAGAGAGCGGCCTGGGTAATCAACCGGCCGACTTCAAGCATGTTGTGTACTTCCATCTTATCCCAGCCATCTGCGGAATGCTCAAACAGGCGCGCCCATTTTTGGAAAAACGCAAAAGCCTCTCTCAATCCGTCCTCCTCACGCACGGCGCCCACGCACGTTTGCATAACCCGCCGGAGGGACCGGCGAAGTTCTTCGTAGTCAACGTCCGCGGGGCCTTTCAGCCGGCTGCAGCCGAATTCGCCGGCAGCAACCTTCCTCCTCCGCCGGCAGATCCGGGAGTGATCAACAATCCTCCTCCCGAAGACAAGCCCGTCGAGAAGCGAATTGCTGGCCAGGCGGTTGGCGCCGTGAACCCCTGCACAGGCCGCCTCGCCGCAGGCGTAAAGGCCGGAAATACCGGTTTCCCCGTGCAGGTTCGTTTTTACCCCGCCCATCATGTAGTGGGCGGCCGGCGCCACCGGAATGGGCTCGCTGGCGGGATTCAACCCCCACTCCCGGCATGTCCGGTAGATCGTTGGGAAGCGCTCCGCCACTTTTTCCTGGTCAAGATGGGATACGTCCAGAAAAACCGTTTCCGTCCCGGTCTCGTTCATTTCCTTCAGGATTGCCCGCACCACCACGTCGCGGGGGGCCAGCTCCGCAAGCTCGTGATAGCGGGGCATAAACCTTTCCCCCCGGCAGTTGCGCAATACCCCCCCTTCGCCGCGGACCGCCTCGGAGATTAAAAAGCGCGGCGCACCAGGCAGGTTCAATACGGTGGGGTGAAACTGGACGAACTCCATGTCCATGACTTCCGCGCCGGCGCGGTAAGCCATGGCGACGCCGTCTCCGGTGGCCACCGCCGGGTTGGTGGTGTGCTCGTACAACTGCCCCAGGCCTCCGGTGGCCAGGACAACCGCCCGGCCCCAGAAAACTTTCAGGCGCCTTTCTTCGACGGCGTAGACGAGAACGCCGTAACAGGCACCTTCCCGGACGAGCAAGTCCACTGCAAAATGGCTTTCCAGCACGCTCACGCACGGAAGATCGGCCGTTCTTTCCGTTAAGATGCGCTGGATTTCGGCGCCCGTCGCGTCCCCGCCGGCGTGCAGGACGCGGTGCCGGCTGTGCGCCCCCTCCCGTCCCAGGCTGAGTTCCCCGTTGCGGGAGTCAAAGCGGGCGCCCAGGGCGATGAGCTCCTTAACGCGGCGCGGGCCCTCGTTAACCAGGATCTGCACGGCCTCCTCGTCGCATAAACCGGCCCCGGCGCTCAGGGTATCTTCCAGGTGCAGGTGCGGTGAGTCGTCTTTCCCCAGAGCGGCGGCAATCCCCCCCTGGGCCTTGTCCGTGTTGCTGTCCAGGACCGTGTGCTTGGTCAGCACGACCACCCCGGCCCCCTGCCGGCCGGCCGTATAAGCGGTATACAACCCGGCAATGCCGCTGCCGAGAATAACGTAATCCCACTCTTCCTGCGGCAGCTGCCGGGTGTCGAAATTCACCAGGTACCTTCTTGACAAAAAAGCCCCTCCTTCACGCCCCTTAAACGACGGCCAGCATTCTCGAAAGGGACCGGAGCGCTTTTTCCCCGATGTCCGGAGACACCGTCACCCGGGGCTCCAAAGTGACCAGCGAGCGGTGAACTTTCTCCAGCGTGGTGGCCTTCATGTTCGGACAGACCATCTTCGGCGAGGCCGGGAAGAATTCTTTCCCCGGGCACTGCCTGGACAACTGGTGGAGAATCCCCACCTCCGTGCCGATGATAAACCGCTTCACCCCGCTTTCGCGGGCAAACCGCAAAATCCCGGATGTGCTGGCGACCGCATCCGCCATTTCGATCACTTCCGGGCGGCACTCCGGATGAACCAGGACAAGGGCATCGGGATGCTCCCTTTTAGCCGCCAGGAGGTCCTGGGCGGTCAGCCGGTCGTGAGTGCGGCAGAAACCTTCCCACAAGTGCATTTTCCGGCCGGTCTGGCGGGCGACGTAGCTCCCCAGGTTTTTATCCGGAACAAACAAAACGGTTTCCTCCGGCGGAAGGGAGCCGATGACCTTCACGGCGTTTGCGCTCGTGCAGGCCACGTCGCTTTCCGCCTTCACCTCCGCCGAAGTATTTACGTAACAGACAACGGTGGCGCGGGGGAAATTTTCCTTCCAGCGCTGCAAGTCTACGGCCGTAATCATATCGGCCATCGGACAGCCGGCGTTTTCCTCCGGCAAGAGAACGATTTTATCGGGGGACAGGATGGCCGCGCTCTCCGCCATAAAATGAACACCGCAAAAAACAACCACCCGCGCGTCCGTTTGGGCGGCCTGCCGGGACAGCTCCAGCGAGTCACCGATAAAATCGGCAATTTCCTGGATTTCCGGTCGCTGGTAGTAATGACTTAAAATAATCGCCCGGCGATCTTTTTTTAACTTTTCGATTTCCTTTACCAGCGCAAAATGTTCATGCCCTGCCGTCATGTTCGTGCTCGTGCTCATGTGCCTATTCTACAAATCACCAGCAAAACCTGTCAAGATCCGTTTCTCTTCCGAACATGCCGTTTAATCCTCATTTCATTAAAACCGGGCGGGCCGGTAAAAAACTGCCCGGCAGGCAACCTAAGGAAACCTCCCGGGCCAACAATCATCCGGCATTTTTTCTAAAAACCTAAAAAAGTAACGCCCACGCGAGCAATTGCTTATTCCTCCGGTTCAATCCCGGCGATGATCCTGGCCAGCTTCTTCTTGTGGTCCAGGTTGGCCTGGCGGGAGATCATAATCCGCTGGGCCTGGGGCGAACCGGCCCCGTGCATGGACTCGGTGCGGTAACCCACGGCGGCGCAGCCCAGGGTGAGGTTCTCCACCAGGCGCAGCATCCTCATCCTGTGCTCCGTGGGATAAGAGGCCGTGCCCTTTAAGTATTTCTCGATGTAGGGACCGATCTCGGAGTGGCGGAAGTCCTTTTCCGACGGCATGGTGACCATCAGCCCGCCGGCGATGTCCTCGGCCAGGCGGGCTATCTCGTAGGGGTAGCGGGTCACGTTCTGCTTGCAAACGTTGGCCAGCAAAAGGTCCACCAGGTAGGTCCCCGACGGCGTACGGCGCCCCTGGGCGGAACAGGCGATGCCGCAGCAAAAAAGGGTTTCGTTTAAGTGGATCATCTCGATGATCTTGTCCTTGATGTGCGACGCCCCGGCCGTTCCGTTATAGTCCGCCATCATGGCCGCCGCGCCGATGAGCACATCGCCGACCCCCACCTTGCAGCCGCCGTAGCTCTGGCGGTGGTAGGCGGCGAAGCGCTCCACCAGAATTCCGGAAAACTGGTGCTCGCGGCACATAAAGACCCTCTCCCAGGGGACGAACACGTCGTCAAAGACGACCAGGGCCTCCTGGCCCCCGTAGCGGGCGTTGCCCACGTCGATCTCGGATCCTTCCAGCTTCCTGGTGTCGCAGGACTGCCGCCCGTAGATGTAAAATATACCGGGGGCATCGGCGGGCAGGGCGAAGCAGACCGCGTAATCCCTGTCCTCCTCGGTCATGGCCATCGTGGGCATAACGCAAATTTCGTGGGAGTTGACGGCTCCGGTCTGGTGGGCTTTGGCCCCCCGCACAACAATACCTTCGGAATTCTCTTTGACCACGCGCAGGTAAAGGTCGGGGTCGGCCTGCCGGCTGGGGCGCAAAGACCTGTCCCCCTTGGGATCGGTCATGGCCCCGTCCACCACCAGGTCGTTTTCCTGGACGTACCTCACGTAGCGGCGGAAGCGCTCGTGATAGGTGGTGCCCAGCTTCTGGTCCATCTCAAAGGTAACACTGTCAACGGCGTTGATGGCGTCCATGCCCACGCAGCGCTGGAAACAGGCCGCCGTCTTCTGGCCCATCAGGCGCAGCATCTTGACCTTCCGCACCAGGTCGTCCGTGCTCTGGTGCAGGTGGGTGAAGCGGTTGACGGTTTCGCCGGTAAGGCTGGGCGCGGCGGTCAGGAGATCGTTGTACCGCCCGTCCAGGGCCAGTTCGTAGCTCTTCGCCACCGAGTTAATTGACGGGCGGATGATCGGGTGGTCTACAAAATTCTCTATTATTTCCCCGAAAAGGTAAACTCTGGTCTTCATTTTACGCAGGCTTTGCAAGTATTCATTTGCCGTTTTCAAAGACATTTTCACACCTCCGGGATTGAATACCTGAGTTTTGTGCACGGGAATAACCGCAATACCCATATGCCTTCGCCAGTAACTCGACAGGGTGATAAACCGCCGCTCCTGTCCCGTGGTTGATTTGCAGCTGGCAGATTCCGCATTCGGTCACCACATGTTTTATCCCCATTTCTTTTACCGTCCGGAATACCTCCCTGCCAATCGCCATACTGTTCGCGTACTTTTCCCGCTTGAAACCGTAGTTCCCGGAAAGCCCGCAGCATCCGGAATCCAGGTCCTCGACCCGAAGCCCGGGAATTAATCCCATTAACTCTTTGGAGGGCACACCATACCCACCCGCTTTTAAATGACAGGGCTGATGGTAACCCACCCGCATCGGCAGGGGATTAAAACCTCTATCCAGCTTACCGCGCCTGACCATTGTTTGCAGATATTCAAAAATATCAACAACCTGATCACCTGACAGGCCGGCACTTCCTAACCCGAACAGTTCCTTGTACTCCCTCTTCAAAACCAGTTTACAGCTGGGGCAGGACGTTATTACCTGGTAACCGCGGACAAAGTAGCCCTCCAATTGTTGAATATTCTTTTGGGCACACTTTCTAGCCTCGGTCAAGAATCCATTGGAAATGAGGGGCAAACCGCAGCAGTCTAATCTGTCCACCAGCACCCGGACGCCGTTTCTGACCAAAACGTCCATCAGCGCCAGACCTGCTTCCGGGCGGTTGTAGATCACGTAACAACCGGGGAAATAGACCACAGCAGCGTGTTTTGCGCCGAAGAGATTCTCCTTAAAAAACTGATTTTTTAGCGCATACAGATCGTAAAAAGTCTTTTCGGCATAGCGGGGCAGGGTCATTTCCGCGCTGATGCCGAATATTTTTTCACCCAGCCGTCTTAAGGGCTTGCTTTTCGTGCACCAGTTTACCAGTGCCGGTGATATGCGGTTGGCTCTGCCCAGCAATTCCGTCCTGGCCATCAACCGATCCCGCAGGGCGGCCCCTTGCCGGGCCACCAGTTCCCCCTTAGCCCTGGAAATCATCGCCGAAACGCTGACACCGGATGGACAGGCCACGTCACAATTCTTGCAGTTTGTACAATAAACCGCCTGGGAAGAAACCGCATCCGGCCCCTCCAGCCTGAAGCGCTCCAGGTCGGGACCGTTCTGTTTTGGCCCCGCAAACTGATCAGAAACCCGGGCTACGGGACAGTGGGCGACACAAATAGAACATTTTATGCAGCTATCCAGCATAAGCTCATCGGCGCAACTCACCGTACCACCTCCCCCGCCGCCAGCTTGCCGGCCTTGTATCCCGTGGCCACCGCCACCCCGTTACCACACTTTTCAACCGTGTAGTCGCAGCCGGCCAGGCTGGCGCCGGTAACCATCAAATTCTCTACCAGTACCCGGCCCCGGCCGTCCAACGGCTGGAGCCGTTCATTTACCGCTATACCGAACCTGCTGAAGGGATGCCCCCCGAGGCATAAAAAATCCTTCTCCGACCATTCTCCTCGGGCAGCCGTCACGGGCAGGTTGAAAACCGGTTCATAAACCCGCCCCGGTCCGGCTTCCAGTCCGCCTCCAAGGAAGGAACCGGTGGCCAACACGAATGTACGGGCCGATATTTTCAAAGTCCCGGTGGCCCCCGCAGCAGTTATCCCCAGGCAGCGCCGGCCGGAAATATCTGCCCCGGTCACTTGAGAACCGATAATCACCTCCACCCCCAGGTTTTTTAAATGGTGCAGCAGGGTCCGGTATAACCGCTGACCGGGTAGGGCCGGCGGTATATTGGCCACCTCATATGCCGGACATTCCAGACCTTCGGCCAGATCCCCGGCCACCCTGGCATTCCTGCGCTCCCCCAGCACCGGCGGGAATAGCGCCAGATAGCCGGGCGACAGAAGCGGTTTTACCTGGCTGATTACCCCGGTCAACACTTCCGGCTGCTCCAGGCGGTTCGCCAACGCGTTGGGGGTAAGCTCACCCCCGCCTACACTGACCATGGCGGCGCTCAGGCGACAGCCGGGATTCAGTTCAAGGTTGCGTTTCAGGTTTGCCGCCAGCACTTCGGGATAAAAATCCTTGAGTTCACGGAAACCTACCACCAATATCCCTTTAGCCAACTCGAGGGACTCCACCGCCATGGTTGCGGGGGCCAGATAGGTGGGCCGGACTGTGCCCAAGGCAGTGGGCAGCAACCAGTTGCCTCCCCGCTTTTCAAGGTAAGGGCAATCGTTTTCAGAACACACCCGCAGGAAAAAATCGAGGCTTTCCTCCAGCACGTCCCATACCTTTGCGTACGGGTGATCCGGGTTGACTGCCACTAGACTGGCAATCTCGTCCAGGGGCCGCCGGCACACCTGGTGCGGCCGGTCCAGGCAGTAGCCCCAGAGATCGATACAGCCCGAGGAAAGTTCCACCACCCCTGCCCCTTTGGCCACCACCAACACCTTTTTTCCCTCTTCGGCAGCTTTGGCGGCAGCCGTCAGCCCAGAGAGGCCCGCTCCGATTATTGCTACGTCAAAGCCGTCAAGGATCATTTCATTCTCTCCAAACACAACAGCGCGCAGTAAACTCCCAACGACAACTGGGCCTCCCGTAACTGGTGGCCCCACAGCACCGGCCGGATACCCTTCCAGCGCTCTTGCAAGTAATCCGCCAGATGCATCCGGTAGTTGCCGGCAAACCCCGGGTAATTGTTTAACATCCCCAGCGCACGGCAACCGCAAAAGGCGCCCTGGCAAGTCCCCATGCCCATTCTGGTTTTGCGGCGGACGTCTCCGAGGGTAAAGCAATCCCCGCTCAGCGCCGCATGCTCAATTTCACCCAGGCTGACCAGTTCGCATTCGCAAATCACCCGGCGTTTTTGCGGGTCCTCCTCAGCCTGCCGCACTAACCCGGCAAAACCGTCGCCCAGTCTTTTTGCGGCCTTTTGCGCCCCTGGCGACCCGAAGATTTTCCTGCCCCGCCTGAGCAAACTCTCCGGCACCGGATCGGCCAACAATTCCCAAGCAGTACGGCAGGGTGCGTTAACCCCCAGCCTCCGGGCCACCAGGTCCACCGTTTTCTCCGCCATCAGACGAAAGGTGGTAAACTTGCCCCCCACAATGCTGATAAACCCGGCCAGCCCGTCCAACTGCTGGTGATCCAGGATGGTAAAATATCTGCTGAGCGACCTCCCGCAGGCCGCAGTTCCGGATTGGTAAAGGGGCCGCACCCCGGCAAAGGCCCTGATCAACCTGTACTTTTCCAAATCCGGAATCACCTCGCTGCCGATTTTAACCAGGTCCAGGACTTCCCGAAATTCAGGCCGGGTATGGTCGGGTTCACCGACATAAGCTGACGTAGTGCCAAAAATGGTAACGGTACCGTGAGGCACGAAGATGTCCCCATCTCCCGGCGGCCGTAAACGGTTTAACACCTGGTTGGTCAGCCTGTGGTTAAAGGTAATCAAGGTGCCCTTGTCCCTGGCAACGTTAACTTCCACCCCGGCCATGGCCGCGACCTCTTTTGCCCACGGCCCGGCTGCGTTGATCACCATCTGGCACTCAATAAGCTTCTTTTCCCCGGTGAGTGTGCTGGTTAATTCCACTCCGGCGACGCTGCCGTTGCTTTGGTGAATGGCGGTGACCCTGGAATACGTCAATACTCTCGCCCCGTACCGGCGTGCCGAATTGACGTTGCCCCAAATTACCTGGTAGCCGTCCACCGTGCCGTCGGGAACCTTAAAAGCCCTGGTAATGCTGGAGTTCAGGGCGGGATTCGATTTGGTAAGCTCCCGCACGTCGATTTCTTCAGGGATAATGCCTACTTCTTTACAGGCTGCAACCCACCTGCCCGCATAATCCGGGTCATCTCCGGGCAGCTGGACAAAGATCCCGCCGGTAGGTTCAACCCAATTGGGAGCTATCCTCTGCAAGATCCTGTTTTCTTTCAAGCATTCCCGGGCGGCTTCCCTGTCCACGACAGCATAGCGGGCGCCGCTGTGCAGCAGCCCGTGAAAACGGGAACTGGTGCCGTTGGCAAGGCCCCCCTGCTCCACCAGCACCGCCGGTATACCCCTCATGGCAAGGTCA
The DNA here is from genome assembly GCA_040755975.1 of Bacillota bacterium. Lineage (GTDB taxonomy): Bacteria > Bacillota > Desulfotomaculia > Desulfotomaculales > Nap2-2B > JAIMBK01. Next base: position 53,572 of record JBFLZY010000002.1, on the reverse strand, counting down.
CGAAGAATACCCGTACCGGTGACGCCGCCGCCGATTACCACCACCTGGACACTATCCGTGTTCATATCCATCCAAACCATCCAAAACTCCGGTCGCTCACTTTCCCCTTCGCTACGTCTCTCATCCGTCGACGGCCCATTCCATAGCCCTGGCAACCGCCCGCTTCCACCCGTTGTAAAGCTTTTCTCTGCGGACCTCGTCCATCTGACTTTCAAACCGGCGATCCAGTTGCCACCGGCCGGCCAGTTCTTCTCTACTCCTCCAGAAACTTACGGCGAGCCCGGCCAGGTACGCCGCCCCCAGAGCAGTGGTTTCAATCACCCTGGGTCGTTCCACCGGCACACCCAGCAGATCGGCCTGGAACTGCATCAAGACTTTGTTGGCCGCCGCGCCGCCGTCCACTTTCAAGGCCTGCAGCTTAATGCCGGAGTCGGCTTCCATGGCCCCGATCACGTCTTTAGTCTGATACGCCATCGAATCCAGCGCCGCCCTGATGATGTGGTCCTTTGTCGTACCCCTCGTCAGGCCCATAATGACCCCCCTTGCCCGCATATCCCAGTAGGGTGCGCCGAGACCGGCAAAGGCGGGCACAAAATAGACTCCTTCGGTATCCTGAACCTTGCCGGCAAAATATTCGGAATCGGGCGCGGCGTCCAGTATCCGGAGGCCGTCCCGCAGCCACTGGATGGCTGCCCCGGCAATGAAGATGCTGCCCTCCAAGGCGTATTCCACCCTGCCGTCTATACCCCAGGCAATGGTGGTCAGCAGGCCGTTTTTGGAGTCGTACAGTTTTTCCCCGGTGTTCATCAGCAGAAAGCAGCCGGTGCCGTATGTATTCTTCGCCATGCCGGGCCGGTAGCACGCCTGGCCGAACAGGGCAGCCTGCTGGTCGCCGGCTATCCCGGCGATGGGCACGGCGTAGCCCAGAAACTGTTCCGGAGCGGTAAGGCCGTATACCTGACTGGAAGACCGCACCTCCGGCAGCATGCTGGCCGGCACCCCGAGTTCCCGGAGCAGCTCTTCGTCCCAGCACAGCTCCCGGATGTTGTACATAAGGGTGCGGGAGGCATTGGAATAATCCGTTACGTGGATTTTGCCGCCGCTAAGTTTCCAGATCAGCCAGGTATCCATGGTACCGAACAGCAGCCGGCCGCTTTGCGCCTTTTCCCGGGCGCCGGGGACGTTGTCCAGAATCCACCTGACCTTGGTGCCGGAGAAATAAGCGTCTATCACCAGGCCGGTTTTTGACCGGAAAGTTCTCTCCAGACCTCTGGCTTTAAGATCGTCGCATATACCGGCGGTGCGGCGACACTGCCAGACTATGGCATTATGCACCGGCTTCCCGGTGGATTTATCCCACACAACGGTGGTTTCCCGCTGGTTGGTTATGCCGACGGAGGCGATTTCCTCCACGTTGATCCCGGTTTTAGCCACCACTTCGGCAATTACACTGTACTGCGTGCTCCAGATTTCTTCGGCGTCGTGCTCCACCCAACCGGCCCGGGGGTAAATCTGGGTGAACTCTTTTTGGGCCGCCCCGACAATGTTGCAGTCCCTGTTGAACAGAACGGCCCGGCAGCTGGTGGTACCCTGGTCCAGGGCCAGCACATACTTTTTTTCCATAGCAATGTTCTCTCCGGTCAATTAATGATCAAGGCCTCAACAGGTCAGTCTTTTTTCTATCCAATCACGGATCGCATCAACAATTTCGTCTTTTGCCTTTTCGTTCAGGATCTCATGGTAGAGCCCCTCATATATCTTGATTTGCTTGTCCTCGGAGGAAATACTATTGTACAAATGCTTTGAATCCTCCGGAGATACAATCATATCTGCTCCGCCGTGAAGTACTAGAATGGGATAGATAATCTTTTGCAGGTTGTCATCCGAATTAAACCATTCCACTGCTTTTTTAAGCTGGACAAAAGCTCCTATCGTTATTTCTTTTATGACCATTGGGTCTTCCTCGTAAGCCTTTACTACCTCTGGATCTTTACTCAACAGGCTGGCAAGATTATTGGGAAACTTTGTCACTGGATCTAACTCAACTGGTATGTTTTTTAACTGTCCAGCAAAGTCTGCGCACAGAGTACCCGAAAGAATAACACCATTCACCTTACCCGGGTATTTTATACAGTACCCAACTGCTGTAAGGCCACCCATGCTGTGTCCGAATAAAAACACAGGTACGTTAGGATTCTCTCGCTTTGCATAATTGACCACAACATTTGCGTCTTCAAAAAGTGTATCATACCTGGGCAAGTAGCCTCTTTCTCCGCCGGATTTCCCGTGTCCCCTCTGATCATACCTGTAGAGACTATAGCCAAAGCTGTTCAGCTTGCCTGTAAAATAATCGTATCTTTTGTGGTGTTCAGCCAGACCATGAGCAATGACTACGACAGCGCTGGGACTGCCTACCAGGTCTTTAGCGCAAAACAGGTCCGTACCGTCAAATGACTGGATCAATCCGCTCTCCCTTTTTACCTCCATGCTTCTCACCTCCAGATCTTTGCTCCACTATCTTTTGATGGTTCAACACGAATCGCACCCGCCCGTTTTTTCACGACCGGTCCTGCACTAGTTCGCAGCTGAAGCGGCAGTTCCCGTCCCTTTCCATATCCTGGACGATTTCTACCCTTACCGGCAACCCCAGTTCTTGATAGATTCCCTTTAAAAACGTAAGACACCCTTCCCGGCAGGGAAGAAATGAGGTTAAGGGATGCTTTTCCTTAATCAACTGGTAAATAAAGCACTCCCGGACGGTAAAAACAAAACGCCTGGCCGTACTTTCCACGATCTTCCACTTGTCCTGAGGACGGGTAGCCAGGAACCAGATCTCGATGAAACGCTGAGGAATACCGGGAAAGACAAGGCCTGTTTTTTGGGCTGCTTCTTCCATCACCGCGCAGGTGCGGTCTTTGTACTTTTTTCCGGCCCTCAAGACCTTTTCGGTCAGACGAACACCGTAGCTGTGGAAAAAGTCCGTCAACTCCTCCTCAGTCCCTGCCCGGCCGGAAAGCTCATCAGCCAGGGCAGAAACAGACAGGCCGCTCAATTCCTGAAGCAGGCCTTCCGGCAGATCGTAATCGTATTCAGGATAAGTTCTGGCCAACGGAAACACTCCCTTCAAGGCAGCCGTCAAACCGTAGCGTGATGGCGCCGGAGGGGCAAACACGGACGCATTCCCCGCAGCCGGTGCAGGCCATCCAGTAGTAAGGCTTGAGGACGTACTCCTCCTCCGGCGTTTCTTTAAACTTGTAAACTTTCCCCGGCAAGGCCTTGAAAACGGCCTGGGGGCAAACCTGCAGGCAGAGCCCGCACTCCAGGGGGCTCTTACAGAGGTTTGCGTCAACGGCAAGCAGATCTTTCCTCATCACCATGCACCTCCGGCTACCATTCATTTGCCAGAAAAGGTATCTTTTCGCGCTCCACCATGCTGATCGCCTCGTGGGGGCACCCCGTCTCGCAGAGTCCGCAGCCAAAGCACTTAAGCATGTTCACGTTTGCCCTGCCGAGAGAAACCTCCAGGCGGACGGCCCCAAACTGGCAGCGCTCGACGCACGTCCCGCAGCCCGTGCACCTGGAATAATCCACCACGGCCACGTAATGGCCCTTGATCAGGATCTTCAGGTCGTAATCCAGGCGGTTTCTGATCCCCAGGCAAACGGGGTACTCGCAGTTGCAAATGCCCCCGATATACGGGGTTCCGAAGGTCCAAAAGGTGTGCACGGCCCCTTTTTTGTTGACCGCGGCGAGCCACTCCTTGGCTTCCTTTGGACCCAGAAACTCAACGCCGCCCCGGTAGGTTTCCGGCCACCTTTCCCATTTAAACATGCCCACGCCCAGGCCCATGCAGAAGAAGTTGTCGGAATCATTGAGCGCCCTCACCTGCCTCCTGCAGGCACAGGTCATCCGGGCGATCGGGTAGGCGATTTCCATGATGGCCTGGACCTCCTGGAGAGTGACCACCTGCCCGAAGTGGACGGCGTGGCTCAGCTGCTCGGCCCGCTCTTTGAGCATGGGGAAGTTCTCCGGGTTGACGGTGCGCGCTTCGATCGCCTCTTTCAGCAGCTCTTCGGCCATGGTCTGCGGGTTTGCCTCCGCTCCCTTGCGTTTAACCTCCTTCTGGCGGAGCCTGTACATTTTTTGTGCGTAGTTCTGGGTGTTTAAATACCACTTACCCCCGTCGCCGTGCTTTACGCACCAGTTGCACATAGCACTCAACTCCTTTAGTCCTTAAATTACGTCTTTTTTCATGACCGGTCGTGCCTTGCCGGCACGGTCGACCGGCAAAAAAGCTCCTCAGCCAATCCATCCCAACAAGATATCCTCCCCTGGGAGGCGCGGGCGGGGCGGCGGGTCCTGATCGGGAAAGCCCACGGGCAGCAGGGCGACAACCAGAATATTTTCGCCCAGCCCAAGCAGCTTTTTTACTTCCCTGGGCCTGAACATCATTACCCAGCAGCTCCCGAGCCCCAGATCGACGGCCCTCAAAACCATGTGCTCAATGGCGATGGCGGTGTTCAGGCTTACGTAGGCCCTGGCCGCCTGCTCGTCCATGTCCGCCCTTAACCTGGCCAGATCGGCGGGGCTTAAGCTTTCCAGGTCCGTGCCCGCAAAAACACCCGCCTCCCACAATTCCGCCATTCTCTGGGGCCTTGCCTCTACGGCCCTTACATCCGCACAGCACACGATCACCACCGGCGCCTGGGCGATAAATCTCAGCCCGAAGGTGCACTCGCTCAGCTTCTGCCTCGTCTCCCGGTCCTTTACCACCACGAACCGCCAGGGCTGAATGTTGGTTCCGGACGGCGCCAGCCGGGCGGCTTCCAGCAGGGCCCGCACGTGCCCGTCCGGGACGGGATCGGTTTTGAACTTCCGGACGCTCCTCCTTTTTTCGATGACCTGGCTCAGTTCCACAGCAATCAACTCCTCTTCCCACAATTCACTCCTGAAACGGATCTACTTTGAACAGATTCAAATCAAAGCCGTCTTTTTCCTTGTACCGGCTGTATATGTAATGGCGGTACTGCACGTAATCCTCGTAGTTGCACGGGATGCCCTCCTCCTGCATCGCCTTTTCGAACTTCCTTAAATCGGGCGGGCAGCCCCGGATGGGGATGGTTTTTTTGATGTTCGGGTTGTCTTTGTTGAGCTCACAGACGCACTTGCCGAAAAGGACCGTTTTTTCGAACCCCTTGCCGGCTAATTGTTTTTTGCCGGAGATCACTTCCACCCCGGGAAAAGGCTCGCCTTTAAAGGCAGACATGAACATGATGAGCATGGGGTTGAACACGCCCGAGCACCCCGTGCACAGCGTGCTGTCGTATTTCCTGACGGCCAGCCCGGTTATGCCGCGTTTGGCAAAGCCGGCCGGTCCGGTGTCGTCCGGGGTCCATTCCCAGTCGTAAGGGATAAAGAAGCGGTGCTCCTCCACTTTTTCGCCCCTTACTACGACGTCCGCCAGATCCGTGCTCCGCCCGTGGCGTTCAGCAAAGTACTTCAGGTGCGGGACTTCCCCGGCGGGATAGCCCATGAGCGCCGCGCCGACCACGTCGCAGGCGAGGGGATCGCGGGAGGCGACGAGGAGATCTTTCCGGTAGGCCTTGCCGGTGGGCCCGGGACCTCTATCCAGGGCGAAGATCCCGTCGATGATGGTCAGCGCAACCGGCACCTTTTCGATTATGTGCGGGAAGACGTGGTCCAGCTCCAGGTCGACGTTGTGGCAGAATATTTTCGACTTCCTGTCCAGAAGGCCCTTTAAATTTTTTATCCCGAGGGAGACCTTGCACTGGTTGTGGGTTTTGAGCACCGGCAGGTTGATGATCTTGTCCGCCTCCAGGGCCTTTCTGGCTATGTTTAACGTGAAGCCCCCGAAATCCACCGGTTCAAATTTTTCTTCGTTGAAGTCGACCAGTTCAACGCCGTACTTTTCTTTGAGCGTTTCGTAGCCGAGGACCCTGTAGATGGCCCTTCCCTGCGTTTTGGGCACGGGCCGGGAGGCTTCGCCGATGGAGAGGTTCCGGAACCCCTCCTCGGCCAGGATACGTACGAGGGCAGACATCACGGCGCTGGTGACCACCACCCCGAAGGGCGGGAAGGGTAGCTCGAAGTCCCAGGCGACGATGTTCGGCTTGATTAAAATTTTATCTGCTTTGCTTAATCCCGCAAGCCCGTCGCAAAGCTCAATCGCTTTTCTTAAGGAGCTGTACGGGTCGGTATGCTTTACCAGAGAAACAACCGGCCTGGTCATGGTAACCCCTCTTCCATTAACTTTAATCTTCTATTCCCGCCAGGTACCTGGCAATCTTTTTCTTGGCGCCGATATCGTACTGGGCCATGATGGCAATCTTCTCCATGATCGGGGAGCCGCCGCCGTGGACGCCGGCCACCTGCATGACTCCGGTATGTGCCGAGCAGAGCATGTCGCTCAGCAGGCGGAAGCACCTGTGCTGGTTTTCGGCGCTGACGGCCGGGTTGCGCATGATGTATTTTTCCAGGAAGCCCTTTGTCACCGGGTTGTAGAAATCCCCTTCCGGGGGCAGGGTGGCGGGAAGGCCGCCGGCGAGGTCGGCCAGGATTTCGTACTCGTGGTAGACGTTTACGCCGGCGTGGTAACGGGCCACGTTGGTAAAGACAATGTCGGGCACGAAAGTGCCGGAGGCCGCCCGGCGGGCCTTGACGGCCGAGGCTATGCCGGTGCCGTAGACCAGTTCGGCGACGGCGATCAGGTCGGCCAGCTTATCCCGGACGTGGGGCGCCCTTTCTATGCCGTTGTACTCGGCCACCAGGGCGGCGGCGCCCATGATGATGTCGGTTACCGCGGGCTTGCAGCCGGTGTAGCTGTGCCGGTGGTAGGTGGCGAACAGCGAGGCAAGCTGTCCGGCAAATCTGGTTTCGCCGCACATGAAGACTCTTTCCCAGGGGACGAAGACGTTGTCGAAGACGGTCAGGGAATCCGCCGAGCCGTATATGGCGCCGGGGGCTTTAAGATGTTCGCGCTTTCTTGCCGCCGTTGTCCTGCAGATCAGATAAATCCCTTCCGCGTCGGCCGGGACGGCAAAGGCCACGGCCCAGTCGGCGTCTTTTTCGGTCATCAGCCTGGTGGGCACGACGATGATCTCGTCGGCGTAGGGGCCGATGGTGTTGTGGGCCTTGGCTCCCCGGACGATGATTCCGTCGGAACGTTTTTCCACCACCCGCAGGTAGAGATCGGGGTCCTGCTGCTCAAAGGGCCTCTTCATCCGGTCGCCTTTGACGTCGGTCTGGGCGCAGTTGCCCACCAGGTCGTTTTCCTGGAAGTATTCCAGGTATTTCAGGAAGCGCCCGTGGTATTCGGTGCCGAGGGCGAGATCCATGTCCTTGGTGACCACCGAAAGGGCGTTTAAAGCGTCTACCCCCATGCAGCGCTGGATACAGCCGCCCACCCGCTGGCACAAAAAACGGGTCATTTCCTGCTTTTTGAGCAGGTCTTCGGTGCTCTGGTGAATGTGGCAGAAGCGGTTGACGGTCCTGCCCGTCAGGTGGGAAACGGCCGTCGTCAGCTCTGTATATTGGGGATCGCGGGCGTAGTTGAAGGTTTCGGAAACGACGTTTATCCCCGGAAGCAGCTGGGGGTCGTCGCGCGCTACCAGTTTGCCGTTGATGTACACGTTGGGGCGCATGGCGCGCAGCTTTTCAAGGTACTGTTGGGCTGTTCGCATGGCTGATCCTCCTTAACCTTATACTTTAGCCCTTTATGTCCATTTTCCTTCCGGTCATTTGACTTGTTTTTCTTCCTCCCGCTCAAATTTAAACATGGCGACCATTTGCTCCAGCCCGGCAGCAAATTTCTGCATGCTTTCGGCCAGGGCGGAAACCTCCTCCATGGCCGCGGTTTGCTCTTCGGCCGTGCCGGCCACGTTTTCCACGCTGCCGGCGGTTTGTTGGGCGATGGCGGCAACTTCCTGAGTCTGCTTGCGCAGCTCCTGAACAATACGAATGATATCGTTAAAAAGTTCCCCTACTTCCTTCGCCACCAGGGTACCGGCCTCAACCTTTCGGGCGTTCTCCTCAGTGATCGAGACAACTTCGGAAGCGCCCGCCCGGATACTTTCTACCAGCTTGTCGATTTCTTTCGCCGCGTTGCCCGACTCTTCGGACAGCTTTCTAACCTCTTCGGCCACCACGGCGAAGCCGCGGCCCTGCCCCCCCGCCCTGGCCGCTTCGATAGCCGCATTAAGGGCCAGAAGGTTTGTCTGTTCCGCTATACCGGTAATCATCTGGACGATTTTTGTTATCGCGAAAGACGTTTCCCCCAGCTTGACAATGGCATCGTTAATATGCCGGGCGGAGGCCTGAATGCTTTCTATCTGGGCAACCAGCCTGCCAACCCGCGTATTCCCCTCGACGGCCAGACTGGCCGCCTTTTCGGCCACCCTTGCCACCTGGCCGGCGTTGCCGGCGCCGTCCTCAACGGCGGCCGCGATTTCCGAAATGGCCGAAGCTATGGTGGTGGCCCCCTGGGCTGTCTGGTGGGCGCTTGCGGACAGCTGACCGGCGGCCTTTAAAACTTCCTGGGCGCCTTCAGCAACCTTTTGGACAATTTCTTTCAAACCTTGTTTCATCCTGTTGAACGAACGGGCCAGGGAGCCGATTTCATCTCGAGAGTTCCCTTTTATGTCCGCCACCGAAAGATCGCCGCCCGCAATGCGGGTTACACCCTGTTCCACCAGCCGCAGGGGCCTGGATATCAACTGGCTGAGGAAAATGACGATCAGCAAACCAAGGATGAGCGCAATCCCAAGAGCAGCACGGTTGATTACCTCAACGGCAGAGATGAGCCGCTCGCAGTTATTTATTCGTTCTTTTAAATTAGCTTCCTGAAGGTAGATAAAATCATGGCCGGCTTTAATCGTTTCTTCAACAAGAATTTGCTTTTCAACATTGTAACTGACTATCTCTTTTTGGAGTTTGTCGAGCTGCCCGGTCAATTCTCTTTTTTCTTGATCACTCTCCTGAACGGGTATAGTTTTTAATTTGTCTTCTGCAGCCACAGCCTGGCTTTTGCGCTCCGTAAGGTATCCGGCCGCTTTTTTAAATTCCCCGTACTTCTCCTGAATCTTTGCTAAAACTTCCCTCTCTTTTTCAGAGTAAGCGAGCTCCCCAAGTTTTTGCAACTGGTTGGCCGCCTGCTCCTCACGGCTCTCGTACGACTTCAGATCAGCGGGGTTACCTGTTAATAAGTAGTCTTTAAGACTGATCGGCATTCTTTCAAAAAGAACTAAAAAACTTTGCGCCTCTGAGGCTTTCCGTGCTTCCTCCTGAACGATCAGGTCGTAGTTCGCCTTAATCCGGCGCATCTGGTAGTCCTGGACTCCGACGGCGCCCGCAAAAATGGCCAGCACTACCAAATATCCCGCCAATATTTTCCATCTTACTTTCACCTCACGTTCCCCCTTAATTTCCTGGCCCCATCTTTACGGCTGCAGATAAGCCCGTTCCAACAGTCGGCCGGTTAAATCGGCTCACCAATCCAACCGAGGTAGATTACCCTTTACTTAACGGGTCAGCCTTCCTTCGTCTTTCACTTATAACCCCAGGAAAGATTTCCTTATCGTCTCGTCCCCGAGCAGCTTTTCGCTGCTTCCTTCCGCAACGATCCTGCCGTGGGAAAGAATATAGTTCCTTGTGGACAGAGCAAAGGCGAGGTTGACGTCTTGTTCGATCAGGAGCAGGGTTATCCCCCGCCCCTGGATTTCTTTGATCTGCTCAAAAACATTCTTTTTAACCTGCGGAGCCAGCCCCAGCGAAGGCTCATCGATGCAAAGAAGCTTCGGCTGCATCATTAAGGCCCTTCCGATGGCCAGCATCTGCTGCTCGCCTCCGGACAGTGTTCCCGCGATTTGCCCGGCCCGGTCTTTCAGCCTCGGGAACAGGTTATAGACCATTTCCAGCCTTCGGTTGAATTCCGCCCTGTCCCTGCAGAGATAACCCCCGGCCTGCAGGTTGTCGGCAACGGTCATCTCGGCGAAGGGGCGGCGGCGTTCGGGGCAGTGGATCAGTCCCCGGCGCGCGATTTCGTGGGGAGGCAGCTGCTCGATCCTCTCTCCGTTAAAACTTACCTTTCCCAAAAGGCGGATGTTGCCCCCTTTAACCCCTTTTAAAACCTGCTTTTCCCAGTTTACCAGCCCCGTTACGGCCCGCAGGAGGGTTGTTTTTCCCGCTCCGTTGGGTCCGACCAGGCTGACCAGCTCGCCGGCGGCAACCTTCAGGCTGACGTCGTTTAAAATCATCGCCGTATCGTAGTAAACGAAGAGGTTTTCGACTTCCAGCAGCAATCAGACGACCTCCTTCCCGATGTAAGCCTCGATCACTTTTTCGTTGTTGATTATTTCTTCGGGCCTGCCGTCGGCAATGATCTGCCCGAAATGGAGGACGATCACCCTGTCTACGATTTTCATCAGCTCCGAAAGCTTGTGCTCGATAATGATCATGGCGACTCCCTCGCTGTGCAGGCGGCCGAAGCGGCCGCCGCGGTGCAGGCGCCTGATCGACTTGGCCAGCAGTTCCGTCTCGGTAGGGTTCAAACCGGCAAAGGGTTCGTCAAGAATCAACAATTCCGGCTCGGTGGCGATCGCCCGGGCGATTTCCAGCCGCTTTAAGTCGCCGTGGGACAGTTTGGAAGCGGGCTCCAGAGCCAGGTCGGAGATGCCGGCAAACTCCAGCGCGTCCATGGCCCTGGCTTCGACCCGCTTTACCCATTCGCCGCGCTTGGAAGCGCGGGGCCCCAGGCAGGGTACCATGACGTTGGCAATAATCGGCAGGCGCCTAAAAGGCCTGGTGTTTTGAAACGTGCCGGCAATTCCCAGAGCTACCACTTCCCAGGTTTTCAAGCGGGTAATTTCCCTGCCCCGGAAAAAAATGTGCCCGGCGTTAGGCTTCAAGATCTTCATGATCAGGCGAACAAGCGTCGTTTTTCCGGCCCCGTTCGGCCCGATCAGCCCTACTATTTCATCCCGGTCAACGTGGAAACTGACGTTGTTAACGGCGGTAAGGCCCCCAAAATGCTTGGTCAGCCCTTTTACCTCGAAGAAACTCATCGTTAGAGCCCCTCCGCTTCTTCGCGCAGCTCCCGGCGGGAAACCTTGCCCACGTCGGTTTTGGGCAATTCACCCCGGAACTCGACAATCTGCGGCACCTTGTAGTGGGCCAGCCTTTCCCTGCAGTAAGCGATAATCTCGTCTTCGGAGACCTTCCCCCGCGCCTCGCTGAACAGGACCACGTTGGCCTTGATAATCTGCCCTACCTTCGGATCGGGAACCCCGATAACCCCCGCCATCTTGACCTGAGGGTGGCTGTAAAGAACCTCTTCAACTTCGCGCGCGAAAACGGAATAACCTTTATATTTAATCAAGTCCTTTTTCCGGTCGTAAAAGTAAAAGTAACCTTCCTCATCCATCCGGGCCAGATCACCGGTCTTAAGCCACTTCCGCCCTTCCAGCTCAATCAGGGCGCGGGCCGTTTCCTCAGGTTGCTGCCAGTACTCCTCCATAATGTTCGGACCGGAAATGATCAGCTCGCCCACTTCCCCCGGAGGAAGAAAAGCGTTCGTTTCGGGATCGACGACGGCCGCCAGAACGTTCGGAATGGGCACTCCGAACGAACCCACCTTGGGGCGTTCAGGAGGGGTGATATGGCTCACCGCGCTGGTTTCCGTCATTCCGTAGCCTTCGGTAATGTCCGTTCCGGTCCTCTGCCTCCAGCCGTTTACAGTTTTATCGTGCAGCGTATCGGCACCGCAGACAACCGCTTTTAGCCGTTGCCAGTTAACTCGCACCGTTTTTTCGTACTCACGTAAAAATTCATAAATTGTAGGCACGCCGTAAAAAACAGTAGCGTTATATTTTTCTATTGCGTACAGTATTTCGTCGTAATCGGGGGTTGTAAAAAGAACCAGCGTTAACCCGGAAATCAGGCTGTTCAGCATGATTGCCACCTGACCGTAAATGTGGTAAAAGGGCAAAAAGGCTATCACAACCTCTTTTCCTTCCTCAATTTCGGGCGCCCAAAAAGCCTGGATCTGCTGCTGGCAGGCGACCAGATTGGCGTGGGTTAAAAGAACCCCTTTGGACGGACCTGTAGTGCCGCCGGTATAGGGAAGGCTTGCCACGTCCACCCGGGGGTCAATTGTTGCTGCCGGGGGGCGGGGCGGATATTTTTTAAGCAGGTCTTGAAGCTTGTAGAACCCCTTCCGTTTGTAAATCTCCTCCGGAGGTTTACTGCGGTCGCCGAGGCGGCGTTTCAAAACCCCTTTCCCCAAAAAGCGCATGACTGAAGGTAAGTATTCCTCCACTCCGGTGAGAATGACGTTTTCCAGATCAAGGCCGGTTTTTTGCACGTTTTCGTAGAGAATATCCTGGCAGACTATTGTTTTTGCCCCGCTATCCTTTAGCTGGTGTCTTACTTCAATGCTGGTGTAGACAGGACTGATCGGAGATACGGTGGCGCCCGTTTTTAAAATCCCAAAGTAGGCAATGACAAACTGGGGGCTGTTCAGCAGGTATAAGGCCACCCTTTGGCCCTTGCCGATGCCCAGATCGGCCAGCGCGGCGGCAAATCTGTCGACTTCCTCCCGCAGCTGCCGGTACCTGATTTCCTGGCCGTAGAAAATAAGCGCGGCTTTACCGCCGTACTTTTCCGCCGCCCCGTCAAATAAAGCCGTCACCGGGACCTGCGGAATCTCCACCGTATGGGGAACTCCTGAAGGGTAAAACTTTAACCAGGGTTTCGAAAGATAGAATTCTTTGGCATCCATTGGACCAACTTTCTCCTCCTTGCTGTCTTTTTCGGATTAACCATTCTTAAGCGGGGCGAAACACACCCGGCACTGCCTGCGGGTGAAAGCGTTGCGCGCCTTGCAGCGCGGGCATTCCTTTTCCAGCCGGTCCTGAACCCAGGACGTAATTCCTTCCGGCAGAAAACGCAAGACCAGAATCAAGATCAAAGCGAAAGCGAGCATCCTGACTTCCGGAACCAGCCTTAACAACTCCATCACCGGAATGAGGATGAACACACCCACAACAGGCCCGTAAACAGTCGCGATGCCGCCGAAAATGGTCCAGATCACCGCTTGAAACGAGGTAACCATTTCCAAAGTGGCCGGGCCGGCAATCCGCATAAAATGGGCGTACAGGCCTCCGGCAATACCGGCAAAAAGGCCGCTTAAGCAAAAAGCCAGAAGCTTATAAAAGGTGGTGTTTATACCGGATGCGCGCACGGCTATCTCGTCTTCGCGGATAGCGTGGAAGATCAGGCCGACCTTGGAATCGGTAATTTTCCAGATGATTACAATAAGCGCTACCATCAGAAAATAGGTATAATAATATTCCGCAACCCGGGTTTTCGCCAGCCGGGCGACTCCCGAAATCCCTAATTCACCGCCGGTTAACCCCGGGAACATAAACACCACTCCCATGAGGATAACCGGCAGGGCCAGGGTAGCCAGCGCAAGGTAAGGACCCTTCAACCTCAAAGCAGGAACCCCCACCACCAGGCCCGCCAGAACGGCCAGCAGCGCGCCTACCGGCACCGTCAGCAGGGGGGGCCAGCCGAGTTTAAGATTGAGAATGGCGGAAGCGTAGGCAGAAACGCCGAAAAACAGGGCGTGACCCAGATTAATCTGGCCGACGTAGCCGGAAAGCAGGTCCCAACTGGCGGCGAAAACGGCAAAGATATTGGCCAGGATCAATATCCGGAGAAGATAGGGATCCCGGGTGAAAAGGGGTAAAAAAAGCAGAAAGACCAGGCAGGCGAAGGCGAACATACGTGTCGGCAGGGGGAAAACTTCCTTGCTTAAATATTTAATCAACCAGCTGAAAAGTGCCACTTCTTACCTCTCCCCCTCGAAAAATACTCCGTAAAGGCCTTCCGGCTTCAGCATCAGCACGACCAGCATGATGAACAAAGAAAATGCGCCGCGCAAGAAGGCACCGTTGGGCACCAGAAAAACAATCAGGGTTTCTGCAAAGGCCAGGATGAAGGCCGCCATGATGCTCCCTTTAATACTCCCCATGCCTCCGACAATGACCACCGCCAGGACCACAACGAGGGGGTGCGTCCACATCGCCGGCTCCAGGACGTACAAAGGCGAAACCACCGCCCCGGCAATGGCGGCCAGGGCTACCGCAATCAACATGGCAAGCGTTGCCGTAAGCCCTACGTTGATCCCCATTAAATTTGCCACTTCCCTGTCCTGCGCGGTGGCTCTGAGCGCTATTCCCAGGCGTGTTTTGGAGAGAAGGAGCCAAACTGCCGTAAGAACAAAAACTATCGTCACCAGGCTTAAAACATACTGATAAGTGACCTTTACGCCCCAGATGGTTGTAAACCCCCCAACCATAGCGGGAACGCCTCGAAAATGACCGCCGAAAATGAGGAGCATTACTTCCTGGAAAAACATGGCCAGGGCGAGAGTCATGATCAAGACCGTCGTTTCGTGTTCGCGCACGGGCTCGATCAGCAGGCGGTAAAAAAACACGCCGCCGATTGTAGTGGCGAGAACGGAAACAAAAACGGCCGGAACGGGGGAAACCCCCGCGGCGCCGATGAGATGAAAAATGATGTAAGCGGCAAGCATGTAGTACGCGGTATGAGTAAGGTGAAGAATCCGGCCGACGCCGAAGATCAAACTGAAACCCGCGGCCAGAAGGGCGTACACACAGCCGTTAAGCAGGCCCACGACAAAAATATTGGCAAGCATAAGGAATTCTAAAACCCCTCTCGCTGATGAACTTTTGAAGTGCACCCCAATTAATCAAAAGAGGGCGGGGAGCTTTCCGAAGGCTGCCGAAAAGCCCCCTCGCCTGCAGCCTTCTTTTTTGGCAGCGTCCGAATTCAGACATTCGGTAGCCGGACGTCAGACGCAAAAACAAAGCATGAAACGCAACATTGTCTCAAAGGCAGTCTTCAGACATCCGACATCTGACGACTGACGACTGACATTGTCAGCCCTCTGCATGTGTCGCCCCTACTTCTTCTTATACTTTTCCACCAACCAGGGGGCCAGCTTGTACGGCTTCGCCCCCGGGTAGGTAACGCCTTCCCAACCGTTGGGCCAGAACATTACCAGTTCCCCGTCCTGCCACTGAGTGCCTACAGAGGTGACGAACCCCGGGCCGAAGGTTACGTCGTGTTTTTTGTCGAACTTCAACTTGCCTGCGGTACCAATGAATGTCTCACTTTCCAGCACCTTAATAAGAGCGTCCGCCTCTAATGTTCCGGCCTTTTCTATAGCTTCCTTCAATATATTGATGGCTTCGTAAGTCCCGGCGTTATAAGTGGGGAACTGGCCGGAGCGCTGGACAAACGCATCGTAAAAGGAGATGGTCTTGTCCGTCATCGCCGTCCGGGCGTAAGTGTTCATGGTGGCCACGTAGTTTCCCTTGCCTCCCGTGGCTTCCAACCAACCCTTTTTCTGCGCCTCAACGAAAATACCCACGGGCATGGCCGGGATCTGGAGCTCACCCCACTGCCTGCCGACAACAACTCCCACGGGACCGGACAAAGTTGCGAAAATGATCTGCGCGCCGGAATCTTTAATGGCGTTCAGCTCCGCGGTAACGTCCGTCGCCGTGGCCGAAGGGCGCCAGGTACCCACCAGTTCCATCCCCATCTGGGGAATGGTTTTTTCGGCGGCCGCAACGATCGGATCGGCCCAGGCCGCTTTTTCGGCAAGGTGGGCAACCTTGGGTTTCTGAATGCCCAACTGCTCCCGGAGCGCTTTGGCCGCTTCCGCAAGGAGGAGAAAATCGACCTTCGCCAGTAAGTTGGAGTTCAACGGCGTAACGCGGAACCAGTATTTAAAACGGTCGTAGTTCTTTTCCACCCGGTCGCAAAGTTCCGTGTGCGCCGCCCCGCAGCCCATAAAAATGGTCTTGTAGTCCATCGCCACTTCCTGCATGGCCAAAACAGCTTCCGTCCGGAAGCCCCCCACCAGGAAATTGACCTTATCCACCGTCAGGGCGCGTTCGACGGCGCTGGCGGCGTCGGTAACGCTGTTGATCTCGTTGGTATCGATTTTAACTACCTCAACGGGACGCATCTTGTCTCCTACCTTAATTCCACCTGCTTTATTGATTTCTTCGGCGACCATTGTAGCACCCAGCCAGTGGTGCTCTCCCTGGACGAACCCCATCGGACCGACTACCCCGATCTTGATCGGCTGCGCCGAAGCCGGCGCCTGAGCCCCTTTACCTTGCTCGCTGGCAGTTTTCCCGCAGGCGGTAACCGCCAGGGCTAAAGCCAACGCGATAGCAAGCACCATAAAAGAAAAAACATTCTTTCGCATTTTTCTTTACCTCCATTCATTTAAACTTAATTTTCAATTTCTGCCCTAAACCTTAAAATTTTAAAAAATTTTGGCTTGCTTTATCCCCCTTCCCCGTAAGGTATTCCGTTTAAAACTATTCTTACCCCCGTTCTGCCGCTGCCGGGTGATTGGTAATTGCTTTTTCCAGGTCATATTGTAAAAAGCCATCCACCTCCGCCCCTATAAAATCCTCCAGGAAAAAATCCACTAATTGCCACCTCTGCCCGCTCCTGCCCGGATTCTTTAAAAACGAAGCTTCCCGGCCACATACTCCCCGATTTCTTCTATGGCCCGGCGCCCCTCCGGCACCTTTTCCGCAAAAGCCTGGAAAACGTGCCACATGCCCTCCCAGATTTTAAACGTCACCTCAACGCCGGCGGCGCGGGCCCGCTCAACCAGGCGGACCGAATCATCGAGGAGGATTTCGTCTTCGCCGACGTGAACCAGCATTGGCGGAAGCCCCTGCAAATCGGCGTAAATTGGGGACACCAAAGGATGGCGCGGGTCCAGGTCACGAGTGTAAAGGGCGGCCATGGGCCTGCTCTCTTCCGGCCTCAGCCAGGGATCGAATTCCGCCCGGGTCTTCATTGATTCCCCGGTACCTTCCAGGTCCGTCCACGGAGACATCAGCACGGCGGCGGCGGGCAGGGGATCTCCTTCGTCCCGCAGCTTGACGAGTGTAGCCACGGCAAGCCCTCCGCCGGCCGAGTCTCCGGCTACTGCGACACTCCCGGGGGCGAACCCCGACGAAATCAGCCACCGGTAAGCGGAGACGGCATCCTCCAGCGCGGCCGGGAAAGGATTCTCCGGGGCGAGCCGGTACTCTATGAGCAGAGCCCGGGCGGACGCGGCCCGGGAAAGTTTGGCCGCCATTCCCCGGTGCGTGTTGCAGCTCCCCATGCAGTACCCGCCGCCGTGGAGGTACAGGATCGCACGATCCTGCGCTGCGCCTGGCGCGCTCACCCACTCGGCGGGAATCCCTTCCACCGCAATCTTTTCGACCCGCACATCCGGATCGAGGGGCCTGTTGCCGAACATCGCCTCCAGTTCCCGTCTTGATTCTTCAGCTGAAAACTGCTTCCCGGACTTGCTCTTTTTGTAGTTCACCAGAAACTGCCGGATCGCCAGACTTTCCGGGCTCGCCACTATTTTCAACCTCCCCTTAATATGAGCAAAGTTTTGAAAACTCTTACGAATTTTCCTTCCGGGCTGAAGCACCCCGTCCTTTTTTTCAGAACTTCAGCCCTTTATACCGGGGGTTAAAAACCCGCCGCAGTTTTCCCTACCGGCCCGTGAACACCGGCGCCCGCTTCTCCAGGAAGGCCTTCGATCCTTCTTTGGCGTCCTCGCTGGAGAAAACCAGGGCCGTTCCTTCCTTTTCAAATTTAATTCCTTCCTCGATGGGCACCTCCAACCCCTTGGTCACGGCCCTTAAAATAGCCTGCATGGCAAGAGGTGCACCGCTGGCCAGCCGCCCGGCCAGCTTCCTCGTTTCGTCCATAAGCTCCACCCCCGGCACAACCTTGTTTACCAGCCCGAGGCGCATGGCTTCTTCGGCGCTAATGTGGTCACCGGTCAGCATCAGCTCCAAAGCTTTGGCTTTCCCAATAAGCCTGGGCAGGCGCTGGGTGCCGCCCCACCCGGGAATAATGCCCAGGCGGACCTCCGGCAGGCCAATTTTGGCCTCCCGGGCGGCGATGCGCAGGTGGCAGCTCATCGCCAGCTCGCAGCCGCCCCCCAGGGCATAACCGTTAATGGCTGCAATGACCGGTTTGGTCAAATTTTCAATTTTAAAGAAGAGATCGTGAACGTCAACGGCCCGCTTTTTTCCCGCCCTGATCTCGGCAAACTCGGTAATGTCGGCTCCCGCCGAAAAAGCCTTTTCACCCGCACCCGTAATTACCAGCACCCTTGCTTCCTGGCTCTGGGCCAGCTTATCCAGAATGTCGTTGAGCTCCTCCAGCAAACCGGAGTTGATGCTGTTTACGGGCGGGCGGTTAAGGGTCACAAGGGCAACTTTTTCATCCAGCTCTACAATAATGTTCGTGTACTCCAATTCAATGCACCTCACCATATTTTTCCAATAATTTAATATATAATAACCATATATAGTACCCTTTTGACCGGCTTTTTCTGGCACCGGCTTCTTAATACCGCTCGATCACCGTCGCCACTCCCTGCCCGCCGCCGCAGCAGGCGGTCACCAGGGCGTACCGGCCCCCCCGGCGGTGCAGCTCGTAGACGGCCTTGACCATCAGAATGGCCAGGCTGCCGGCGATGGGGTGCCCGAGGGCGATGGCTCCTCCGTTGGGGTTGAACTTTTCCTGGTCGCGCCAGTCGATGCCCAGTTCCCGGCAGCAGGCGATGGACTGGGCGGCAAAGGCTTCGTTCAGTTCGATTACGTCCAGGTCGTTTAAGGCGAGGCCGGCTCTGGCCAGGGCCTTGCGGGTGGCCGGCACGGGGCCGATGCCCATGATGTTGGGGTCCACGCCGGCGGCGGCAAAGGAGACGATCCCGGCCAGGGGTTTTCGGCCCATTTGTTTTGCTTTGTCCAGGCTCGCCAGGACCAGGGCTCCCGCCCCGTCGTTAATTCCCGAGGAGTTCCCCGCGGTGACGGTGCCCCCGGGCTTGAAGACGGGGGGGAGTTTGGCCAGGACTTCTTTTGTGGTGTTGGGGCGCGGGTGTTCGTCCGTATCGAAGATTACGGGGTCCCCCTTTTTTTGGGGGATGACGACGGGAACGATTTGTTCTTGAAAGCGCCCTTCTTTTAGGGCTCTGGCCGCCTTGAGCTGGCTTAAGCAGGCGAACTCGTCCTGCTCTTCGCGGCTGATCCCCCACCTTTCGGCGACGTTTTCGGCGGTTATGCCCATGGGCGGGTCGCCGATTTCGGCGGGGGCGAGGGGGCGCGGCTGGATCCACCTGGGGGCGTTGCGCTGGTAGGCGGTTACGGGTTTTTCCAAAAGGTAGGGCTGGCGGGTCATGCTTTCCACGCCGCCGGCGACGTAAACCTCGCCGGCGCCGGCCTGAATGAAGGCGGCGGCTACGTTGACGGCCGTCGATCCCGAGCCGCACTGCCTGTCCACGGTCAGGCCCGGGATCTCCAGCGGCAGGCCGGCCTTCAAAAGGGCCACCCGGGCCAGGCAGCCCGCCGCCCCGAGGCAGTGGCCGAAGATGACTTCGTCGATTATGCCGGGGTTATTTATGCCGCTTCTTTGGACGGCTTCTTTGATGACCAGGGCGGCGTAGTCTTCGGGGGGAACGTCTTTTAACGCTCCGTTTTCTTTTGCGATCGGCGTTCTTACTGCGCTTAGGATTACCGGCTGCGGCATGGTCTTCTCCCTTCTTTATTTGAGCATAAAGAAATTACCTGAACAGCAGCTCCCTGGCAATGACCAGGCGCTGGATCTGGTTCGTGCCTTCGTATATCTGCAGGATCTTGGCGTCGCGCATGAGTTTTTCCACGGGGTATTCCCGCATATACCCGTACCCGCCGTGAATCTGCACGGCGTCCACGGTTACCGCCATGGCCACATCGGAGGCAAAGCATTTGGCCATGGCACCTTCTTTGGTGGCCCGCAGACCCTGGTCCAAAAGCCAGCAGGCCTTTAAGACCAGGCCGCGCGCCGCTTCTATCTTCATGGCCATGTCGGCCAGCAGGAACTGGATGGCCTGGTTTTCGGCGATGGGCTTCCCGAACTGCACACGCTGCCGGGCGTATTTAAGCGCCTCGGTAAAGGCCCGCCGGGCCACGCCGACGGCGAGCGCGCCAATACCCGGGCGCGTGCTGTCGAGGGTCATCATGGCGATCTTGAAGCCGTCCCCTTCTTTTCCTAAAAGGTTTTCTTGGGGCACACAGACATCTTCAAAAATAACCTCCCCTACGTGAGAGGCCCGGTCGCCCATCTTTTTTTCTTTCTTTCCGCCCCGCAAACCCGGGGTGTCGCCGGGGACGATAAAAGCGCTCAAGCCCCGGACGCCTTTGGCCGGGTCGGTTTTGGCAAAGGCGGTGTACAGGTTTGCTATTCCCCCGTTGGTGATGAAGCACTTTTGCCCGTTAATTATATATTTGTCACCTTTTAACCGGGCGCTCGTGGATATGTTGGCCACGTCGGAGCCGGCGTTCGGTTCCGTCAGGCAGAAACCCCCCAGCTGCGGCCGGGCGCAGAAAGGGGGAAGGAACCTCTGTTTTTGTTCCTCCGTTCCCGCCAGCAGGACAGGAGCCAGGGCAAGGTTGTTGTTTCCGAAAGTCCCCGTAATGCCCAGGCAGCCGTAGGCAAGCTCTTCGGTGACGAGAGCACCCGTAACGTGGTCAAGGCCCTGGCCGCCGTACTCAACGGGCACGTGCAGGTTTATCAAACCCACTGCGTGGGCCTTCTCGATTATGTGCCAGGGCACTTCTTCTTTTTCGTCGTACTCGGCGGCGGCGGGGATGATCTCTTTTTCGGCGAAGGATGCGGCCAGCTTCCGGATCTGTTCCTGCTCATCGGTAAGCTTAAAATCAATCAACTTAAGAAACCTCCCGAGCATTTAAAGTTTTCCGTCCAGCAACTTTTTTTACCCAGCGTGATTCAGTTTTTTGCATTCAAGGTTTACTCAAGGCGACTTGGTAACTTTACTTATCTTCCCCGTAGTCGTAAAACCCCTTACCGGTCTTCCGGCCCCATTCCTTTTTGATGAACTTTTCCACGATAACCGGAGAGGGCTTGTGGGCGGGATCTCCCGTTTCCCGGTAGCGCTCCATGCCGATGTAGTAGGACAGGTCGATGCCCGTTAAATCCATAAGCCTGAAAGGACCCATTGGGTGGCCCAAAGCGTGAACAACGGCGGTGTCTATGTCTTCATAGGAGGCGATGCCCATATCGTAAAGGTAAAGGGCTTCGTGATTGATGGCGGCTACGATGCGGTTGACCAGAAAACCGTAAATCTCTTTCTTGAGAAGAACAGGGGTTTTCCCCATGCTCTTGCTCACTTCCATTACGGTCTGGGCGGTCTCGTCGGAGACGTGGGGCCCTTTCACCACTTCCACCAGCTTCATAACCAGAGCAGGGTTGAAAAAGTGCATGTTGCAGACTTTTTCGGGGCGGCCGGTCACGTCGGCAATTTTGGAGCTGACGATAAATGAGCTGTTCGTCACCAGGATTGCGTGCGGCGGGGCGATTTTATCCAGCTGGGCAAACAGCCGGCGTTTGAGGTCGAGTTTTTCCAGGATGGCTTCAATGACAAAGTCGGCATCGCCGGCCGCCTCCTCCAGGCTCGTCGTAAACGACAGATTGGCGCGTGCCTGCCGGGCGGCCTCTTCGCCGAGCTTGCCCTTCGCCACCCGCTCGGGTAGGTATTTATCGGCAAACTGCTCCGCCTTCTGCAGAACACCAGGATCGATGTCGGTGCACTTCACCCTGTAGCCGGCCAGAGCCGCGCACAGGGCGATCTGGTGGCCCATGTTGCCAGCCCCCACGACGCAGATGTTCTTAATGCCCGGGTAGGTCATGGAAAAAATCTCCTTTCGTAAGTATTCAGCCATTTTTCTCTGTGTTCCTTAAACGTGCAAAAAACGTGCCAGTAAAATAACCGGAGATCGGACAGGCATAAACGCGATAGATTCACTTCTCCCCTTTTCACAATGAAACAGCCATTGCATGAAGATATCCCATTTTGAAAAACTAAACAGATAACTTTAAAGACCTCATCTTCCTCCAGAGGGTCGTCCTGCTGATCCCCAGCACCCTGGCGACCTTTTCCTTGTTTGAACCATACTTTTTGAGCAGTTCCACGATTACCTGCTCCTGGAAATTCGCATCATCTTTTAGAGGTATTCTTAATATTTCCGATCTTTCAGCCGCCCTCAAGCCAAAAGTTTTCTCTTCCTCAGATTCCGACCAGTTCATGCCCAGGTTCTCAACGGAACCGGTGAGCAGAAGCCTCTCAATAACATTCAGCAGCTCCCGGATATTACCCGGCCAGGAGTAGGCCGTCAACCGGTTTATGAGTTCCTCGGATATGTCCACGCCCGCACTGATTTCCACCCCGCAGCGCCTCAGTTCCTCCAGTTTCTGATGGTAGAACCAGATGATCAGCTCGACAAGGTCTTCTTTCCGCTCTCTCAAAGGAGGTAGGTCGAGCCTTAACACATTCAGGCGAAAATAAAGGTCCGCCCTAAACTTTTTTTCTCTGACCAGCTCTTCGATATTTGCGCCTGTCGCAGCAATCACCCTGACGTCAACGGGAATCAAGCCCCTTCCCCCGAGCCGCCGGATCTCCCTTTCCTGCAGAACCCGTAAAAGTTTTGACTGCAGGGACAGCGGGATTTCCGTTATTTCGTCCAGAAAAATGGTGCCCCGGTGGGCAAGCTCGAAAAGACCCATTTTGCCGTTTTTATCGGCGCCGGTGAAGGTGCCCCGCTCATAGCCGAAAAGCTCGCTGTCCAGAATGGACTCCGGGAGGCTGGCGCAGTTTATCGCCACAAACGGGCCGGATTTCCGGCGGCTTTCGTTGTGAATGCTCTGGGCGAAGATTTCTTTTCCCGTGCCCGATTCGCCCGTAATCAAGATTGTCGAGTCTGTCCGCGCAAATTTCTTCGCCTGTTCAATCACTTCCCGCATCCGCTTATTTTTCCCGCCTCTGATGTCCTGAAAAGTTGCTCTTGCCACCAGTCTTTTTTCCAACGCCTCCTTGCGGATGTACTGCTCAATTAACTCAACGTCCTCCACCTTCCGCAAAGTGATCATTTTAGCGGACTGGCAGCTGTTCAGCCAGATCGGCAGGCAGCTGATGATTATTTTCTGCTCTCCGATCTTAGTAGTGATATGCCTGTTTTCCTCGATAGAACTCAAGATGTCGGGAAGCGGGGAAGGGGTCTTTTTTATGTGCATACCCGTAACGTGAAAAGTCAAAAGGCCCAGAATAACCTGTGCTTTTTTGTTGGCGGCCAAAATCGTTTCGCTGCTGCTGTCGATCACCATAACCCCGTCGTTCAGCTGATCCAGTATTGCCGAAAGCTGGTGAACGCGCTCGCTTTCCTTCCTGCGGGCCAAAATTATTTCCCGCGCCCGGCGAAGCGATTCCACAATCGACTCCTTGCTGGGGTACACAACCTGCGTAGGTATCCCTGCTTTTTCTATTCTCCTTGCCAGACAGGCCGCCGTAGTGACGATGATTTCCGGTCTGGCCTCAATTGCCTTCCGCATTTGGGGCTCGATTTGTTCCGAAGAATCAAAAATGAAAGGGATCAGGTTGAATTCTCCCAATATTTCGGAAAATGCTTCAAAATTGCACGGCTTCACTTCTTCTTCGTAACCGAAATAGGCGACGTTCCGGTAGTCAACATACCTTTTAATCTTCGCCAATACGTACAACAGATCAAAGGAATTGTTGTACATGAAAACAACCGGTACGGTAAATTCTTCCGGCAGCCACGTCCGCCAGTACCTTTTCATAATGATAACCTTAAAATTCTTCGCCACGGGGTCACTTAACGCCTGTTCCAAAACCTGCCGCCGGCAGCCCACTTCGATTATTTCAACCCCCGTTTCGCCTATTTCCCGGCAGGTTTGGCCAACAAGTTTTGTGAAGTCGTGACCAGGAGAAAGCATGAGAATTTCCTTTTGCATCCCAATTCCTCCCTAAACAATATAAGCAAATCACTTCTTTAATAACCGGCAGCGGGTTAATATCCGGTTCACAATATCCCCGCCGCATTCCGCACGTTAAGGATAACCGGCGGAGCCTCCAGCGGCCTTTCACCAGCCTTGTGAAAATCGCTGGAGGCTCCGCAAGTGCTTACCCTTTCTGAAGCTCCTCGGCAACCAGAACCCGCCTCAGCAGTTTCCCTACGGCGGATTTCGGCAGCTCCTTGCGAAATTCCACGAGCCGGGGCACTTTGTAAGCGGCCAGTCTCTCCCTGCAGAACTCGATAATCTCTTCTTCCGTAGCGCTCTCCCCTTCCTTCAGCACGATATAGGCCTTAACTGTTTCCCCGCGGTAAGGATCGGGCACTCCGGCCACCACAGCCTCCAAAACTTTCGGGTGGGTGAAGAGAGCCTCCTCGACTTCCCTGGGATATATGTTATACCCCCCGGCAATGATCAAATCCTTTTTCCGGTCAACGATATAGAAATAGCCGTCTTCATCCATGCGGGCCAGGTCCCCCGTATAGAGCCAGCCGTCGCGCAGCGCCTTCGCCGTTTCCTCCGGCCTGTTCCAGTAGCATTTCATCACCTGGGGACCTTTGATCACCAGCTCCCCGATCTCCCCGACGGGAACCACCCGGGTACCCGTTTCCGCATCCATAATCTTGCACTCCGTATCCGGATAGGGAATTCCTATGCTCCCCGGCTTATTCTCGCCAAAAACCGGATTGCTGTGGGTAACCGGCGACGCCTCCGAAAGCCCGTACCCCTCCGCCAGCAAAGAAGCGGTTCCCGCCAGCTTTTTCGCGTACCCGTTAAATACCTCCTGCGGAAGCGGCGCCGCCCCGGAACTGTAAACCATCACCGTGGAAAAATCTTCAAAGTCGGGGCAGTTCAGAAGGGCCAGAAACATGGTGGGCACGCCGGGGAAATACGTCGGGCGGTACTGGCTGATTATCTTCGCTATTTCCGCGGGGACGAAACGCGGGACCAGGATCATCGTCGTTCCCGCCGCAATGGCCAGATTCATGCAGCAGGTCATCCCGTAAACGTGGAAGAAGGGCAATACCGATAAAATAAGCCTTTTGTTTTCTTCGCCCCGGAAAAAGTGATTGACCTGGGTGGTGTTGGCGTACAGGTTGAAGTGGGTTAGGGCCGCCGCCTTGGGTACGCCGGTAGTTCCGCCGGTATACTGCAGAACCGCGATATCCTGCTCCGGATCGATTTCGACAGCCGGGGCGGGGCCGCGCTCGCTCAAATACAGGTCCGGCAGCCAGAGGGCCCCTTCCGGCAATTCCGGCTTGCCGGCAAAACCGGTCAGCAGCACTTTCTCCAGCGGAGTTCCGGCGGAAACGTTTTTCACGCGCGGGTAAAGGTCGGTTAAAGTGATGATCATTCTGGACTGGGAGTCGTTGAGCTGGTGTTCTATTTCCCTTTCCACATACATGGGGTTGGTGTTTACAACAATGGCTCCTAAGCGTAAGACAGCGTAATAACTGATTACAAAATCGGGGCAGTTGGGCAGCATCAAGGCTACTCTGTCACCCTTGCGAACCCCCAGGTCATAAAGGGCGGAGGCCAGCCTTTCAACGCATGCCCCCAGCTGTTGATAGGTTGTTTCCCGCCCAAAGAAGATCATGGCTGTTTTCTCCGGAAATTTACTTACCGTGCGCGCCAGCAAAGCAGGCAGAGAAATTTTTTCAAATGAAATGTTGAAGGGTACGCCTCCTTTTTCATAAACTGCAACCCAGGGACGCGGATAACTCATTTTTTTCACTCCTATCCTTAAAAATTTGACATTTGCTTAAAAAATTTTGCAGCTATTTTGAATATCAGGCCGGCTCTAATGTAAATGGCTGGTATAATCTCGGCAAGTTTAAACCAGCTTCTCCCGTGCAAAAAAAGCTTTTTTGAATACCGGCTTTTCATAATGAAACACTACCGACGGAAGCAGAAAATAACCCCCACCCACCCCGAACTGGTGCCCGACCTAGCCCTTCTCAACCCGTCCTTCACCGCCGGAATGCCGCCCAAACTCACCGCCTTGCCGGGAACGGTCACGGTGGGGTTCTCCTTTCGCGTAATTTTTGAAATAATATTTGCAAAAAACATACCATTACCGATAGGGCTTTTCTTCTATAGCGGCTAAAATAGTTCATCCACAGGCGTAAGTTTCTAAAGTTCTCTAAAATTTAGTAAAAAACGGCCTTTCAATTTATTTGTCTTCGTTTCACAATGAAATTTTACGTTTCAAAATGAAATTTTTATTATAATTATGGAAAGAAACCGGTCAGGTATTGGAAAATACTTTAATAATGATAATACGCCAAAAACTAGATTTTTCCCTTCTGCTTCGGCTCCGAATGTAATATTTACGTTGTAACCGCACCTTACGGAAAAATACATGTTCAAGCAAAACTTTTTTTAAAAGAGATAAAAAAAGCACGTTTTGAAAAACGTGCTTACGTTTTAGAAAACGTGCTCCGGCGTTATACAGCCGGGTGGTTTTTCCGCGGATCACCCTAACTTAAATGCCTGTCCACAAACTTTTTAAGGTCGCCCTTGGTCTTAAAACCGATGGACCGTTCCATTTCCTGACCGTTTTTAAACAAGATGAGAGTCGGGATGCTGCTGACCTTAAAATCGGAGGCCGGACCCTGGTTTTCATCCACGTTTAACTTGGCCACCTGCAATTTACCCGCGTATTCGGCAGCAATCTCCTCCAACACCGGGGCAATCATCTTACACGGACCGCACCAGGGGGCCCAAAAATCTACCAGCACGGGATTTTTTGCCGACGCAATGAACTCTTTAAAGCTGGCGCTGTCGAGAACCTGGATACTTTCGCTGGCCAATCTTTTCTCTCCCTTCTTTCCTTAGAATTACTTGCGGTACTTTTTACCCCATTATAGTTTACCCACTGCCGGGTGTCAATAAAAAACCCCACGCGTGCCGTGACCCTCCCCAAGTTTTCTTGAACCCTGTCCCTACAGGTGGGTGCCCTCCTGGCTGCTTTTTGGGTCCCCGCGGCGGGGGCATCCAAGCCACAACCAGAGGCCGGGCTCCCTTTCAATTTGTGTTGGCTCAAAACTTCAAGGTGATCACGCACACGGCAGGGTGCGTGCGAAGAACCGCGTTCCTTGTGAGTACTATGTTAACATAAGCGAAGGCTCTTGGCAAGTACCTGCAGCAAAACTTCAGCTAAACAGAATAATCGCAAAAATTCCCGGGAGCGGGAGAAAAACGGCTAGCGAAAAGCAAAAGGATCGGCCTGGTGCTCCGCTAAAAATATTTCGACGCGCCAGCTTTTCTGCCGACATCGTTCGCCCAGGAATTCCCGCAAAGCAGGCAGGATTACCCGCTCCGTCCCGTAATGCCCGGCGTCGACAAAGCTCATCCCGGCCGCGAGCATATCTTTAGCGGCGTGGTAGCCGATATCGCCGGTAACCAGGACGTCGGCGCCGGCGGCCAGGGCGACCGGCCAGAGTTCTGCGCCCGCTCCCCCGCAAACGGCCACGCGCCGGATTTCCCGCGCCCGCTCCCCGCCGCAACGCAAATGCTCCACTCCCAAAACCTTCTTGACATAGTCGCAAAATTCCTGAAAAACCATGGGCCTGGGCAGGAGGCCGATTCGCCCCGTGCCCCGGAGAGCCCCTTCGTTGGCCAGGGGGTAAAGGTCGCAGACCGCTTCTTCGTAGGGATGCGCGGCCAGCACGGCCTGAACTGCCTGCCCGGCCAGTTCAACGGGCACAATGGTTTCCAGGCGGACCTCGTCCACGTGCGCCAACTCGCCGGCTCTGCCGATAAAGGGGCTGGTTCCTTCCAGGGGGCGAAAGGTGCCCTGGCCCGCAACCTGAAAAGTGCACTCGCTGTAATTGCCGATCCAGCCGGCCCCCGCTCTTCCCAGGGCGGCGCGCACCTTTTCCGCGTGGTCTGCCGGGACAAAAACAACCAGCTTTAAAAATTTTTGCCGGTAGGTGACGCGCAGGACGCTTGCTTCCCGCAGCCCCAACCGGCGCGCCAGTTCGTCGCTGACCCCCCGTGCCGCGTTGTCCAGGTTGGTGTGGGCGGCGTACACCGCGATCCCGGCCCGGATCAGGGAGGCCAACAAGGCACCCTGGGGCCGGTCGGTGCGCAAATTTTTCAAAGGCTTGAAAAACAAGGGATGGTGGCAAATCACCAGCTGCACCCCTTTTTCCGCGGCCTCGCGGCCCACCCCTTCGTCCACGTCCAGGGCCAGCAACACCCGGTGAATCTCGCTATCCGGGTCTCCCAGCTGCAGGCCGGGGTTGTCCCACTCTTCGGCCAGCTCCAGGGGAGCCAGCTCTTCCACCAGCCTGCATAAATCCTCAGCTTTCACCGGCATACCTCGCCAGCACCTCCCTTATTTTCGCCAGTTTGGCCGTCAGCCTGATCGCCTTTTCCTGGGCGTCCGGGGAGCGGCTGCGCTCCAAACCGCTTAAGATCCGCCGGTAATTTCTTTTGAGCCCCTCCAGGTAGGAAATGAAAACGGGGCCCCCTTTTTCCGCCAGGCGGGGGCCGATGGCGATCAAAAACCGGTCTTCCGTGCTCTCTTTACCCTTTTCGGCGGCGATGACAACGTACAGGCGGCCCCCTTCCTCCACCAGCGCTTCGTCCGCCAGCCGCCAGCCGTTGTCCACCAGCCACAGGCGCAGATCGCCGGCGTCGGCCATCGGCTGCAGGATCAATTTCTCCAGGCGGTTGAAAACCAGCGGGGTGGCGGCCAGCAACTCCTTAATCGTGTTTCCGCCCAGGCCGGCCACCACCGCCACCTGCGCCTCACCGGGAGAAAGCGCTTCCAGGCCTGCCCCCAGGCGGACCTCAACTTTATCCTCCAGCCCGTAAGACCGCACCCAAAAACGGGCGCGCTCCCCCGGTTTTGCATTCAATTCCGTGGCGATGACCCGCGGGCTGCGCCCGGTCCGCACCAGGTAAACGGGCAAATAGGCGTGGTCGGTGCCGATATCGGCCACTACCTTGCCGGGCGGAACAAAGCCGGCCACCGCCTCAAGACGCTTTGATAAACGCAGCGACCCCTCACTCCCCTTTTAAAATGATCGGGGCGTCCGCCGCCACCGCCCCTTTTGGTGGGCAAATCAACGGATCAAATCTGAATTATTCCATCTTAAAGATTCAAGTCCTGCCGGGGGCATAAGCTTCCTAAAAATTTTACCAAAAAAACAGGTTGATTTCCAAAATCCTTACCATCAAAAAGGAAAATAACACTTTTTGTCGAATTAGACCTCCATGCCACCTTTTAGAGTACGGCAAACGAACGGCGGACGAAAGCTCAATTTTCAGGAAGTATAGGCAATATAAACCAAAATTATTCCGAATATAAATTTCCAGGAGGGTAAAACTAAAAATATGGATATTAAAAAAACGCGCAGGAATTAAGCGCCATCTCGCAAAAACTCGTCCAGTAAAAGCACTGAAACTTCAAAACCGCCAAAGCCTGTTTGGAAAAAGCTCTCCTGGAAAAAAACCCGGCGGTCCGGGTCGAAAGCTTGTGCCGACTGCGCCGGGAGTTTTTATTTCAACGGAATATGAAATAATCTTTTGCATAGTTTTGAATCAAACGGCTACACTTTTCACAAACTTCCGGTTAATGCATCTTTGTAATTTGCTTCTTTTTACCAGAAACTGGGGGTTGACAATTGTGGCAGAGGCACAGGCAAATAACCTCTACCTGCTGGCCCGGCTGTACGGGGTGGAAACCGCTTACCGCGATTTTGCGGGCCGCCCCCGCCGGGCCGCGCCGCACTCCCTGCTGGCCGTCCTGCGTGCGTTGGGGGCACCGGTGGAGTCCCCGGGCGACGTTCCCGGCGCGCTCCGGGAGCTCCGGCAGGAGCTGTGGCGGCGCTGCAGCGAGCCGGTGGCCGTGGTTTGGGACGGACAACCCGGCCGCCTGGAACTGCGGCTGCCGGCGGAACTGGCGGAAGGTACGGCCGAATGCCGGCTGGAGCTGGAAGACGGGGAGACGCTGCGCTGGCCCTGCCGCCTGGCCCGCCTGCCCGGGCTGCGCACGGCGCGGGTAGAGGGGGTGTGCTACGTGGTCCGGCAAGTGGCCCTGCCGCCCGGGCTGCCGTGGGGGTACCACCGGTTTATGCTGAGCCTGCCGGGCTGCGCCCTGGAAAGCGAAACCCTGATCATCTCCGCCCCGCGGCGGGCGTATACCCTTCCCGCGGGATCGGCCGGCCGGATCTGGGGAGTTTTTTTGCCGCTCTACGCCCTCCACTCCAGGCGGAGCTGGGGCGCTGGCGATCTCACCGACCTGCGGGAGCTGCTGCTCTGGGTCCGGGAACTGGGAGGCAGCTTTGCCGGCACTCTGCCCCTTCTGGCGACCTTCCTGGATGATCCCTATGAACCGAGCCCTTACGTGCCTGTCAGCCGCCTGTTCTGGAACGAATTCTACCTGGACGTCGCCCGCGCTGAAGAACTGAAGGAATGCCCGGAAGCGCGGGAACTGCTTGACTCCGCTGCTTTTCAGGAGGAAATTACCGCCCTGCGGGCGGCGCCCCTGGTGGACCACCTGCGCACAATGGCGGCAAAGCGCCGCATTTTGGAGCTTCTGGCGCGGCGCTTTTTTGCCGGGGACGCGCAAAGGCAGGCCGCTTTGCGGCGCTGGGCGGCGGAGAAACCGGCGGCGGAAGACTACGCCCGCTTTCGGGCCGCCGGGGAGCGCCGGCGCGCCGGCTGGCCGGCCTGGCCCGACCGGCCGCGCGCCGGGGACCTCCGGGAGGGGGACTACGACCCAGAAGTTGCGCGCTACCACCTCTACGTCCAGTGGCTTGCGCACGAACAGTTCCGCGAGTTCGCGGCCCGCACCCGGCAACCCGGACAGGGGTTATACCTGGATCTGCCGCTGGGAGTTCATCCTGCCGGGTACGACGTCTGGCGCGAGCGCGCCGCCTTCGCCCCGGAAGTCAGCTGCGGCGCGCCGCCGGACGCGTTTTTCACCCGGGGGCAGGACTGGGGATTTCCGCCCCTGCATCCGGAGCGGCTCCGGGAGCAGGGCTACCGGTACTACCGCGCCTGCCTGCGCCACCACCTCCAGCACGCCGCCGTCTTGCGCCTCGACCACGTCATGGGGCTGCACCGCCTCTTCTGGGTGCCCCGGGGAATGAGTGCCCGCGAAGGAGTTTACGTGCACTACCGGGCCGAGGAGTTTTACGCCATTTTGGCCCTGGAATCGCAGCGGCACCGGACATTGCTCGTCGGCGAGGACCTGGGCACCGTCCCTCCCTGCGTCCGCCCGGCCATGGCCCGCCACCGGGTTTCCCGGATGTACGTGCTTCCCTTTGAATATACCGCCGGGGGCGCCGACCGGGCGCTCCGCCCCGTCACGAGCGGTGTGCTGGCCTGCCTGAACACCCACGACATGCCCCCCTTCAAGGCCTTCTGGCTGGAAAAAGAAAAGAACGCCCAAGACCGGGTGGCCCTACCCCTTTTTCTCCATCGCCGGGGCTGGCTCGATGTGCCCACGAACAACGCCGAAGCCGTCCTTCGGGCCTGCTTAAGGCATCTTGCCGCCAGCCGCGCCCGGCTTCTTTCGGTAAACCTGGAGGACTTGTGGCTGGAGACGGAGCCCCAGAACGTCCCTGGCACGCAGGATGAATACCCCAACTGGCGGCGGAAAGCGCGCTACCCCCTGGAAGAGTTTAGCCGGAAACCGGAAGTGGTGGAGACGCTAAGGGAGGTTAATCAGCTGAGAAAAATAAACTGCAAAGAAAAAACGACAGGAAAGTAAATTGTCCGGGCAAGCAATTTTCCTGACTATAAAAGTGCAACAAGTCCATAATAAATTAGAAGGCTGAGATAAACAAATAAGGTGAATGCGAAGGTGGAATCCTGTTGCGTCAGTTAAGTCTGGGCGCCACCTGCCTGGGGGACGGCCGCTGCGCTTTTTGCGTCTGGGCGCCCCGGGCCGAAAACATCGCCGTCCACCTGGTGGCGCCCCGGGAGCGACTGGTGCCGCTGACCCGCGGGGAACGGGGCTACCACTACGGAGTGGCGGCGGAGGTGGAACCGGGCAGCCTTTATTTTTACCTTCTGGACGGCAAGAAGGAGCGGCCGGACCCCGCTTCGCGGCACCAGCCGCAGGGCGTCCACGGCCCCTCGCAGGTGTTGGACCTCCGCACCTTCCCCTGGTCGGATCACTGCTGGTTCGGCCCGGCCCGGCAAAACCTTGTTTTTTACGAGCTGCACGTGGGCACCTTCACGCCGGAAGGCACTTTTGACGCCGTCATCCCCTGCCTGGAGGAACTCCGGGAACTGGGCGTCACGGCCGTCGAACTGATGCCCGTAGCCCAGTTTCCGGGCAACCGCAACTGGGGGTACGACGGCGTTTACCCCTTTGCCGCGCAGAACTCCTACGGCGGGCCGGCGGGCTTAAGGCGGCTGGTGGACGCCTGCCACCGGCACGGGCTGGCCGTATTTCTCGACGTGGTCTACAACCACCTGGGGCCCGAGGGAAACTACCTGAGCGATTTCGGCCCCTATTTCACCGACCGCTACCGGACCCCCTGGGGGATGGCCCTGAATTTCGACGGGCCCGGCAGCGACGAGGTGCGGCGTTTCTTTATTGAAAACGCCCTCTTCTGGATCACGGAGTTTCACGTGGACGGCCTGCGCTTAGACGCCGTGCACGCCATCACCGACAAGGCGGCGCTCCCCTTTCTGGAGGAAATGGCCGCCGCGGTGCACCGGCAGGCGGAGCGGCTGGGTCGCCGGGTTTACGTCATTGCCGAAAGCGACTTAAACGACCCCCGGATAATCCGGCCGCGGACACTGGGCGGCTTTGGTATGGACGCCCAGTGGAGCGACGACTTTCACCACGCCCTGCACGCCCTCCTGACGGGGGAGCGGCGCGGGTACTACGGGGATTTCGGCCGGCTGACGCAACTGGCCCGGTCCTTTACGGAAGGGTACGTTTACACCGGCCAGTATTCCGCCTACCGGCAGCGGCGGCACGGCCGGCGGCCGCAGCCGGCAGGGGGCGACCAGTTTGTGGTTTTCGCCCAAAACCACGACCAGGTGGGCAACCGCGCCAAAGGCGAGCGGCTGAGCGCGCTGGTCCCTTTCGCCGGACTGAAGCTGGCCGCCGGCGCGGTGCTCCTTTCCCCCTTTCTTCCCCTTTTGTTCATGGGCGAGGAATACGGGGAAACGGCGCCCTTTCAGTACTTCACCAGCCACACGGACCCCGCGCTGGCGAAGGCCGTACGCGAAGGCCGCCGGGAGGAGTTCGCCGCCTTTGCCTGGGCGGAAGGCGAGGTGCCCGACCCGCAGGACGAGGCCACTTTCCGGCGCTCCCTGCTGCAGCGCGAACTGCGCCGGCAGGGGCGCCACCGGACGCTTTCCGAATTTTACCGGGAACTGCTCCGGCTGCGCCGGGAGTTGCCCGCCCTGGCGGATTTAAACACGGAGAACCTGGAGGCAATTCCTTACGAACACGAGCAGGTGCTCTTCGTCCGGCGCTGGTGCGGCGACTCCGAGGCGTGCCTGATCTTTTCCTTCAACGACGGCGGCGTAACCGTTGCCCTGCCCGTGCCGGCAGGGCGCTGGCGCAAACGCCTGGACGCCGCCGAGGAACGCTGGCTGGGCGGCGGCACCTCCGTCCCGGACACGCTTGCCTCCTCCGGAGAGGTCACCGTCAATTTAAGCACCTATGCATGTATTGTCCTGGAAAGAATAGAGTCAGAAAACCGAAGCTGCAGGGGCAATTAGCGTTATTATTTATAAAAGCCATGTCTCGTCGGCCCGCAGCTCTTAAGCGAGCCGGATAAATTCCGGCCCGATGTTAGATAATGGAATAAACTACTCTCGAGGCAGAAAGCAAGGAGGAATAATTAAATGGATCGCTACATCTGCATCCATGGCCACTTCTACCAGCCCCCGCGGGAAAATCCCTGGCTGGAGGACGTCGAACTTCAGGATACGGCCTACCCATACCACGACTGGAACGAGCGAATTACCGCCGAATGCTACGAACCAAACACCGCCTCGCGCATCTTAGACGGCGACGGCTGGATTAAAAGAATCCTCAATAACTACACAAAGATCAGCTTTAACTTCGGCCCCACGCTCCTTTCCTGGGTGGAAAAAAACGAACCGGAGGTTTACCGCGCCGTCATCGCAGCCGACCGGGAAAGCAGCCGGAATTTTTCAGGGCACGGCTCGGCCCTGGCCCAGGCCTACAACCACGTGATCATGCCCCTGGCCAACCGGCGCGATAAATATACCCAGGTACTCTGGGGGATTAAAGATTTCGAGCACCGTTTCGGCCGGCGGCCGGAGGGGATGTGGCTGCCGGAAACCGCCGTAGACCTGGAAACCCTGGACATCATGGCTGAACAGGGAATCCGTTTCACCATCCTGGCCCCTTACCAGGCCCGGCGAGTGCGCA
This sequence comes from Bacillota bacterium, assembly GCA_040755975.1. Lineage (GTDB taxonomy): Bacteria > Bacillota > Desulfotomaculia > Desulfotomaculales > Nap2-2B > JAIMBK01. The sequence continues at coordinate 19,176 of JBFLZY010000002.1, read as the reverse complement.
AGATCGGCTCGGGCAACTGGCACGACATCGGCCCCCGGGGCCTCGACACCACCGTGCCCTACCAGGTCCGCCTGCCCGGCACGGGCCGGACGATCAACGTTTTCTTTTACAATATGGACATTTCCCGCGCCGTCGCCTTCGAAAAACTGCTCGCCAACGGGGAGCGCTTCGCCAACCGGCTCCTCGGCGGCTTCAACGACGAGCGCCAATCCGCCCAGTTGGTGAACATTGCCACCGACGGAGAAACCTACGGCCACCACCACCGGCACGGGGACATGGCCCTGGCCTACGCCCTGCATTACATAGAAGCAAATAAGCTGGCCAGGATTACCAACTACGCGGAGTTCCTGGAGCGGCATCCGCCCACCCTGGAAGCGGAAATCAACGAAAACACCTCCTGGAGCTGCGCCCACGGCGTCGAACGGTGGCGGAACAACTGCGGCTGCAACTCCGGCATGCGCCCGGGATGGAGCCAGGCCTGGCGGGCGCCTTTGCGCAACGCCCTGAACTGGCTCCGGAACGCCCTGGCCCCCCGGTACGAGGAAAAAGCGCGCCAGTACCTGAAAGACCCTTGGGCGGCGCGCGACGACTACATCGCGGTGGTCCTCGACCGCTCCCCGGAAAGCGTGCACCGTTTTTTGGAGAGGCACGCCCAACGCGCGCTCGCGCCGGCGGAGGAGATCACCGTCTGGAAGCTGCTGGAGATGCAGCGGCACGCCATGCTGATGTTCACCAGCTGCGGCTGGTTCTTCGACGAAATCTCGGGGATCGAAACGGTGCAGGTGCTCCAGTACGCCGGGCGCGCTATCCAGCTGGCCAGGGAGCTTTTCAACAACGAACTGGAAGCCCATTTCCTGGAAACGCTTGCCCAGGCGAAGAGCAACATCTCCGAACATAAAGACGGCGCCCATATTTACGAAAAATTCGTCAAGCCGGCGATGGTGGACCTGCTCAAAGTCGGCGCCCATTACGCCATCTGCTCATTGTTCGAGACCTATGACGAACAGTCCCGGATTTACTGCTACGCCGTTCACCGGGAAGAGAGCGTGAGCCGCCTGGCCGGAATGGCCAGGATGGCGGTGGGGCGGGCGCGGGTTACCTCGGAGATCACCCGGGAAGCGGTAAATTTAAGCTACGGTGTAGTGAATTTCGGTAATCATAACGTCAGCGCAGGCGTCCGTGTCTACCAGGGCGAGGAGGCATACCAGGAGATGGCCCGGGAAGTGACCGGTGCCTTTGACCGGGCCGACTTTTCGGAGGTGATCCGCCTGCTGGATAGCTACTTCGAAGGAGCCACTTACACGCTGAAGCAGCTCTTCCGGGACAAACAGCGGGTGGTGCTGGACCAGATTCTGGACACCACTCTGGCGGAGGTAGCCGCGGACTACCGGCGGATTTACGAGCGCCACGCCCCGCTGATGCGTTTCTTGAAAGATCTGAACATTCCCCAGCCCAAAGCCCTGTATACCGCCGCCGAGTTCGTCTTGAACGCCAGCCTCCGGCAGGCTTTTGCCGAGGAAGCGCTGGATCTCGAACGGATCGGCGCCCTGCTGGGAGAAGCCGAGATTTCGAACGTCCCGTTGGACGGACCCGGCCTGGCCTATACTCTGCAACACACTCTGGAAAAGATGGCGGAGCGGCTGCACGAGCAGCCCGGGAACCACTCCCTGCTGGCGCACCTGGACGAGGCAATTGCTCTGGTGCGCGCGCTGCCCTTCGAGGTGGATCTCTGGAAGGTGCAAAATGTTTACTACGGACTTTTGCAGGCGGTCTATCCGGAATTTTCGAAAAAGGCCGGGCAGGGGGATGAGGAGGCCCGGACGTGGGTCGACCGCTTCAACGCCCTGGGGGATAAGCTCAGGATGCGGAGGGGCAAGTAAGCTCCAATGACGTTAGGAATTGGGAGTTAGACCTACATTCCGCTTCTAGTGATGCCAACAGAGGATGAAACTCCCCGGCCCGCCGTTCGATTTGCCAGGAGCGACATATGCGTAGGGCTGGTAACGAAACACGGTGAAGGTGAGGTCAGCGAGCCGGCAGCGCGAAACGCGCAGATAACACCACGATAGAAAATAACAGCTACCGCCGGTAAAGCTTATCTAAGGTAAGAAAACTAATGTTCCACGCGCATTTTGCAGCGCTGCCTGGTTCGCTCCGAACCAAGCCGATGTTTCGTCAGCCCGGAGCATCGGAGCGACGGCAAACGAACGGCGGGCAAAGGGGAATTTTCAGGAGGGAATTAGGGGTTGGATGTTCTTCATGTGGATGACTATTTCCACCATTATGGAGGGAATTCGTGTTCCTATGAACAACTTTCCGATTACTCCCGCTGCCACCTACCGGCTCCAGTTCAACCGGGATTTCCGCTTTGCCGACGCCCGGGCCCTGGTGCCCTACCTGCACGCCCTGGGCGTTACCGACCTCTACGCGTCCCCTTTGCTGGCGGCCCGGCGGGGGAGCCCGCACGGCTACGACGTGACCGACCCGGCCAGGTTAAATCCGGAACTGGGCGATGAAAAGGATTTTGCCGCGCTGGTGGAAGCGCTGGAACAACATGAAATGGGGCTGCTGCTGGATATCGTCCCCAACCACATGGCCGCCGGCAGCGAAAATCCGTGGTGGCGGGACGTTCTCAGGAACGGCCCGGAATCGCCCTACGCCGCTTTTTTCGACATCGACTGGCGGCCCGCCGCCGGGACAGAGCCGGCCGGCAAGGTGCTGCTCCCGGTGCTGGGCGCTCCCTACGGCGAAGCGCTGGAGAACGGGGAGTTAACCATCGCGCTGACGGAAGAGGGTTTTTGGCTCTGCTACCGCGAACTGCGCTTTCCGCTTAACCGCGCCTCGTCCGTCCGGCTCCTGGAGCACGGCCTGGAGAGGCTGGCCAAAAACCCCGGCTTCAATCATCCGGCGGCAGCGCAACTGCTGGATTTAATTGCGTCTCTGAAGGGGTTGCCGGAACGGGGGAAAGACGGGAACCCCGGGGTATCCGGGGGAACCGGGGAACCCGAGGAACCCGGGACGTCCGGGGAGCCCGGGGAATCCGCGGGGACAGGGGGACTCCGGAAAGGAGGCGGGACGCCCGGCGGCGCCGCCCGCCGGCAGACCGTCTGGGAAAGGCTCTGGCGCCTGTACAGCGAACAGCCCGGGATAAAAGCGTTCATCGATGAGAATCTGCGGATCATTAACGGCAAAAAAGGAGAACCGCAGAGTTTTAACTTGCTCGACCGGATTATCGGAGAGCAGTTTTACCGGCCGGCCTTCTGGCGGGTGGCCGGGGAGGAAATCAACTACCGGCGTTTCTTTGACGTGAGCGACCTGGTTTCGCTGCGGATGGAGGAAGAGAGCGTGTTTGCCGCCGCCCACGCCCTTGTCTTCAAGCTGATCGCGGCCGGGCGGGTGACCGGCCTGCGGATCGACCACATCGACGGCCTGCGCGACCCGCAAGTTTACCTGAACCGGCTCAAGGAACATCTGTGGAAAGAGAAAGCAGCCGGCGCAGAGGCAGCAGGAGGAGGGGAGACCACCGAGGAAGCGGAATCAGAAGCGGCGGAGGCAGGGATGATGGAGGCGGCTGGAGCAGTAGGACCGGAGACGGCGGAAATGGCCGGGACGGCTAGTGCTGCAGGCGGAACGGAAGCGGAAAAGAGGGGGACGATGAAAGCGTTGGAGACCGCCCGGCCGCCCGGGCGGCGCCCCGGTTTTTACGTGGTGGCGGAAAAAATCCTCGGCGACGACGAGGAGCTGCCCGCCGGGTGGCCGGTCCACGGCACCACGGGCTACGATTTTTTGAACACTCTCAACGGCCTCTTTGTCGACGGAAGGAGCGCCGCAACCCTGGACGAACTCTATGCCCGGATGGGCGGACCGGAAACGGAAAAGGACTTTGCCACAGTGGTTTATCTCCAAAAAAAGAAGGTGATGGCGGAATTATTCGCCAGCGAGGTAAGCAACCTGGTCCAAATGCTGGGCCGCCTGACGCAGGCCGACCGCTACGGCCGGGATCTCACCGGAAGCGAACTCAAAGAAGCGTTGACGGAAGTTACCGCCTGCCTTCCGGTTTACCGGACCTACATCCGCAAGTTTGCGGCGACGGAGCGGGACCGCCGGTACATCGAAGGTGCTGTCTCCGAAGCCGTCCGGAGGCGCCCCGCCGCCCGTCCGGCCTGCGTTTTCTTGCGGCGGGTTCTGTTGCTGGCGTTTCCGGATTACCTGGCCGCCGAACAAAAACGGGAATGGTTAAATTTCGTCATGCGCTGGCAGCAATTCACCGGCCCGATCATGGCCAAGGGATTCGAGGATACCGCCCTTTACGTCTACAACCGGCTGGTTTCCCTCAACGAAGTAGGCGGCGACCCTGGCAGAACCGCGGGAATCCCTGTTGCGGAATTCCACCGCCGCAACCGGGTCAGGCAGACGCGCCGGCCCCATTCCTTAAACGCCACGTCCACCCACGACACCAAGCGCAGCGAGGATGTCCGGGCGCGGATCAACGTGCTCTCCGAAATCCCCGCGGCGTGGACGCAAGCGGTCGAACGGTGGCACCGCTGGAACCAGCCCAAGAAGCCGGTGGTGAACGGCGCCCCCGTGCCCGACGGAAACATGGAACTGCTCATCTACCAGACGCTCATCGGCGCCTGGCCGCTACGTGAAGAAGAGGTGCCTTCGTTCCGGGAGCGGCTCCGGGCCTACCTGGTGAAGGCAGCCCGGGAAGCCAAAATCCTCACCAGCTGGCTCGCCCCAGACGCCGGCTACGAGCGCGCCCTGGAAGACTTCGTAACGGCCATTCTTGAGCCTTCCGAAGAAAACCGGTTTCTGCCGGACTTTCTGCAATTCCAGCAAATCCCCGCCTTTTACGGCGCCCTGAATTCGCTGGCGCAAGTCCTGCTCAAAATCGCCTCCCCGGGCGTCCCCGACTTCTACCAGGGAACGGAACTGTGGAATTTCTCGCTTGTGGACCCGGACAACCGGCGCCCGGTGGATTTCCACATGCGAATGCAAATGTTACAAAATCTTCAAAATGAAGATAAGGATGCACAGAAATGGGGAGATGAAAAAGCGAAAGAGGAAAAAAAAGAAGAAAAAGGTAAAGCGGCGTGGGGACACGAAACAGGCTGGAAGAACGGCGGGCAGCTCTCCTTAGCGCAAAAACTCCTTACCTGCTGGGAAAACAGCTGGATCAAGCTTTACCTGACTTACAAAGCCCTCCACTTCCGCCGGGCAAACCGGGAGTTGTTCGCCGCCGGGGAATACTTGCCCGTCGAAGCCGCCGGCCCGCGCCCGGAGTACGCCTGCGCCTTCGCCCGGCACCTGGGAGACGACTGGGTCCTGGCGGCGGCCCCCCGCCTGGCGGCACGGCTGATGCTGGAAAGTGCAACGCAATGCGCAGACTACGCGAACAACGAGCCGTTGCCGCCCCTGCCGCCGCTCGCCTTCCCGTTAGGCGAAAGAGTGTGGGGGGAAACTTCCCTGCTTCTCCCCGCGCACGCACCGGACCGCTGGCGCAACATCCTGACCGGGGAGGTAGTACAAACCGCAACAGCAGCGCAAAACCCTCCCCATCCACCCGGGAGCAACTTACATCCGCCAGAGTACAAGGCGCTTCCCATCGCCGCAGTGCTTCGTAACTTTCCTGTTGCCTTGCTGGCCGGCATTCCTTCATAAAAGTAGTCGGTTCAATGCACGTGAAAATGCAGGTGCTCAAGCAAACCCCACGAACGGCATAGATACCCCTCCCCGAACAGGATTCAGATCTACTAGCCAGATTTCGCCACGGGAAGGTTGCACGTTAAACATCTCCTTTTAACCCGGCGGTAAGAGTGGCGTCCCGCGTGGCCCGCTCCTCTAATTCGCTTCCCCAATTATCTGCGTCTTTCTTTAAGGCAGCGAAAGCTTTGTTAGCTTCCTCCAAAAAGGTTTTTCTCCGGTATTCCTCGATTGCTTTTTCAAGAATTGCCTGCATCGGTTTGCCGAACCTGGCCGACATTTCACGAAGCGCTTTCCACGTGGCATAGTTAACTCTGATCATCGTGGTAGCCATAAAGACACTTCCATAGTGGTCATCTACAATATAGAAATAAAAAAGTATCTTAAATTGTAAACATAAAAATATACCGTATATACTGCAGATACCGCATTGGCAGGCTTACGGGAATAGCCGTAATCCTGCCGCCGGCCATTACAATGGATTTGCCGCTTGGATGCACCCTTTTACCTGCAAAAATTATGCCTCCAAAAAAGGAAAATTTTACGACCCGTCGAAAACTTTGATTGAACAAAAACCAGAGGAGGAAGCCATGGAAACCCTGGATATCCTGGAATCCATACAAAAACGGAAGAGCATTAGGGCCTACAGGCCGTTGCCGGTCTCCAAAGAAATCCTCGGCGAAATCTTGAGAATCGCCACGAGAAGTCCTTCCTGCTTAAATACCCAGCCGTGGGAATTTACGGTCGTCTCCGGAGACGTTCTGGACGGCATCCGCCGCGAAAACGTCGCCAGGTTCCTGTCCGGCGAAAAGCCCAGGCCGGACTTTCTCCCCAATCCCGGGTTCCCCAGGGAGGAATACCAGGGCGTTTACCGGCAGCGCCTGGTGAGCCTTGCCGTGGTAATCTTTCGACTTTTGGGAATCGAGAGGGAGGACAGGGCAAAAAGGTCGGAGTGGCAGCAGCGCGGCTTTGGCTTCTTCGACGCCCCGGCCGCAATTATAATCTCCGTCGACAAGACTTTGGACGTAGTCTCGTACCCATACACGCTTTTCGATATCGGGGCGATCGCAAACACCATTTCCCTTGCCGCCTTAAAGTACGGCCTGGGCACCTGCATAGAAATCCAGGGCATATCTTACCCGGACGTAATCAGGAAGTTCACGCGTTTACCCGAATCCAAGCGGATCGTGATCGGCATAGCCATAGGCTACCCAGATTGGGACTACCCGGCCAACTCCTTGAATACCGATAGGGAACCCGTGGAAAACATTACTACGTGGCACGGCTTTTAAGGCAAGATATGGCGCCCGTTCCCTTCGGATCCGGGCAGCCATCCTTACCGTGATACCGCAAAACGGCTTCCGGCGGCAAAGAAATTCAATCCGACGGGTTTTTATCGGGGTTTTTATTATCGTCTTGTTAGTTTTTCGCTGAGCTGACCTCAAGGCCTGGAAAAATCCCGGAGCCGCCGGTAATCCTCCGGGGTGTCCACGTCCAGCAGCACCTTTTCGTCCGCCACCGGTACCAGCACCGTCCGGTCGCAGTTGCGGGCGGCAACCTCCCGGACGCTGGTGTCGCCCTTTAAAGTGAGCAGTTCCGGCGTTAAAGAAGCGTCGAACAGCACGGGGTGACCCGGGCGGTCTTTGAAAACGGGCCGCGCCACCAGGCAGGAAGTGGCCCGGTGGGCTTCGATCAGCCGGTTAATCAGATCCGGAGTCAGAAAAGGTTGGTCGGCCAGAATGAACAAATATTTTCCGGCCAGCCCCTGCCGAAGAATTTTGGCAAAAATACCCAGGCGCGCAACTGGAAGTATGGTGCCGGGGCGAAGACTGCTGCGGAAAAACGCACCGGTGGAGGCTGCCCCTGTGATGCGGCTTCCCCGAAAAATAAATGGTGGGCGCGGCAAGGATTGAACTTGCGACCTCCTGCTTGTAAGGCAGGCGCTCTCCCACTGAGCTACGCGCCCAATGCAACAGGAGATTACCTTGCGGGGGAAGGTAATCTCCGGCAAAAAAGCTGGTGACCCCACCGGGATTCGAACCCGGGTTACCGCCGTGAAAGGGCGGTGTCTTAGGCCGCTTGACCATGGGGCCATATTGGTGGCTGGTGGTGGGTGGTTAGTGGTTGAGGGGTTTTGCTGGTGGGCCCACCAGGATTCGAACCTGGAACCAACGGATTATGAGTCCGCTGCTCTACCGTTGAGCTATAGGCCCAAAAATTTTTCACGTTTTTTGCGGCTTTGCGGGTTTCTTACACTGAATTTATTAAGTTTACGACAGCGGACTAGCCCCCCCTCGTAACCTACACAACTTTATCATAATCCGTTGCCCCAGATTTGTCAAGTATCCACGTCAATTGAATCTTTAAATCTCATGTTCCTTAATTCACCGGCATGCCAGCAGCACTCACCCTTAGCTGCACAAGTCCGTCCAGAAAAGCGTTGTTGAACTGCCGTAAGAGCCACGCCGCGGGCAATTAACTTAAAACCCGCGGCCCTGCCGGCGGCAAGCTAAAAATTTCTTTAGCTAATAAATCACCTAACTCAGCCCCAGTTAAAGTCTACATCGGAAAAACCGCACTAATTAATTTTACCTCCCCGGCCGATGCAATAAAATAAAAATGATTTTCCTGCCGCTCATGAAAAGCGCGTCTGCGCATTAAAAATCAGCTACTTTCTTTATCTTCGGAAATTATGGCAATAAAATTTTCTACCAGGTCTGGGTCAAACTGTTTCCCGGCACAGCGGCGGAGTTCCGTTATCACGTCTTCCTTTTTTAAAGGTTTTTGGCGGTAAGGTCTGGGACTGCTCATTGCATCGTAAGCATCCACAATAGCAATGATCCGACATACAATGGGAATTTCTTGGCCCTGAAGGCCTGCGGGGTAACCCTTTCCATTCCACCATTCATGGTGATGTAAAATATATTTAGCTATTGAAGATATTTCAGGCATGGCCAGCGCTAACTGGTAACCGACCTCTACATGTTTCTCCATAATCCTGCGTTCTTCAGGCGTAAGGGCAGAGCGCTTCAAAAGGATTTGATCTGGGATCCCGATCTTTCCTATATCGTGTAGCTTAGCCAAAGTTGCCAGGATAGACATTTCTTCATCTGGAAGGCCGCAGGCCTCGCCCAAACGCATGGCTAATTCTTTTACCCGTTCGGTATGTTTCTCCGTCTCCAGATCACGTGCTGCCAATGCGGTGAGAAGGCTCCTCACAAACCTCCCTACAACCCCTGACTCAACAGCCGCTTTATTGGTGTACATTACTTTATCGGCTAACTTCAGGGCTTCGTCCAGCGGTTGGTGGGGCCATCGGGCGATCGCCGCGCCAACTGAAAGCGAGAGGTGTAAGTCATGATTTTCGCCGTTAAATTCATCCACCGCTTTTAAAATCCGCCGGGCGATCGCTTCCCCTTCCCGGCTGTCAGTATTGGGAAGAATGGCCACAAACTCGTCGCCTCCGATTCTGGCCACAACGTCGCCGGCGCGGAAGCACCGACGCAGAACTGTGGCTGCCGCTTTCAACAATTCGTCACCCTTTTCGTGGCCGAGAGTATCATTAACAACTTTTAACCCATCTATGTCGCACATAAATACGGCTATCGGATATCGGGAGAAATCATTCCGCATTTGTTCAACTGTTTGTTCAAAGTATCCCCTGTTGTAGAAACCGGTCAGAACATCGTGCCTGCTCAGGTATTCCATTCTGCTTTCGGCCCTTTTTCGCTCCGTTATGTCTAAAAGAGTCCCTAAAATAGCCGGAGCCCCGTTGTAGTCAACCCGTTTTCCCATGGCTTCACAGGTGATTATTTTACCGTCTTTGTGCAAACCCTGAAAAATATAGTGAGCTTTCTCCGCGCCACCCTCGAGGCGAATTCGAATGTTTTCAGCGACCAAAGGGCGATCCCGGGGTTCCACCAGTTCAAGCACATTGAGTCTATCAATAATTTCTTCAACCCGATACCCGAAAATGTTTGCGAAAGTCGGATTCACATAACGAAACGTGCCTGCCTGAAAAAGGTAAACCCCCACAAGCGCGCTCTCGGTAAGAAGCCGGTAGCGACCTTCAGATTCGCGCAACTGGATTTCTAATCGTTTGCGCTCCGTAATGTCTTCCACAATTCCCATGATGTGCTTTCCCTCGCCCTCTTGCTCTAACGAAAGCACCGCCGTCACTTGCGCCCAAAAAGTATCTCCGTCTTTGCGCTTAAACAATACCTCCCAGTTCTTGACAAATCCCTTATTCATAATTTCATTCAGAAAAGACTTTCTTTCCAAAGGATCTGAATACAAGGAAGGCCACAGCAGTCCGCATATTTCCTGAAAGTCATGAAAACCAAACATCTTCAGAAACGCCGGGTTCGCGTCCAGAAAACGCCCCTCCACGGTGCTCCTGTATATTCCGACGTTCAAATTATTTACCAGTTCGCGATATTTTGTCTCTGAATAATACCTCCTGGCTTTCTCGACGGCCAGCGTTTTCTGATGGTTAAGGCATGATAAAATAGCGTTACCAAGCTTGGGAACAATACCGCCAATAATCCCGGCCAAGCCTTCCTCGATAACGTCAGGGCGAGTGAAGCTTAACGAAACTACCGCAAGATCTTCAACCGGAATCAGCAATACCGCCTTTTCCCTTCCGAGAAACGGTATACAAAATTCTTTAAAGTCGCCGTCCTTCTCTGTTTTTACCACCGGCCTTCGTAGTTTCAGGATAGCTTCCGCCTTACGCTTAAAATCATCGGTTTCCTTGTTGCCAAGGTGGAGTTTTGCGGCCCTCATGCGAAAACCTGCGCCGGTTACATACTCTAACTTCTGTCTATCCCAAAGCCAGACTATCCCCCAGTAAGCGCCTCCCTTGCGCACTATGGTCTTGAGCACCTGGTTGAGCATCTCCTGGAGATCCAAACTATTTCCTATCGCCAGGGCAATTTCATAGGAAAGGGAGAGGCTTTTGATAAGGTTCAACATTTCCATATTCGCTAACCAACCCCGACCACCGTTGTTTTGTTATAAAACTCCAGAAATCTATCCCCCAGAGAAGCCACTTCCCCCAGACTGAGGAACCCAAACATAGGCAAATCAAGTGGGGTATTAGAACGGATCGCCATTAATTCCTGCGCTATGAAATCGCCGAGGAAGAGAACTCGGGAAATACAATCTATAACAAAAACGCCTCTTCCTGATTTACCCTGCTGTTCCTTAAAATTGGCCGTGGCCTTATCCGCCGCTTCGCTTGCAGCTTTGATAAGATTTTTCGGTTCTCCCCGCAGAATAATTAAGACCGAATTTTCAGGAACTTCGCCCACTAACGTTATGCTGTTTTCAGCCCCTACCTTGATCGGGTCGCGGACGATAATACTTCCGTTTATTCTCATCATCCCGAACGGGTAGCCCTTTGCCAGGTCAAAGAAGTTCCTGGGGTTAACACTTACACCGGTTTTTTCCTCCAGTATCTTTTTGTAAAGCAAAAACGCCGGTTGCCAGTTAAGCTCGATAAGAACGTTTCCCTTTACCCTGTTGGCCACCAGAGGCCCGTAGAACGGCTCCCAGCCGTGACTTACCCCTACGCTAACGAAACCTTCAATGCCTACCACCAAAGCGCCGCCGGAAAAATATTCATCTTCTGTGAACAGTATCGGCCTTCCGTTTAATTCAATGCTCCCGGCCCCGCCGCCAATATAACTTGCCTGCCGGGTGCAGGTTTCAAACAACAATTCAAGAAAAAAAGATACATTAGACGCCAGGCCGTCAATAATCACCAGAAACGTACGAATGTCATCAGCGTTTTGTAATTCTGCCGGCAACCCGTCAAGCAGGCTGAGATCTCTGAAAACCTGCACGGAAACCGGATGTTCAATTGCACAGCCGAGCACTTTATCTTTATACCATGATGTTTCGTAGATGATCCCCGGAAAAACACCGCCGAAAACGGGGATGCCCATTCCCTTAAACAACGGCTGTACTTTGTCAAAATAAAATGGGGCCTCCTGGCCAATCATTAAGAAAATTCCGTGTGTACTCTTTCCGTGCAGGCCTGCCATAAACTGTTTCCACTCATGTTTATCTCTAACATCACCCATGGCAATTTTACCAAACAATATCTTTAGCCCCCTAGCCTGCCCCAGGCACGCTTATTTATCAACCGCCAGGGAATTCCCGCCTGGAGTAGCGGCTTCCCTGGGAACATAAAAAATATGACTATATTCGCATTCTGCCCCATGATTTCGCCGGGACGCTACAATTTTCCTGCCGGGAGATTTTATTTTTTGCTAATGTTTCAGGAGAACAATATTGTACGTTCCCGGCGACTTTTCGGTCAGGCCGATAAAATGCTCAGACATACATTTTCGCAAGGACTGCTCACTTTGCCAGGCGTTTGGATACGTTCGAAAGAACCTGCCTACACGCCTTCGGTAATCATAAAGTGTACGTTCCCGGCAATTGTCCCTTTTCTTTTGGAGCAGAAAATCGTTGAGTGTTTCTTGTCAGTCAGCACTAATTTCGACAGCAGGCAACCTGTTTTTGATACGCAAAAAAACTACCCCCTTATTCCATATTCTGTAAGTTATAAGGGGGTAGTCCGTTGTTATAAATTATGTAAAAGCTCAATTCAAGGCAGCGGACATCATCAAAAACTTAGACTTTTATTAACGTCTCAGGCCTAGAAAATCCAGAATTTATTGTCAAAATCCTGGGTTAGAATTATGAGTCCGCTGCTCTACCGTTGAGCTATAGGCCCAAAAATGGCTCCCCGAGCAGGATTCGAACCTGCAACCCCCCGGTTAACAGCCGGGTGCTCTACCGTTGAGCTATCGAGGAACACCGCAAGAGATATTATACATAAAAAATCTCCCCAGGTCAATGGTTTTCAAGCGATAAATTTTTAATCAGCCTCTTCGCCCGTTTCCCGGGTCACTTCCGGAGGCCCGCTTTTCTCCGCCTTTTCCCTAAACCACCGGTGGATCTCGTCCAAGGCCGGCGGCGAGACGTAAAAGACCTGAATGGTCGGCGGGAACTGCACGGAATGTCCTTCGCTGATCACTAACACTCCCGCTTCCCCTTCGGCAAGCGTTTCGTCGATCCGCCGGGCAATGTAGGCAAACCTTTTCTCCGTCGCTTCCCGGTAAAATTCGGAAATCTTTTGAAAAACGTTTGCGCTCATCACCACCCGCAGGCAATTGCCCCAGTCCAGGCTCTGGGCAAATAAATCCATATCTTCCGTCGCCTCCAGTTCCGCCCCCTGCGCGCACTTTCTCTTGATTAGCGGGAATCCTTTTTCGTTCAGCCGCTCAATCATCGCCAGGCCCTGCTCGCCGCCCAGGGAAACCGACTCGTGGTAAACCTTCTTTACTTTGCCGATCTTCCGCTCCAGGCTGTCTAACTGCTCTTCCACCTGCTTCCAGAATAATTCGGCTTTTTCCAGGTAATCCTGGGGAGCGTCCCTGCCGGCAAAGATCAACGGAACAAGGTAGAGTTTGCGCGCTCCTTTAAATTTTTCCGCCGCCGGTTTCTCCAGCTTGCCGAGAACTTCCGCCAAAACCAACTACCTCCTTATCGCAAAAACAGATCCATCGCAAAGACGCAAAGGACGCAAACACGCAAAAATCAAAAAGCAAAGTTTTCACTGGAGCAGCTCTTCTTTATACAGCGCAAATTCCTTTTCGTAAGGCCTGCTTGCTGCTTGCAAGGCTTTTGCCCATTCTTTGTTGATATCTGCATTGATCATTTGCACGGCCTCGCCGGAAATTCCCAGGCGCCCCAGGATTTTTCTGCCGGCGGCATCGATTTCCTGTTCCTTTTTCCTCAGCACATCCCGGTAACTATCGTACAGCAGGTACAGCTTTGCCTTTGTTTCGTTGCTTTTTTGGTTGTCGCCGACCAGAGCGATGCCCGCCATAATTTTTTCCATCTTTTCATAATCCCCCAGCTCCAGCGCACTCACCAGCCTGCGCACCACCGCCTTTGCGACCAGCCCTTTGTCTTCGCCGGGCTGCTTTTCGAGATCATCCTGCAGCTGCTTCAAATCGAAGATGCCCAAAAATTTGTCCGCGATGGCTGCGCCGGCCAGCCGGCATTTTTCCTCCCGCTGTTTTTGCAGTTCTTCCGGGGGCACCTCCATGGCGCCGGCCCTTTCCAGGGCTATTTCCCAGGCGCTCTTAATCCTGCTCACTACCGCTGCCCTCCTCTTCAAAAACCTTGTGGATTCTCAATTTATTTTATAATATAATCTTGGAAAAAGAAAGGACGCGGGAGGAAAAAATGGCTTACTTCGGGTATTATGAAACGCTTAAGATAACGGAAAATCTTTACGGCTTTTTCTGGCAGGGCCGGGGAAACAACTGCAACTCTTATCTTTTCGCCGGCGTTTTGGAGGGAGACCGTCCGCACGTCATCATCGACCCCGGCCACATCGTCAACGAGTTCCGGGAACCGTGCTTCAAGCAACTGACGGCGGCAATGAAGGCGGAGGGTTTTGACCCTAAAGACATCGGCCTTGTCTTAAACACCCACGCGCACCCGGACCACTGCGCCGCCGGCGAAATTTTAACCCAAAATGCCGGCAAAACAAAGCCCCCCTTCATTGCTTTTTCCAGGGAAGAGTATGCCTTCATGCGCACGATTGGGGAAAAATTTTCCGGCGCGTGGGGCCTGTCCCTGGAAAAAATTGAACCTTTCTTTTTGCTGGGGGAAGGAAATCTAAACCTGGGCAAAATCACGCTGCAGGTGCTGATCACTCCCGGCCACTCCCCGGGCAGCGCGTGCTTTTACTGGCCGGAGAGAAAAGTTTTGGTAACGGGCGACGTGGTTTTTTACGGCAGTGTGGGCAGAACCGACCTGCCCGGCGGGAGTTTAAGCCAGTTGCAGGAGAGCATTGAAAAACTGGCCGGATTGGACGCCGAATATCTTCTGCCCGGCCACTATACCGGATACGGAAGTATTGTCGAGGGCCGGGACAGGGTGGCGCGCAACTTCCAGGCGATCAAGATGTTTTTCGTTTAAAACTGCACTTCATGTTTCATTCCAGGAGGTTATTGAAATAGGCAGCTTGAGCAACCTGGAGCAAAAAGTGTTTGTTTTGACGCGCAACTTCCGCGGCGTCCCGGGCTACGACCTGGTCATTCGCGACCCCGGCGCAACCGTTCAGGATTACCTGGACGCACTCAACGCGGCCATTGCCCGCCTGCCCTTAAGGCGCAACCGCCGGCGCGGGACGCAGGATTGCGCGGGGTGCGACCGCTGCTGCGCCGAAAGGGCCCCCCTGACCATAGTCGACTGTCTGCGCTTGCGGGAGGCGCTGGAAAAAGCAACTGAAGGAAAGAGTGTAAAAGGAACAGGAAAAGAGGCCGGGAGGGGAGCAGGGAAATGGGCATGGACCGGGGGAGGAACCGGAGGAAAGCCCGGGGGAGGAAAGGCGGAAAGGAGCGGAAGGGAAGCCGGGATAAAAACTGGGGGAGAAGGCGGTCGAGAGCCCGCTCGAGAGATTGGCGAAAAATGCCCGGAAAGCTGGGACGCCTTTTTTGACCGCTACACCACCGTAACGGTGCAGGGACCGGTGGTGGACATCGTTTTAAAACGAAACGAGGACGGCCGGTGCATTTTCCTCGACCGCCGGACAAAGCTCTGCCGCGTCTACAGCGCCCGCCCCTTCGTTTGCCAGACTTTTATCTGCTCCCCGGCCGCCCGCCGCGCCCTGGAGCTAAGGGAAGCACTGGTCAACAAGGGAGAAGACGAGCTGGTCAGGCTCTGGTTGACCACCGGGATGGTCATTCACCAGGCGCATCACCCCCGTCCCGACCCGCGCGACTGGCCGCCCACTCCTTTTGCCGGCAAAACCCGCTACGGCGAGGTGCTGCTGAGAGAAGTTTTGCCCGGTAGGATATGGCAAAAGCTAAACGCAAATTAGCAGAACAACTGGAACCGGATTGTCCCGAACCAAAAACGGGGGAGTTGCTCATGAGGAATGCCGTCCTCTCCATAAAGTATGAAAATGAGGGCTGGAATTTGTCCAGGCGAGCGACATCTGCGTAGGGTCGAAAACGATACAGCCGACTTAATCAGGTACGTAAACGAGATTAAATCGTTCCTGAAAACAGTTCAGGAACAGGAAGAGGAACAAAAAAATGAAAAACCAAAAGTATATTCTAACAAATACGGAAAAAAAGAGAATTAAAGAGATCCTCAAAAAGGAACTCTCCCGGCGCAAAGAAATTATCTTTGCTTACCTGCACGGCGCCTTTCCGCTGCCCATTCCCTGCGGCGACGTGGACATTGCCATCTATTTAAATGAAACCGTGCCGCCTGAAAAATATTGGGAATACGAAGCAGAGTTGACCATGACCCTGGAGCGCCTGATCAGCATGCCGGTGGACGTGCTAACGTTGAACCGGGCTCCCGTTGCCCTACGCTACCACGCCACCCGCGGGAAATTGCTTTGGAGTAAAAACGAACCGGCCAGGTTTACTTTTCTGGAGGATACCTGGCGCGAATATTTCGACTGCCAGCCCATCTTCAGGGCTTTTTTGAAAGACTTACTCAGTACCGAATAGGTTTTCAGCCGATCAATATTGTTGGGTTATATTTTCCATTCTGGTTTTAAAAGGCGTGATGCCGGTGTTTTCCAATATTCTTCCCATCCTTTTCAAACTGCTGGACGTCTTCCCCGCCCCAGCGGAACCAAAGGGGCCGGCGGGGCCGGCAAAACCCGTGGAACCAGCCCCACCGGCGCCTGCCGTGCTTCTCCTTAAAAACAACGCGAAAGGAGAAGACGAACTGGCAGCCAGGATTCTTCTCAAAAAGGCCGCCGGCTCCGCTGCCGGCTCCCGGCAGGCACACGAGGCAAGCCCGGCCCGGGAAGCTGGTTTCGCCAGGCCGGAAGGCGGCGGCCCCCCTTCCACCGGCCTGCCTTCCGGCCTCCAGGATACTGCACTCCTTCTACCCTTGCCGCTGAAGAGCCCGCATTTCCAGGAAGCCAGCTTTTATCTGGTTCTGGGCAACCGGGACAAAAGCGATGCAGAAGAAAAAGAAGGGTTCACCCTGCTGCTTGTTTTGAAAACCGCCAACCTGGGAATGCTGCGTCTTTTTTTCCTTCATCAGCGGGAGAATCTGCAGCTAAGCTGGTTGACGCAAACAGACGCGGTCAAAGAATACCTGGAAAAAGGTTTTCCGGAATTGGAAGGCGAACTCTCCGGCGCGGGCTACGCAAACGTGATTATGAATATCCGGCGCCTGCCCGAAGAGGTGCAAACGGACAGCGCCTCCGCCCACCCCCGCCGGATAACCCAGGATCGGGGCTTCGATTTATATGTTTGAATCGGGGAGGTTTTTAGAGGTGCCGGAACAACGGCGCGAAATTGCCGCCGCCCTGCGCTACAACCCGGAGGAGCACAGCGCCCCGGTGGTGGTGGCCGCGGGACGCGGCGACCTGGCCAAAAAAATAAAAGAAATCGCCCGGGAACACAACATCCCGGTGTACGAAGACGAGGCCCTGGCGGACGCCCTGGTCAAGCTGGGCGCCCAGGTGGAAATTCCGCCCGAACTGTACCAGGCGGTGGCCTGCGTTTTAGCCTACGTGGCCCGGCTGGATCAAAAAGCGCAAGCGGCCCTTTTTCACTCAAATTGAATTTAGCCGGCTCCCCCTTTTTGCCTGCCCCTTATTTTTTCCTTCCGGGCATATTCTTAAGCTCGTAAATCCGGTCCTGCACCTGGCGGGTGAACTGGGGGTTTCCTCCCTTTTGCATAACGGCGCGCCGCAGAAAACGCACCCCTTCTTCCCGGTTCCCCAGCCGGGAATGCAATTCTCCGATCAAATAGGCAATCTGCTGCTCCTGTTCGGGGGTCAGGGTTTTCGTAGAGGCGAAGTAAGCCCGCTCAAACAGCTCGAGGGCGTTCTTCCGTGCCCGGGCGGCCTTATCCGGGTCGCCGGCATCGTCATTCAGCCAGGCCAGCCGCAGCCAAATCCTGGCCATTTGGGCGGGGTTGGCGTTTATCTGCGCAAGGTTGTCCAGGATGAGCAGGCAGCCCTTAATCGCCCTTGCCCTTTCCCCCTCTTTGCCCAGTTCGCCAAATTTCCGGCGGCGGGCGGGCGCATTTTCTTTCAAAGTCGCTTTTTGGCGCAGGGTAAGCTGGCCAAAGGATTCGGGCAAACCGGCGTAATAACAATGCGGACAGATCCACACGCTGTATAACAGCGGCTCAAAATTAGCGTAATGATTGCGCAGCTCCGCGTCCTGGCGAACGAGCTTCAATTTATGCGCCAGAAACGCCGCCGTTGAAAAGGTAAGCTGGCAGACCGGGCAGGCAATTTTTTTGCTGTATAAAATCCTGCCCGGTTCGGCCGGCGCAGCTTCGGGCGCGGACGGCGGCACAGGCGCCGGCTGGCCTTCCCCGGAAGCGGTCCCTTTAGAACCCGAAACAGGTGGGAGAAGAAATTCAGCAAGGAATTTATCCGAAATGCCCGCCTCACTTCCTGCCCCGCTTATCCCGCCCGTTTTTTCTATCCTACTCTCCTTACCCTCTTTACCCGTGCCTTCCGAACCGGCTTGCCGGGCGGCGGCGCCGGCAGAGGCGGCCGCCTTATCCACCTGACCCGCGTTGTCCGAACCGGATTCCTGCTCGTCATTCTGAACGGCCGGCGGACCAACAGCTCCGGCAGCGACCCCGGCTTCGGCGGGAGGACTTTTTAATTCCTCCTTCAGCCGGCGAATTTCCGCGCCCATTTTTTTCATAATCCGCAGCGCCAGCGCGGGTTCCGCACTGATTACATCTTTGAAATTATCTTCCGTCAAAACCAGCAAAACAGAATCCTCCGCCGCCCTGGCCGCAGGGCTGCGCGGCAATTTATCCAGGAGCGCCGTCTCGCCGAAAACATCACCGGAAGCCAAAACGGCCGGCTCCCCACCTCCGTCGGTGATTTCCACCCTGCCCTGCAAAATCACGTACATTTCCGCGCCGGGCTCCCCCTCCCGGCAAACTACTTCACCGGCGGCGTATTTGCGCAAAAAACCGGCTTTCGCCAGATTAGCCACATCAATCATCCGGGCCGCTCCTTCTTGAAAATTTAGAACTGGCTTTTATATTCACCGGCGGCGGCGAATTTTCCTTCTGCAATAAAAGCGAGAATCGAGAGACAGGTAACGGGAAGGGACCCCGGCCCGCACCCTCCACAACCTTTTCTTCCGGCGGATATTTTGCTGCCAGGCAAGAGCCGGTATATCCTTCTTTCGGTTTATTATACCATGCCGAAATTATTTTGTGAATTTCTATGTCCCCCCGGACTTTTCACAACCCGCCTTCCGATTGTACTTAAAGATGCCAGGTCGTCACCAAAGGTTAGTCAAGACAAGAAAGACCTTCTATGTCAATAGGCAAATTAAATTTTTTTCGTGATGGCACAAATGTTCGCAGCCTTTAAAAGACGGGCTCCGCCCTTTCCGCCCGGCTCCGGCTGGATTAAAATCCAGCCTAAAG
>JBFLZY010000001.1:0-113252 GCA_040755975.1 Bacillota bacterium | reverse complement strand
ATTAATCCTCCGGGGTAAGATCCCCAGTTGGTAATCTCGGGCTCCGCATGGGAATGGAGCATAAAATGGTATTCACCGGCCCGGTTATAGGAAACCACTCCGGGCGGGAGCTCTCCCTTTTCGCCCAGGTACGGGCTGCCGCTCCACATGGTCATGCCGCCATGGGCGATCACCATGTTGCGTAGATTGGGCAGCCTCGCGGGGATAGGGTTGGTAACCGGGTCAAAACCCAAACCGGACCAGGTATAGATCTGGTCGCAGGTTTGGCCCGCGCCCGCAAGAACGGTAAACCTCTTATAAGAAAGGTCGGTTACCCGTAAGCCTATCCTGTTCTGCAGCAGCTTCCCGTCCAGCCCGACCAGCCGGGTGTGGTTGCCGTGGGGGTGCAGGGGGTGGTTTGCAACCCCGGCATTGGCATAGCGGATAAGGATCTTTTCATCTGGTTCCATCATGATCATGGAGCCGTAGGGCTGGTTGGGCAACTGGGCTGCGTTGTCGGGAAGCATCGTGTCGGTGGCGCACCTGCCGTTCATCGTCCAGTACCTGGGTTTGTAAGCCCTTGTATCGTAGGCTTTGCCTGTTTCCACGGCATGGTGGAGATCGGGATCTATTTCCCCCAAAACCAGCAGGTATTCCCGGTCAAATTCCGTACCGGTGTCGGTGCCGTAGGCGGTTTTATGTTCAATCATATACTCCCAGGGTCTGACGATAATGGCTCCGTATAACCCCATGGGCACCTGTTTATGAGGATATGTTCCGCTCTCGTAAAGAAATGTGCCCGGACTGGCGGCGGCGAAGGTATAAGTAATGGTTTCGCCCGGCAAAGCGTAATTGGTAAAGGAAACCAGGGAACCGTTCAGGTACTGGGGTTGGACCGGGCGGCCGTTGGCCGTTACATCCTCCTGTCCGGGAAACAGCAGCGATACCGGCTCCGGGAGGTTATTGGTAAGATTTACGGTAACGACCGTTTTAAGCGGGGGAGGAAATTTTTGTTTGACTATGATCGCGGGTCCTGGTAGTTGAGCAGACCCGCCTTCTTGATCGGTAAAGCCCCAAATGTATATGCTTTTACCGTCCGGTGTGCTGATGTAACCGTCTGTTGCCCACAAATTAATGGCCGGCATAACTTTATCTCTCCCCAGAAAAAAATAGGTACAAAGGCAACAGGCACAAAGGCACATAAGAAAAATAAGTTAATAGCCGGTGCCTGGCAC
The DNA here is from genome assembly GCA_040755975.1 of Bacillota bacterium. Lineage (GTDB taxonomy): Bacteria > Bacillota > Desulfotomaculia > Desulfotomaculales > Nap2-2B > JAIMBK01. Next base: position 112,038 of record JBFLZY010000001.1, on the reverse strand, counting down.
TTAATTATTAACTTGTCGGGTTCTGTAAAAACCCTTCCGGGCAAGGTTTCAGCTCAGGGCTGGTTGGGCTCTGTCTGGGGCGGCAGGGTTCCGGGCGCAAAAATCTGCACTTCCGTAATCATCCCCCCCGGTTCCATCCCGCCGCAAGTATTTTTGGTAAAGTTGCGGTTGTATAGGAGCAGCGTTGCGGGATACATTCCCGGCGCCTGCGGCGCTTTCAAGATGACGTCGTAAGACTGCCCGGGAGCGATAAAAATTACGTCTTTATAATAAGAGAGATCCTCGCCGTTAATCCCTACGGGGCGCATCCCGTCCACCCCGACCACTTTCATGGCTGTGCCCAGGAGTTCCATCGCCTGCTGCTGGAAGCCCAGGTTGACGAAACGCAGCAGCACTTTCTCCCCGGCGTTTGCCCTGATTAATGCCGGCCACGGTTGAAATTGCAGTCTGCCGCCGGCTGTCATGGCGACGGTGTCCGGGTAGGAGCGTCCGTTAATCAACCAGTAGGTTGCCCTGTATTCAGTCCAATCGGGCTCCTGGACCGTGGCGATCAGGTTGTGGATGTTGCAGTCCAGTTCGCTTAGAAACACGTAGTATTCCCGGTCGTACTCCGTGCCCGTGCCGTACCCGTACGCGGTTTTGTAAGCCGGGTCCGCGGGGTTATAATCCTGCGGCCGGACGACCAGCGGGCCCACCATGCCCATCTGGATGTGCTCCACTGGTTCAAAGTGGCAGTGGTACATGTAAGTCCCGGGATTTAGAGGTTTGTAAAAATACACGAAGTCCCTGCCCACCGGAACGGCGAAAGATGCTTCCGGCACCCCGTCGTAAACGGCGATCTGGTTGGGGAACCCGTGGTAATGGATGGTGTGGGAATCATCAAGGTCGGGCCTGCTGGGAGTACCCAGGTTGGTCAGGGTGAGGTAAACCTGGTCCCCCGCCCTTAAAACCAGCGGAGGAGCCATCAGCTCGGCCTTGCCTCGGTAATTAACCAGTTCGTTTTCCGGTACGCCGGTTACGTCCACGAATCCGAAAATGTAATGAGTCCTCCCGTCGGGCGTCTCAATCCACCCGTCAGTTGCCGCGCGGCGCAGCTCCACTCTCATTTTTTCGCCTCCTCAACTCCCTTATCCCTGGTACTGGTCGGCTCCTATATCGATGATAACTCCCCGGGCATCTCCGTCAAAGTCATCTGCCGGGGCGCCGTAACCGCCGAAGGACTGCGCGCCCCTGCCGATAACCGGGGATCCGGCCGCCAAATGATAATCCCCCATCAGTTCGGGAACATCGACGGCAATTTTGATGTTTTTGAAATCAGGCTGGGCGGCAAAGACGGCGGCCTTGACGCTGGTGTCGTATTCCCGGACAAAGGCCGGGTTTCCCGTCAAGTTGTTGCTTCCCCCGGGGTAGGCCCGGGTCAGGCTGCAGCAGTAGGGGCTGAAAGTGCCGGGCGTTCCGAATACCTCCAGGTCGATCACTCCGCCGTCGGCCAGCTGGCGGGCGTTCAAATCAAAATAGTAAGCCCTGTTGTCCCAAAAGATATTATTGAACAGAACCGGATTGCTGAAGTTCGGTGCGTCCGGCGGCAGGACCGCCTGAAAGGCTGTACTGTTTACTTCGCTTACCAGGCCGGCTCCGTGGGGCAGGCGGTCGCTGTCCTCCGCCGTGGCGGTGGAAATATTTTTGGCGATGGTATTGTTGTAGATAATCACCTCGGAAGCATCATCCAGGGCAATGCCTCCCCCGAGGTCTGTAGAAACATTATTGACGATCATATTATTGTAAATTTTAATTTCATAGGTTGTCGGCTGCAGAAGCCTTATCCCGCCTCCGTCATCATTGGCCAGGTTGCCCTGGATGAGGTTGTTGTATATACTGACGTTGCCTGATCCGGGAGAAAGTTCCGCCGGCGGTTTCGGCAATTCGCCTCCCACCAGGATTCCGGCCCCTTCGTCAAAGGACGCGTTAAAAAGTATGCAGTTATGATGGATGCTTCCGTTGGGGGAAAGGCCGTAATGGGAAATACCCCCGCCGTATTCGGCCGAATAGTTGCCGCAGATTACGTTATGGTCCACTGTGTAGTTGTCCGCGCCGTTAAAAATACCTATGCCGCCGGCCAGATTTAAACCTCCGTTGTTCAGGATCCGGTTGTGGTGGATACGGATGTTCTCGTTATGGCTGCTGCCTGCATAAGGCTTGCCGATGGTAATTCCGCCGCCGAATCCGCCGGCGTTGCTCTGAATAACGTTGTTGCTGATTTCCAGGTACCGGCAGTAGGCGTTGACATAGATGCCTCCCGCCCCGTTCCCCCTGGCGCCGGTGATCGTAAATCCATCAATCCGGGAATTGAACTCACGGTTAAAGTCCCCGTCTTTGGCCAGCACGGTGATGACCTGCCCTTCGTAGAGATCAGGGGCATCTATGTAATCGTAATCCAGTGTGTTCAAAAGATTGCGCCAGGCCGCCGGGTCCGTCAAGAAGAACCGGCCGTCAATGGTTGATCCGGTGATGGTTACCGGGTTTCCCCCCGGCCCGACGGGATTGATGCCTCCCGGCCCTAACCCTTGCAGTCTCACTTTCTTGATGACCGGGTCTCCGGCTGCCCTGGTGTACAGGATCGGGTTCTCGTAATAAATGCCGGGATGGACAACGATGAGAGTTTCCCCCGCGGCTACATTTATGGCCTCTTGAATAGTGGTGTAATCTCCGGTACCGTCCTTCTTTACGTGCAATACCGCAGGGTGATAATCGCCTCCTAACACATGAATGGTGATTCCGGTGGGGGTTACCTTGCCGTTGTCGTTGGTTACCAGCAGCTGGGCCGTTCCCCCCCGGCCGGAGGAGAAGGAGGGCAGCACTTTTATGGTGATGGATTTGTCGCTCCAGGCCAGCACCTGGACATGCCGGTGATCACCGTCTAAAGTAACTTTTCCTTCACCCTGCGCGGCGCCGAAATCGAGCCCGGTCAGAACAATTTCTTCCCCTTCGGTGACGACCACCCGGTCAACTTTAAACAGCTGGGGCGTACCGCGCGGCACGGCACACTGCGGGGGCCTGGAAAACTGCGACTGGCTGGTGGCCACGAAGGCGGTGATCGGGAAGAGCGCTACGTCCGCGTAGGTGGTCTTGCCCGGCCAGACGTCAAAGACCAGGCTCAGGGTCTGATAATTGGGGTTATAGTTAAGGTTCGGCTTGTCCGGGTCCCCGGGGTCGTTTCCGACCACCCTGTACATGTACGGTACAATTCCGGAGGGCGTGGGCACGTTGGTCGTATAGGTTGACGGGAGCAGCACTTCAAAAATACCGTTTTTATCCGAATGTACAGTGGTAATCAGTTTGCCTGTGTAGTCCCTGATGCCGATGGGAGTATAAGGTATCCCCCTTTTTCCTCCGTAATAGATTAAACTCGGGTCCGTCTCAATGTTTACGTCGTCCACCAGCAGGCCCAGGATTCTTCCCGGGACAGGTACGTCTGTGTAAAGGAAAAAGTTGGCCGTTGCATTTTCCCCGTCCCCCAGGGTTACTTCCTTAATGTTGCAAAGGGGCCGGTATTGGCCGTAATAGGGGCTCCGGGGATCCTGAACCAGATGCGGCTCGCCGGCGCAAGGGGGCGCAGGTATCCAGGCCCGGTTTTCTTTCGCCGGTTTCCTTTCGGGACACGGCGGGACCCCGTCCTGCTGCCGGGGAAGGGTATTGATCACGTAAGGATCGCCCTGGTCGGTGTTGACGGACTCCTCGGCAACCACCCTGTACAGCGGACGCGGGCTGCCGTCCGGGAGGGGGTTGTTGGGGTCCGCAGGGGGAACCGCTTCCACGTAGTAGGTGCCGACCGGAAGGGGCTCCTTCAGATACTCACCGGTGTCAGGGTCGCGAACCGGCACATTGCTGCCGTCCAGAACCCATTTTTCTTTAAAAGCGTACCCCCCGTCGAACACGCCCGGCCTGATTTGATCTCCCAGGCTGGGCTTTTCTATGCAGCGGGGATCCGGCGGCGCGTGGGGAGGCACGCAGCCTGCGGGGTGTTCCCAGGCATCTGTTTTCACGGTGTTAATCAGGACGAGGGTGCCGTCGCTGTTTTTCTGATAAAGGTTTACCGTTACATTGGGTATGCCGGGTTCAAAGTCCTCTGCGGCCGCCAACCGGGGGTCAGTCTCGTTGCGCATGGTGGCGTAATGGACGATCCCGCTTATCCCGCCATTCTCGCCCCGCCTGTACGGCCTCTTCCCGAAATCGAGGTAGTTTGTGCCTCCGGCCCACGTTAAGACGGCGGCGGTCAAAGCCCCGTCAAACACTTCCGGCACCGGGTAGCGCTGATCGGGATTGGCGGAAACCCCTGTGCGGTCCAGGCGGGTAAAGCCCGCCCCGGCCACTGTAAAATGTTCCAGTTCAAATACCTCATCGAAACTGTAATTACCTTCCAGGTCAGTGACAGTGGCGTACTGAATTGTCCCGTCTTTAAAACGGGTCACCACCTGAACCCCGGCAACCCCCTCTTCGCCGGGTTCAAAAATCCCATTTTCATTGCTGTCGATAAAGACTTTCCCCTTAATCCACCCGTACCAGCGGGGAATGCCGATTTGTCCGGGGTAGTTTACCGGGTCGTCTTCCACGACCACGTCCAGGGAACCGTTTTTGCCGGGCAGCTGCACCGTGCGAAAGGATATAATGTAATCAAGGTATTCATCCCAGACGGCCATCTGGTACAATCCGGGGGGAACATTTTTAATGAGAAAAGAACCGTCCGCTTCTCCGCGACCCAGGTAGACCTGCTGGTCGTTGCCCCCGATATCGGTAAGGGCGATCCACGGGCGTTCCACCGGCGGCCCAAAAGCGATGGGCACACCCGGGGTGTCGTATTCAAAGACTGTGCGGACCAGGCCGCGAATCGTCCCCCTGGCCTCACCCGGGGAAGGGGCGGGAAATTCCATCGGGCGGACAAACCCAAACCAGACCACGGGAAAGCGGTAGAGGTACTCGCTGCTGTACCCGTCATTCCCCTCTTCCACCCAGACGTCGATGACACGGGTACCCTCGATGGTGGTGGTTTGCACCCAGTCCGTGCCGTCCGGCGGGATAGCCTGCACCCCGTATTTCCCGGGCGGAATGTTTTCCACCACGGCGTACCCGTTTTTGTCTGTAAGTATTTTGATATCACCTGTGCCGGGGATGGGAATGGGGTTGCCGTTGGCGTCAAAAATAAAATTCCCTTCCGCGTCCTTTTCGTATTGGGTTCCCAGCGGGTTTCCGAAATAATCTACGGTTAATTCACCCGCCGCATCTGCCACCACAATGCGAAACCCTTCCAGCCCTGCTTCGGAAGGAAGGTCCGGTTCCCCGTTGACCGGCTGGTTGTCGTGAAAAACAAAGACCCTTATTTTGCTAAGGGGAAGGGGATCCGGCAGTAGCTCAACGGCAACTTCCGCTTCGCCGCCGTCTACAGTAACCCAGTTGCCGCCCATTTTGTGTCCCGGCGCCTTCACGGATACGAGGTAGCTGCCGGGGGGCACATAAACCGTAGGGTTGCCGGAGTCCCCCGCCGCAACCACCGGGCTGTGGCTGGCCGGGGGCTTCAGGGAGGGAATTTTGCTTTCATCCACCTGATCTTCCGGCACTCCCACCTGGGGATCACCCACATTGTTTTCGTTGACAATGAACTGAAAATCGTCAAGCGGAACGGGCGGGCCGTTAATCCCTCGGCTGAAGACCTTTACCGTTAACCTCCGCGTTTCCGCCGCCGCACTGGTGGCGAAAGAACGCCCCCCGCGGCCGCATGTCGAAGGTGCTATTCTAGCCATGCCTGATGGCCTCCTTTTGGTCATTGTTACATCTCCAGGAAAAAATATTTATTTATTTTATTGTTCTGTTTTTCTTTTGGTTACACCTAGCTAGATTCCGCTGAAAAAGTCAGCCGAAAAGTTCTTTGAAAATGCATATAAATCAAGGGATTCCGGCTCCTGTGGCGAATTGTTTAAGGAGAAGAAAACCAAACAAACGCCGGGAGGGAATCCCTATGTTGATCATGGTTCGACGCAAAAACCCGGTTTCCTGCGGAGGTTGCTTTTTTCAGCGGAATCTAGCTAAAAAACGCCCGCAGGTAGACCAGGCGGAGGTTGTACTTTGCTGGTTTCATTACTTGTTTCGCGTGTTCCAGGACGGCGGGCATTAGCTTGTCCGAAAGGTAGGTATCAGGAAAGCGCTGGTAAAACAGAGAAATGTGGTACCGGTAATCATTCAGAGTCCTTTTGCTGGTGCTTTGTGCCTGCTTCCAGTTAAGGAACCACTGCAGGGCATGCTCCCATGTCTCCGGTACATCCTTTTTGATGCGTACTAACTTGCTTTTCGCCATCTAAGCAAAACCCCCTTCGTGATATAGTATTATCGCCACGAAGGGGGAAGCAATCCGACGTGTCTCGCTCAGCTCTACCGGATTCATTTTTGTCAGAAAAATTTTTGAGGCCCCGAAGGCCCGACAATGGCCTGGTGCCGAAGGTGGGAGTCGAACCCACACGGGGGGCGAACCCCACCGGATTTTGAGTCCGGCGCGTCTGCCAGTTCCGCCACTTCGGCGTGTGTCTTCCGCAGCTATAATCCTAGCATATTAACGGGAAACTGTCAACTTATTTCAGCTGTTCGTACTTGGCGAATATCCTTCCGCAAGAACAGCCGTAGGTGACCAGATGGCAGTCCCGGCGTTCCTGAATGCTTAAAATGCGGACTTTACTGTTCATGCCGTAGAGGTATTCGCCGCACCAGGGGCAGCGCTGGCCGGAAACAAAATTTCTCGCCCGCACCGTACAAAAACCCGGCGTTTTTGTTGCTTCTACGATATAATCAGGAAAGCTGAAGCTGGAGATCCGGTAGCGGTCGAGAACTGCCCTGATGGTTTTCAGCATCCTGTCCCGGGCCGCCCCCGTTTGGGAAGTCAAAAATACTTCGATTGCCGTCCGGATTACTTGCTGGTCCTCAAAAGTAGGGAAAGGGTAAATTTGGGCGGGCATGCGGTGAATCGCTCCTGTCCTTTGTCTGCCATTATTGCCTTTTGGGCGGGTTTTCATACCGGTGTGCCGGGCCGCGATCAAATTTTAGCATATCAAATTTTCCCTGGACAAGCTATTTGAGCGGCTGTTTAGAGAGGTTAGTTTGAAGTTTTTGAAGATTAATTGTTTATAGTTTGAGCGAATAAAATTATTTAAAAACTAACTTTCGAAAATCAGCCTGTACCCCGTCAACTCGTAAATTTCCCTCGCCAGGTTTTCCCGCGCGGGATCCTCCGGTGCGGGCGGGGACGCCAGCTTTACCCGGATTTCCTGCCGGTCTTTGAAAAAGCCCGGCTCTTTTTTTATTCCCCAACTTCCGGGCAGGCGGGAGCGGACAAGGTTTTTTATTTCATTTTGGTTGGGCTCGGGGTTTATGCGCAGTTCCCAGCCCGTTTCCGTGGCTAGCGCAGCTAAAACGGAGCGGTACTTTTCCCCGATTTGGGGGCTGATGAAGGTTACTTCGATGTATTCGCGGCCGCCGCCGGTCTTTTTGCCGGTCCGGTAGACGGCGGCTCCCGCGCTCTGCAGCCGGTTTTTGATCATGGCGTAGCTCTGGTTGATCTCCATTTTCGGCGGGCCGGCGCCGGCGGATGGCGCCGGTAATTCCGGCGGGGCGGCCGGAGCGGCCGGGTCGGCGGGGGGAGTTGGAGGGGCGTGGTTGCCGGCCGGTTGCGCCAGGACAAGGGTGTAGCCGGTAATTTTTTCAAATTCTTGGGCCAGTTCGCCGGCGGTTCGTGAAAATTCCTCCGGGTCCTGACCTTCTTCTTCCGGGAGGCAGCGCACTACCACCTGCCGCTGTTCCCTGTAGATGGAAGGGGTTTTTAGAAGCGTCCAGCCTTCCGGCAGAAGCCTGTGGACAAGTACGTTTAAGGCGCCGTGGTGGGCTTCCGGGTGCAATTCCACCGCCCAGCCGGTGGCGGCGGCCAGCTCCGCCAGTTCCTTTTGGTAACGGACGGCGGCGGTTTGGGGAAAATGAAAATATAAAACGATTTTGCCCCGCTCGCGCTCCACCCCTTTCCGGTAGAGCCCGCTGCCGGGCGGAAAGGTGGTTTCGACCAGAGCCAGGGCGGCGTTTTGTTCCAGTTGATCGACAATCCGCTCAACTGGTTGGCCCGGAGTTTCGTCCGGAGCCGCGGCCACCTCACAGGCATCTCCGGGAATTTCCGGCCTGGGTTTGTACATGGCGCACCCGGGCTTCCCGGGAAGGCGCTCAAAGTATTCGGGGTGGTTGTTCAGCCGGAAGGCCACCGCCAGGCGGTAAACCGCTTCTTCTGCCGTTTCCTCCGCAGTTTCCCCCGCTGTTTCCCCCGGGGCGCCCGCCGCGGCTTTTCCCCCCAGCGGCTCCCCGTTCTTTTTGCCCGCCGGTTCCCCGGCCAACAAATCGACTATTTCGGCCAGCGGGCGGGGCGTCGGCCCGGCGGCGGTTAGCTTTTCCCACAGCGGACGGGGTGCCAGGGAGGCATAAACCGGCTTGACCCGGGAAAGCAATTTATGCAGCCGGATTTTTTCCTCCCGGGAAACCGGCGGGTCCTGGGTAAAGGGCCAGGGGGCGATGATTTCCAGGAGGCTCTCGGCCGGGTGGGCGGTTTCTTCCCGCCCGATTTTCCAGGCTTCGAAGCCCTGGTCGCCGACGGCGAAGCAAATCCCGGCGCGCGTCGCGCCGCCGGCGTCTTTAAGCAGCACCAGATGGCCCGCCAGGTGGCCCAGCTGCAGCATCAACTGCTCCCGCCGGAGTTCCCCGGCCACCAGATCGGGGCGGCGGGGGCGGTAAAAATAGGGATGCTTCCAGTCGGAGGCAAAGTAGCGGCGATCTTCGGCCAGCAGCTGACGCGTCCGTTCCTGCTGTTCTGCGGAGACCGCCGGCCCGTACCAGAGGGTGGCCAGTTCCTCGGCGGTATACAGCTGCTTCGGCTGGTTTATTTGCCTTTCCTGTTTTAAAAGATAATCCCACAGCGCCGCCAAATCAATCTCCCGTTTTTGTTGTTCCCCGGCGGCCGGCGCGATTACAGCCGGCGCCTGCACCGGGTGGCTTTTCCGGCGGAAAGTAAACCGGAGTTCCTCGCCATTGTCCGGCATGCTTACGGCGTGGCGGGGGGCAAGCTGTCCGGCCAGGGCCTGGCGCGCCTCCTTTTCCCCGTGCACCAAAACCACCCGCCGGGGCTTGAGCTGGCTGACCAGCGAGCTCAGTTCCCCGGCGTCGGCGTGGGCGGAAAGGCCGTACTTAGCCACCCGGCATTTCACCCGGATAGGTACACCGTCGAGCAGGAGCTCTCCTTCCGGGTTTTCGGCCAGCGCCAGGAGCCGGCGCCCCGGGCTTTCTTCGTCCTGGTAACCGCACAGCAGAATGGCGTTTTTTTCGTCATCCGCCAGGCGGGCGGCGTAAAACTGGGAAGGTCCGCCGGTGAGCATGCCGGAGCTGGCGACGATGCAGCAGGGAGCGCCGCCCAGCACTTTTTCCCGCTGGGTGGCGTTGTTCACCGGCTGGACGGAGGATTTTTCCCGGTAAAAGGGATTTTGGCCGTTTAAGATGAGGCGCTTGACCGGCCCCTTTAAGTATTCCGGAAAGTTCAGGTAAGTCTGGCAGACACTGCGCACCATTCCGTCCACCCAGATGGGAAATTTGGGCACCCGGCCTGCCTGCTGGAAGGCCTGCAGGAGCAGAATAACCTCCTGGGCGCGCCCGAGGGCAAAGGCGGGCACCAGCGCGTGGCCGCCCGCCGCTACCGTTTGCGCCACGGCTTCGGCCAGGCCCTTTTCTTCCCGCTGGCGGTTGGCGTGCAGGCGGTTGCCGTAGGTGGCTTCCAGCACCAGCAGGTGTGGCTTAAAACGCGGGACGACCAGGCCGGGGATGGTGCGCTGGTTGCCCAGGGAGATATCGCCGGAAACGAGCACCCGCCCTTCGTCGCTTTCCAGGCCGAGCATGGCCGCGCCCAGGATGTGCCCGGCCGGAAAGAAGTGCGCCCGGACGGAGTCCTGGATGGCGATGCTTTTTCCCACCGGCAGGGGAACCACGCGGGTGAACATCCGGGCAACCAGGTCGGCGTCGTAAAGAGGGCATTCCCTTTCTAAATCTGCTTTTTGGGACATGAGCTTGAGCGCGTCCGCCAGCAGAACCCGCATCAGGTGCACGGTGGGAGTGGTGGCGTAAATGGGTGCGGCGGGAAAGGCCTGATGGACCAGGGGCAGGGCGCCGATGTGGTCTAGGTGCGCGTGAGTAACCAGAATGGCATCACAGCCCCCGGTTTCCGACAAGAAAGCCAGATCCGGCAAAGCGTCCGCGTTGATGCCCGCGTCCCGGCCGCTTACCCGGATGCCCGCGTCGACCAGCAGCCGAACGCCGGCCAGCTCCAGGAAGTAGCAGCTGGCCCCCACCTCGTGGCCGCCGCCCAGGGAAAGAAAGCGCACTGGCAGAATTTTCTCCCTTCCAGAACCTTTTTGGTAAACCCTCTTTTTTAACTATATAATAAAGTTTGTCCTTCTTTCAAGATAGTGGTTGCTAGAACAATAGATATATGATATCATAACTTAGGTTAGTGAATAATGTCACAAGTTTTTGAAAGGCTTTTCAAAGGGTTGCCTGATTTTGGGCTTTGATATTTAATGAAGAGGGGGGAGCGCTTTGTATTTTCCGGTTTCGGGCGTGGAAGTTTTTCCGCTGATTCCGCCGCTGGTGGCTTTCGCCGTTTCGTCCGTCACCGCTACGGCGGGAGTTTCCGGGGCCTTCTTGCTGTTGCCCTTTCAGGTGAGCGTCCTGGGTTTCGTTTCCCCGGCGGTTTCCCCGACCAATTTGATTTACAACATCGTCGCCATTCCCGGGGGGCTGGCCAGGTTTATCCGGGAGGGAAGAATGGCCTGGCCCCTGACGTGGGTGGTGATTGTGGGTACTCTGCCGGGAGTTTTCGGAGGAGCGTGGATCCGCATCCGCTATTTGCCGGACCCCCGGGCTTTTAAGTTTTTCGTCGGCCTGGTTTTGCTGTACCTGGGCGTCCGCCTGCTTTACGAGACGACGGGCCGCTATTTGCAGAGCAAGGACCAGAGCAAGGCCTTGGAAAAAAAGTTTAAAGAAAGAGTTCGGCAGCTAAAGGGAGAGGAGCACGCGCGCCTTGCCTCCGGCCTGCCCAAAGAGGCGGTGGTGAAAACCAAAAAGGTATCGCCGGCCAAAATCGAGTACGAATTTTGGGGCGAGACCTTTTCCTTCAGCACACCGGCCGTTTTTGTGCTGGCCCTGGCGGTGGGCCTGGTCGGCGGGATTTACGGCATCGGCGGCGGCGCGATCATCGCGCCTTTCTGCGTTTCCGTTTTGGGCCTGCCCGTCTATACGGTGGCGGGAGCGGCGCTGGCGGGGACTTTCCTCACCTCCATCGCCGGCGTGATTTTTTACACTGCGCTTGCCTTTACTCCTTTGGGGATGCAAAGCGCCGTTTCGCCCGACTGGGCCCTGGGCGCCCTGTTCGGCGTCGGCGGTTTTTTGGGCACGTACTGCGGCGCCTACCTCCAAAAATACCTGCAGGAGCGGCTAATCAGAGGAGTTTTGGGCATAATTGTAACGGGGCTGGCGGTTAATTACGTCATGCAGTATTTGCTGTGAATGAAAAGGATTTTTGCCCGGCCCCGCGAATTGATCCCGGGGAAGCGCGGGGTTGCTTTTTCCGGAGGCGAGGCGGGAAGGGCGATCCTGGTTTGAAAAGGAGGGATGGAAGTTGGCCGAAGCAAAACTGCTGCTGAAAATTGAGGGAATGCACTGCGATCACTGTCAGCGGAGCGTGGAAAATGCTGTCAAGGCGGTTCCCGGCGTGGCCAGGGTTGCCGTGGATCTTTCCGGGGGCGCCGCCGAGGTGGTTTACGAGCCGGGAGTCGCGGGCCCGGAAGCCATTAAAAAAGCGGTTCGCGACGCCGGGTATGCGGTCAAAGAGTGAACTGACCTTTTTTATGCCCAAACCCCTAATTACGTGATTGCTTTTTAATCTCAGATACAAAATTAAATTTCAACAGTTAAATTTTACTAAAGGAAATTTACCAGGGGAGGTCGAATAAAAAGAAATAAGGAAGATTGCTCCACCTCATCGTGCGGGCAATTCATCAAGCAGGCCGGAGGGTTCTTTGCTTTATGGAGATTGAGAAGCTTGCCCCCCTTTTTCAACGGACCCCCCTACCGATTTATATTTACCAGGACGACCGGTTTAAGTTCGTCAACGCGCGCCTGGCGGAGATGGCCGGCTACGGCACGGAGGAGTTGCTGCGGATGAACGTTTGGGGCCTGGTGCATCCCGACGACCGGGAAATGATGCAGGCGCGCGCCCGCCGGCGGCTGGAGGGCAGGGAGGAGGTGACGGACTACGAATTCAAAGCCGTCACCCGGAGCGGGGAGGTGCGGATCCTGCACGGCTATTTTTCTCTGGCGGAATTTGCGGGCCGCCCGGCCATTTTGGGGCAGCTGCTCGACGTCACCGGGCAAAAGAAGCTTCTGCAGGCTCTACAGGCGGCGGAAGCCCGCTACCGGGACCTCTTTGACAACGTCAACGACATTATTTACATCCACGACCCGGCGGGCTATATTCTCGACATTAACCCAGCCATCACCCGGATTGCCGGTTCCTCTACCGAGGAGCTGATCGGAAAGAGCATTAGAGATGTCCTGGCTCCCGAGGTAAGGCACCTGTTGCAGGACTACCTGCACGAGGTTCTCACCCGGGGGGCCAGCCGCGGCCCCATGCGCATCAGGACTAAAGAAAACGGTGAGCGCTTTTTGGAGTATAACTCGGTGCTGTTCAAGGGCGACAGCCCCTTTGTGCGCGGGATTGCCCGCGATGTTACCGGGCAGGTGCAGGCGAAGCGGGAGTTGAAGGAATATGTACGCCGCCTGGAAGAAACCAACCGGGAGCTTGCCCGGTTGAATGCCGAGCTGAACGAGGCCAGAAGAAATCTGGAAAAGCAGGCGCGCCTGGATCTCCTGAGCGGCGTGGGCAACCGGCTGGCCTTTCAGGAAAAAATCCTGGAGGAAATGAACCGCGCCATCCGCTACGAAACGCCGCTGACGCTTCTGATCATCGACATTACTAATTTCAAAATGATCAACGATACGCTGGGCCACCTGGCGGGGGACGAGGCGCTCCGGCGCACCGCCGGGCACCTGCAGGCCAACTGCCGGAACTTTGACGCGGTTTTCCGCATCGGCGGGGACGAGTTTGCCGTGATCCTCCCCCAAACTGACGAGGAGGAAGCCTGTAAGGTGGCGGAGCGGCTTCGCCGGTCTATTGCAGGGGAAGCCATTACAGGGGCGGGAACAAAGCTTCCCGTTCAGTTGAGCATCGGTTTTGCCGCGTTGACCCCCGGCCGGCCCGCGCCAACCGTGGACAGACTGATCAAAGAAGCGGACGACCGCATGTACGAGGAAAAGCGCCGCCAAAAGCTGGCGCTGGCTTGAAAGCGGCTCGTTTTTACATATCTAACTTCCACTGGTGTATTTTTCCACAGCAGTCTTCGCCCTTGCAGGAGACGTCCAGTTCGGCGCCCGGGTGCTGGCGGCGGAATTCTTCGGCGAGGGCGTGGATCTGTTCGTAGGCCACGTCGAAGTAGCTGGCCGCCAGCCTGTCGTCGAGATAAACGAAAACGTCTCTTTTTTCAACGCCTTTTAAGCCAAGCTCAACTTCTAATAAAATTTTTCTAGCCATTTTGCGCAGCCCCCAATGAAAAACCGGCCTGAAAGGGCCGGAACAAAAGTCGCGGAAGCCCCCCGTTTCATGATACCAAAAAAGAAGAGGTTTTGGCAATGTCCGAAACAAAAGGTTTGGTTATGGTCTTCACCGGCAACGGCAAGGGAAAAACCACCGCCGCCCTGGGTTTGGGCATGCGGGCCTGGGGGCAGGGGAAAAAGGTGCTGGTGCTGCAGTTCATCAAGGGCCGGTGGCGCTACGGGGAGTTGCGAGCGGCCGGGCAACTGGGGGAAAATTTCCAAATCCGGCAGTTGGGGGAGGGCTTTACCTATCTCAACAATGAAATCACCATGGAGGAGCACCGGGCGGCCGCCCGCGCGGCCCTGCAGGACGCCGGTGAAGAGCTTGCCCGGGCGCAAGTGGACGTGCTTATCCTGGACGAAATCCTCTACGCCTTGAAATTAAAGCTGATTACATTGGAAGAAGTGCTGGCCCTTCTCGACCGCAAACCGGCGCAAATGCACCTGGTTTTGACCGGGCGCGGCGCCCCGCCGGAAATTGTCACCCGCGCCGACCTGGTGACGGAAATGAAGGAGATTAAGCACCACTACGCCCAGGGGATCAAAGCCCAAAAGGGCGTGGAGTTTTGATTTCGACCGGGTTGAAGCCCCCAACCCCACTAGAACAGCGAACAACTGAGGGTAAAAAACCGACGTTTAAACAGGCAAAAAATACAATTTCCAAAGTTTTAATGGACAAGGAGTGAAAATTTTGCTATAATGTTCGCAACTTAGCTAAGGGCATGTTCAAAAAGTTAATACTTAAAATGGGCCAGGGAAGTCAGTGTAAATCTGGCACGGTCCCGCCACTGTAATTGGGGAGCCAACCTGCATTTGGCCACTGGGCAATTAAACCTGGGAAGGCGCAGGGAAAGGCGATGATCCATAAGTCAGGAAACCTGCCCATTTTCATCACCGTATGACCTACGGCAGATAGGGAGGTGATTTAAGCGGCACGCCAAAACCTCTGCATCTACCGGGCAGGGGTTTTTGTTTTGCGCTTATTTATGAAGTATTAAATGTAACTATCTGTTGGAAGTTATTCCAGAAACTATTTTTGCACTTAAGCACCATTTAAGCACTAGAAAGGCAGGGTTAAAAGGATGCACGCAAACAAATCTAGCCTACGGTTAATGGGCTTGCTGATAACATTTTGTTTTTTACTTAACTTGTTGGTACCCGCCGCCGGACCTATAGCAGCTCACGCAGCGGACGGGTCAAGCGCCTCCACTGCTCAGGAACTGGCCGGTAAGGCTATAGATTTTATTGAAGACCAGTATACAAACGGAAAGTTTAAGCCGGAAAAAGAATTTGACGGTTTATATACACCGTATGTGTTAACGCTGGCCGGTGAAGATCTGGCGGCTCAAAAATGGACGGGTAGTCCGGAATGGACTAAGGAAACACGGACTTTTAAAAGTAGAATAGAGAAACTGACCGATCTCCTCGGTAATAATAACAGTTTGCTTACCTTTCTTCTGGCCACCCAAAATGTTGACGGCAGTTTTGGTCCTTACGGCAATGAATATGGAACCAAAGCCCCGCTGCAGGCTTTGGCCATGATTAAATACGATTTACCCGTTGGTTCGGCTGTTTATGGTCAAGTACAGGAAGCTATTAATAATGCAGTTAGCTACTTCAAAGAGGGGTATACAGGGGGC
This sequence comes from Bacillota bacterium, assembly GCA_040755975.1. Classification (GTDB taxonomy): domain Bacteria; phylum Bacillota; class Desulfotomaculia; order Desulfotomaculales; family Nap2-2B; genus JAIMBK01. The sequence continues at coordinate 96,628 of JBFLZY010000001.1, read as the reverse complement.
GGCATGACTTATGAGGTTGGCGGCTGGAACTTTGATTATCGCTGCGTGGAAGCGCTGGTCCAGACCGGCGAAGACCTTTCTTCGGTAGGCGGTTGGGTTTATGAGGGTAAGGCCCTTAAGGATATTGTCATTGCTTCCGCTAATGCAGCCGCAGATTCTGCATCAGTGTTGGATGCCGTGTACCTGGCAAAACAGCTTACCGCCCTGCATGCTGTAGACCCGAACTCAGCTGAAATTGGAACTTTAGCCAGTTATATTATCAGTAAGCAGAATACCGTTGGTAGCGAGGTTTATTTTGGGAACAGCATTTACGATAACGTTACAGTTTTAATCGCCTTAGGAAAAACGGGCAAGCTTTCTGGTGTTGATCAGCAAAAAGCATTAAACTATCTCAATAGTTTTAAGCACCCCCATAAAAATAGCTGGGGACAGGACTGGGGAGCCGCCTGGGGTGGTTATTATCCAGAAGAATCCGATCTGACCGCCCAGGTGCTGATCGCCCTTAGTTACTTTGCCGGAGCCGGGGACGGAAACAGCGACGTTTACAAAGCTATCCAGGACGGCTTAAAATATTTGCAGGATATCCAGGATGCGGATACGGGGGCCATTCCTGCCCCGTGGGACAGCACTTTTTCGACCGCCGAGACGTTGCTTGCCTTAAAAGCCCTAGGTAAGAGATACGATGAATATGCAGGCAATAACTCCTCCTGGGTGAAGCGGTCGAAAACTAAAACCATTGCCCAGTGCCTGCTGGTTCTAAGTAAGTGGGAAGATTCGGAGCGCGTAAATAAGCTGGCTGATCTTTTGCTGGCCAGGCATTCGCAAAACGGTTTTGACGGGAGCGCTTTCAGCGATATGTGGGCTTACCTTGCCCTGGGCGAAGCGGGGAAGATAGGAGAGCTTAACACCGAAGATGCCAAAGCGTATATTCTGTCCAGGCAGTCTGTAGCCGGAGACACATATGGTGCCTGGGATAAAGACTGGGCAGACTTCATGACCACCTGCCAGGCCATCCGGGCGTTGGCTTATTTGCAAAAACTGCCGGCTTATGCCGGCGACCAGCAAGTCCAGGCGGCAATTGCTATCGGGCTTGCCTACCTGAAAAAGTGGCAGCAGGAAGACGGCGGGGTTTATAAAACCCAGCCGTATCCGGACGATCCCGTGGTAGATACGGCAGAGCTTATCGTTACTTTGCACAAGCTGGGCCAGGACCCCGCCGCCTGGAAGAACAGCAAGGGATTAAGCCCCGTAGATTATATGATGAATAAGGCCTTGAATGCTGACGGTAGTTTTGGGATGTGCGGAAATGTTCTCGATGCCACCGAGGCCCTTTATGCTTACCTGCTGCTGGGCAATGTGGCGGGCGGCGGCACCCCCGGTTCTGGTTCAACGCCCGGCCAGTCGGAGTGTTCGGTTGGAATCGCCGTAGTGGGTATGAATGGCGAACTGCTCTACGGCCCTTCCTATGTAACGGTGGGCAAGGATAATAAATGGGGCCTTACGGCTATGGGCGCTTTGGAAGCTACCGGCCTGGACTACTACGACGAGAACGGCTTTGTAAAAAGCATTGCCGATCAGGCCAATAGCGGCACGAAAGGATGGATGTACAAAGTCAACGATACAGTGCCCATGGTCCTTGCCAAAGATTACCTGGTAAAAAACGGGGACCGGATTATCTGGTGGTACAGTTCGGACATGAACGCGCCCAGCCCCACCTGGGACAGCCTGCTCCAGCAAACTACCCCTGCTCAATCAGGAACAGTCGTTCCAGCAGACCTCCGGGAGCAAAACGAAAGCCTTCCTGAGGCATTGCGGGCTTCAATGGATGCCTTAACGGAGCTGGAGAAAATCGAGCAATCGTTTGGTTTGCAAGAAAAAGCGGGTGAGCTGGGTCCCCTTGGTGAAATAAGCAGGGGAGTGGTTGTAGCGGGTAGCAGACAAACTCTGGATCTGGCCGGAATAGCGGCCCTGAAAAAGGAGCTGGTACAAAACAAGTTTGAGCTGCGGCAAAAGGTAACTGCCGGGCTGGGAGCGATTATTGCAGACGCCAAAGCCGAGGTAGCGCTGGCCATTCCGGCAAAAGCATTGAAAAACGATATAGAAATAACCGTTAAGAAAACTGTTCCCGCGTCTGCTGAAGAAAAGGCTGGCGCGAATGGTTCGCCGGCCGTTGCTCCGGCGGGCTACCGGCAAATCTCAGCGCTTTATAATTTCGGCCCCGAAGGGACCGTTTTTGATGAGCCGGTAACTCTGAGTTTAAGAGTGTGCATACCGCCGCTGGTTAAGCCCGAAAATCTGGTTCTGGCCTGGTACGATAAAGCAAGCGGCCGGTGGGTGGCTGTTCCGGCAGTGGTGGATGCCTCCAAAGGGTTAATTTTGGCCCGCGTAAAGCACTTCTCCAACTTTGCGGTATTTGCCCGGGAAGCAAAACAATCCTTTGCCGATGTCGCCCCCGATTCCTTCGGCTGGGCCAGAGAGGCCATTGAAATCCTGGCCGGGGCCGGCATTGTGGCCGGGGTGGACGGGGTTCGTTTTGAACCGGCGCGCCCGGCAACCAGGGCAGAATTTACCAGTCTGTTGGTCAAGGCTTTAAGTCTTCAAGGGAAAAACGGTGCCCGGAACCACTTTAAGGATATGAAGGCGGACGACTGGTACGCCGGAGCAGTAACAGCCGCTGCCGGTGCGAGGTTGGTCAGGGGATACGAGGACGGCACTTTCCGGCCCGCGAAGAGCATTACCAGGGAAGAGGCAGCAGCTATTCTGGTAAGGGTGATGAACCTTCAAACCGCAGAGCAAAAATTAACTTTCCAGGATCGAGAGAGGGTTTCTTCCTGGGCGAGGGCCAGCGTGGCTGCCGCCGCCGCGCACGGACTGGTGAGGGGTTTTCCGGACGGTACGTTCAGGCCGCGCCTCACCGCCGGCAGGGCAGAATGTGCAGCAATGGTTCACCGGATGCTGACAATTGATTAGCTTAGAAATGCAGCCACTATTGCTGTTCTGGCTGCTCTGTCGGCCGTGGGGCGGGTAGCTACCGGGATCGTGCTTTGTCTGCAACCTACCATGTTCCTGGTGTCATTACGGGCTTTGTGTTGGGTTCCCGGGCCGGCTTCCTGGTTGGAGCCATGACCCCGCTGATTTCTAATTTTTTCATCGGCCACGGTCTTGGACTCCCTGGCAAATGCCGGCCTGGAAAATTTTATTTCGTTTCCAGAGAAAGGTATGTATTGGCTGCCCGCAGGTAAGGAGTGAGCCTGGTTGAAAAGAAATGTTATTGCGTTTTTAATAATTTTAGCTGCTGTTATAGGGCCGGCCATTTATGCGCAAAAAATTAGCGGCTCCAAACAGACAGTGGAACTACCCGCCAGCAGCAAAACAGACAGTTCGCTAAAGGGTGGACAACTATCCGGAGGCGAACAAACGCCTTCGGTAGAAAGGGCAAATAAAGACGAAGAGCAAAAAACAGCCGGGGATACCCTTAACCAGGGCACTGGTCCGCAGGCGAAAAACGATTTAACCAACCCGAGCACCCCTGGCCAGAAAAAGAGTTCTTCCGGGAATGATGGCCAGGGCAGGGCTGCAACTATCCAGAAGCCGGTTGGCAGGTTGCCCGGGGAGAGCAAAGAAAGCGGGTACCTGGTGGGGATTGCCGTGGTGGGGATGAACGGCGAACTCCTGTACGGCCCTGGAAATGTAACCGTAACCGAAAAGAATGTTTGGGGGATTACGGCACTGGGTGCGCTGGACGCTACGGGCCTGCCCTATACTATGTCTACCCGCTGGTCAAATTTTATCGAGGCTATCGCCGGACAGCACAACAAAGGACAAGCCGGGTGGATGTATAAGGTTAATGAGGAAATCCCGCTGGTGGCTGCCGATCAAAAGCCACTAAAGGCCGGCGATAAAGTGATCTGGTGGTACAGCAAGAGCATGAATGCTCCCCCTCCCAACTGGGGTGAATTGGAAAAACGAAAATAATGTCACATGGACACCCTTGCGTAAAATTCCAGATGCATAAATAACCAAAAGGAGCAATAGCCATGCCTAAAAAAACGTTTCTTTGGGGAATTATCCTGGTTGCGGCTGCTGTGCTAACGGCCCATGCTTTTGCTGGATGACCAAGACCAGGTAATTTTTTAAGGGGGGCCGGGGTTGCTGGATAAGTTGTTCTACCAGGAAAAAGGGTTATTTTTGCAAAGCCTGCACCCGCTGCCGGCGCTGGCTTACCTGGGCACATTGCTCGTGCTGGCCCTGGTTTTCAACCATCCGCTTTACCTGGCGGGGCTTTTGCTTGTTATCGGGCTGACCATTTGGGCGGCGGAGGGTCTGGAAACCTGGGAGAGCTACTTAAAAATCGGCCTGGCGATGATGGCGCTGGTCATGATCATTAACCCGCTGATGATCCGTGCCGGAAAGACCATCATCTGGTACGGTCCAAACGTCCCCGTCTTCGGCCGGCTGACCATCTCTTTGGAAGCGCTTTACTACGGTATCGCCATGAGTGTGAGGCTGCTGGATATAATCAGCATATTTTGCCTTTATAATTTAATTGTCCACCCGGATAAAGTTTTAAACTTGCTCTCCCGCTTCGCCGGTAAATCTGTCCTGGTAATTTCCATAGCTACCAGGATGTTTCCGATCATGGCCAGAGAACTTGAGAATATCCGCTGCGTCCAGCAAATGCGCGGAGTTGATTTTAACAAAAGGTCGCTAAAAGAAAAAGTTAAAAAGTGTTCCTCCTTAATTAACATATTGGTTTTATCTTCTCTGGAAAATTCTTTAGAGATCGCGGAAGCCATGCAGGCGCGGGCCTTTGGCAGCGGACCCCGTTCCTGTTACCGCCGCAGCCTGTGGCGACCCCGCGATGCGCTCTGCCTTTCAGTTAGCGCCGGGGCCCTGGGAGCAGGCATTTGGGGCTTGCTCCATGGTTTTGGTGCTTATGCTTATTACCCGCAGCTGGATTACCTGCTCGGCGGTACCGGGACGGTAGCTGTTTTGTTCATTGTGCTTTTCAATTTATCCGTCCCGGCGATCTTGAATTGGGGGTGGCAACATTGTCCTTATTTAAGATCGAAAATTTAATTTATTATTATCCAGACAGGGAAAAGCCGGCCCTTCAGGAGATCAACCTGGTTATTGAGGAAGGAGAGTTTATCCTGGTGGCCGGCGGGTCCGGCTCGGGCAAGTCTTCCCTGGCGCGGGTGCTGGCGGGTTTGCTGCCGGACTTTTACGGCGGCCGGTTTGGCGGCAAAGTTTATTTTAAGGACAGGGACATGCGCAAAATCGACCGGCGCAGGTTGGCGCGAGAGGTAGGCATGATTTTCCAGGATCCGGAAAAGCAATTGGTGATGACCGGCGTGGAAGCAGAGATCGCCTTTGGTCTGGAAAACCTGGGGTTGCCTCCAAAAGAAATGTTTCGCCGGGTAGCCGAAGTGATTAGTTTTTTAGGCTTGACCAATTTAAGGCAAGAATTTACCGCTAATTTATCGGGCGGGGAAAAGCAAAAACTGGCCCTGGCCGCCGTATTGGCCATGCAACCGCAGGTGCTCATTTGTGATGAGCCCACTTCCCAGTTGGACCCGGTGGCGGGGGAAGATTTTTTAAACCTGGTCAAACGTTTAAACGAAGAAATGGGGTTTACCATCGTTTTAATCGAACAAAGGCTGGAAAGGTGCTTTCACCTGGCCGACCGGGTCTTGCTCATGGAAGGCGGCCGAATTGTCCAGGACGGTTCCCCGGAACAGGTGGCCCGCTGGGCGGGAAAAAAGGAAATCCCTTTTATCCCCCCGGTGGCTAGGTTTTTCTCCTTGCTCGGGCATGCTTTCATTCCGGTAACTGTTAAGGAAGGTAGAAAATATTTAAAGCTCTCGCTGGAGGCAGGGTTTGCCTCCGGCAGTGCAAAACTTGCTCTCCAGGAAAAAGAGAAGCATAGCGCGGGATCTCCTAAAGTCAGGGAGGAGGAGCAGGACGAGGAAATGTTGCCAGGCGCAGAGCTCGCGGTCAACAGGGAAGAGCCGCCGCTGGTTGAGGTGAAAAATCTCTGGTTCAGTTACCCTGATCATAAAGAAGTACTCCAGGATATAAGCTTTCAAATAAAGGCCGGGGAATTCGTGGTTATTCTGGGGGAAAATGGCGCGGGCAAATCTACGCTTTTGAAGATTATGACCGGATTGTTAAGGCCGGGACGGGGTAAGGTTTTTTTATCAGGCCACGATATTGGCAAGAATAATGACCGGCGGGCAACTCGCCTGGTAGCCTACCTTTCGCAAAACCCCAATGATTATCTTTTTCAAGATACTGTAGAAGACGAATTGCTCTTTACCTTGAAAAATTTCGATTTAGGGGATGACGGAATTGTAGACGAGCTGTTGGAGATGCTCCACATTGATTGCTACCGGCGGACGAACCCCCGCGATTTAAGCAGCGGGGAAAGGTTGCGGGTAGCCCTGGCTGCGGTGCTGGTGACCAGGCCGAAGCTGATCTTGCTGGACGAACCTACCAGGGGAATTGATTATCGATTGAAAGACGAACTGGGGGTTTTTTTGCGCGGGCAGGTTAAAAAAGGAGCGAGTGTGGTTTTGGTTACCCACGATGTGGAATTTGCTGCCGAAAACGCCTCCAGGGTGATCATGATGTTTGCCGGCAGAATAGTCAGCGATGGGAAGAAGGACGAAATATTAGAAAGGTCAATATTTTACTCTACTCAGATCGGTAAACTATGGAGGGGTTTTGGCGGCGGCATATTGACGGTTAACGATGCTCTGGAATGGATTAGGCCATTGCTTCAGCCAAAACAGGTTGTTCGGGCCGGGGCATTGGAATGAGGGATGCGGATGCGCAAAATTACATTCCCCCTTTTCTTGCTGATCGTCCTGGGGTTGTTGCTTGCCGGTGGAAGCCGGGATAATTTCGTGGCCAGGCAGGGCTGGGGTTTGCTTTCGGCGGAGATCATGTTTATTGCGTTAATTCTTTTGTACTGGGGTTTTGAGCAGGGCAAAGTCTCATCCCGGGAAGTAGCCCTTATTGCCGTGCTGGGGGCCATTGCCGCGATCGGGCGAATCCCCTTCGCCATGCTTCCTAACGTGCAACCAACTACCTTTATCGTGATTGCCTCCGGTTTTGTCTTTGGTCCGCGGACCGGATTTATGGTTGGCTCTACAGCTGCCCTGGTGTCTAATTTTTTTCTGGGTCAGGGCCCCTGGACGCCCTGGCAGATGTTTACCTGGGGGCTGGCCGGCATTTGTGCCGGGTTGATGAAAACCATTTTTCCCGGTATTGACAATAAAGCCATGACTGTATTTAGTTTTATCTGGGGCTACCTTTTCGGTTGGATTATGAATATATGGTTTTGGACGGCCTTTATCCACCCTCTCAACTGGCAATCTTTCCTGGCCACCTACGCCGCCAGCTTCTGGCTGGACACCTTCCACGCCGCCGGCAACGCCCTTTTTTACGTTCTCCTGGGGCCGGGGATGATCAAAATTTTAACGCGCTTTAAAAATAAGATGCAGGTCAGTTTTTTGCCCCTGGAGCAGCCTGTATCAATGGTAGATTGTAAATACCGGACGGAGGAAACCCAAAAAGGGGCTCGTTTGAATCAAAATCCCTGTTCTGCCAGTTTGCCCAGGGTTACGCCCCGCTCTTTGCGAAAGTCACGGATCTTTTGACCCAGGCTCATTTTTTTGCTCCTAATTTATTTTTCGTACAAAAGTTTTTCCGGAACCACAGCTTACCACCGTAATTTTTCGTTGCCTCAATCATGGCTGCCAGATTATTCTTTGGGGCGGCAAGGGAGATTTCGCAACTCGGCCAGATGCCGTCCGAACCTTCTTCCAAACACCGGATTACTGCCGCCCCCACCTCATCGGGAGTCCCGTCAACGATGACTCCATACCCGTCAAGGTTACCGAAAATCAAGGGTTCTGAGCCGGCGCGGGCTCTTGTTTGGGCCAGCGCATTTTTATTTTCAATACTGATGGCGCTTGCTCCGCAGGCCAACATTTCAGAGATAATCGGAAGCGAGCCGCCGCAGATATGTAAGATTTTCGGTGCCTGTATATTTTCGAATATATTTTTTAAGTGCGGCTTGATCAATTTGGTGAAAATTTGGGGCGGCAAAATATCGGTTGTGGCTCCCATTTCGCGCACGGTCAGGTAATCTACGCCGGCCTCAACATAACAAATGCATATCTGGTTAATTAGTTCGGTAAGTCTGGCGAGTAAATCCAGCACTTTTTCCGGCTTCCGGATGGTCAGCCGCAGCAGCGAATTTAGATCCATAACCTGCCCGGCCAGGGTATAGGGGCCTAAAACGTGGGAGCCGACCGGCACTTTGTGACCAACCAGATCTTTTAACCGCTGGATGGCTTCGGTAACCACGGGAACCCGGCCAAGATTGGCCACCTTTTCGGGGATTGACAGATGCAACAAATCGTTTTCTGAACAAATAACCTGCCGGACAACCTTGGGGTAGAGCGGTCGCGTTTGGTGCGGGTAAAAATTAGTCGCGCAGCCAAGAACCTCTGCTTCTGTACATAAGTCAAAGGGAACGACGGCGCATTCGTAGCCGTATGCCTGGGCGGGGAACGCAGCCACCCGGGCTAATTGCTCAGCTGATCCGTGGACTTCGGCAAAAGTATAGCCATATTCTTTGAGCGCCTGTCCCCAGACTGTGCCCGTTCCGCTGAAACAGGCCACCCGGTCAACGGGCTTGCCTTCGAACAGCCCCAAAATACGTTCCTTAGCAAGCATGCTTTATCCACACCCCTGGTTTTTAAGAAAAAACTGAAGATCTAAAGTTGCTGGCGACGATTTCACGCCATGAATTTTTTGAGGGAAAAAGCTTTTTCTGGGCAAACCCGTTCGCAGCGCAAACAGGCCGTGCCGTTGCATCGGTCGACCCTTAAGCTAAACACGCTTCGACTTCCGTTACCTTCTTTTAATTCCAGGGCCTTTTCGGGGCATTCTGAAATGCACAATCCGCAATCCAGACAGCCGGCGAAAGACGTGTGGTACATGTCTCCTACCTGCTCAATTACCTGCAGACCGCGCTTTCCTAAGACGTCTATATCCCGTGTTACTATCCTGTGAATCTCGGGGTTTCCTTCCGGCAAAGGTAAATCCGGGAGTTTAAAAGTTCGCCCGAGCTTCCGGTATTGTTGCCAGGGCATCCCTTCTCCCCAAAAGGATAACTCTAATAAATAGGCGTTGGCAAAATCTTTGGACATTCCAAACATACAATGCCGGGCTCTCAATTTCTTCGCCAGATCTTGCAACTCGCCCAGTAATTCGGGGCGCTTAAGGAGCTGGCGGGCCAAGGCCAGAGAAGTATTGCCAATTTGGTAAATCTTTTTCACTGCCGGGGGAACCATGCCAATCTGGTAGGCTTTAAAAGCGTCCACGTAAGTTCCGGAAGCTCCCGCCATGTAAGCGCACTCGATTTCGGCAAGCGCAATCCCTGCTTCTTTGGCCAGCGTCAGGTACCCGGCGCGCAAGGCACCGATGGCCTTCCCTGCTTCTCCTAAATCGCCTTTGCTGAATCTAATCCCGTTTGTTAAATCGAGACCATTGCTGACTTTAATTTCGGGCAGACGAATCAGGTTAGCTTTGATTCCCTCGTAAATTAACGCGATTACCCCTGTCCCGGTGATTCCTGCCGCCTTTAAAGGGCCCTTCTCCAGTACGGCGCCCCGGGCAGGATCAATTAAATCACCTGTTTGGGCAATTAAATTTTGATCAAGAATATATAACCGGTAGCCGGCCCCCTCGGCGCGCAGATCGGCAATTGCTCCCGGCGCCGCCAGCATTCCGTTGGTTATGTGTTGTCCTTCTAAGGCCGGTCCGGCGGCACAGGAGCCCGTGAAAATTTCATCGCCCACTTTTAAAGCCATTTCAGCATTTGTCCCGTAGTCGGTTACCAGGGCAGTTTCCGGTTTTGCCAGCAGACCAGACAAAATCATCATCGCCAGGGCATCCGCGCCGATTTCGTGTCTAACCGCCGGCGGGATGTATACCTCCGCTTGCGCTGGCAAAGCTAAACCACGAATTCTGTCTGCAGAAAGGATCTTGCTATCGCGATTCGGCGGAATAACGCCGAGCGCCCTTTTTTTGCGTTCGCCGGCGTAAGCCAGGTCGCGGATTTCGATTTCTTCGAAAATAGACAACTGAATGGGGTTCCCGCAAACGGCCAGTCTGGCTACTTTCTCGAAAGGAACCCCCAGTTGATGGATAATTTGATTAACGGCCGCGATCACCAGGTTATGAGCAAGATCAAGACCAAAATCAACGGCAAAATTAAGGTGATCCATTACATTTGCCCCGGGTATTGGGTGGCGAGAGGTAATGACCGTAGCGAGTATCTCATTGTTGCTCAAATCCATGGCTTGCCCCCGAAAACCGCTGGTCCCGAGATCTAAAGCGATACCGTAACGCACCTTTCTCTTCACCCGTTTTCCCGGTCTAGTACAGCAGGCACTTTTGTAAATTCTCGACTAACTTTAAGTGATTTAAATCCAGGCCGATAATTAATACCCGACTTTGTTCAAAACTATCCGCCAGCGGGGTTACCACGACCCCGGTTGCCGGTACGAAATCGATCCTATGCCAGCCCTCCGGGCAACGGAAGATCCCTTTGGCGCGAGCAATTTCACCTTTTGATCGGCTGCCGAGACGATCAAAAAAAGTCTTCAGATTGTTTAAATTGAATATCCCGTCGTATTCTCGCGAAAAAGTCTGGTAGGCAGGAATGTTTTTCTCCAAATGGTCATGATGGTGATGGTGGCGGAGACATTTGCCGCCGCCACCATTATCCAGATCACCTGGAGTAGGCGGGGTACCCATTTGCTCCAGGGTGACCTGTCCAAACTCCGTAGCTAAAACAGTCGCCCGCTGGTTAATTGTTGCGATCGTTTTCCGGATTTCCTGGACAGCCGCGGGCGGAATCAGATCACACTTGTTAATGATTACGAGATCGGCCAGGGAAATTTGGGATTCCACAAACGTCTGGCAACCGGCGTGGAAATCTTTAAATTCAGCTCCGTCAATTAAAAGGATTACTTTGATCGCTTCCACGTATTTTTCCAAACGCAAGCTGCCGGCTACGGAGAGCAGTCCCTGGATAGTGGCTACGCCCGTTGGCTCGATAATCACCCGGTCGGGTTTAACTTTGGCAGCGATATCGAAGAGCTGCCGGCCTAAATCGGGGGCCAGGCTACAGCAGATACACCCGCTGGCCAATTCCACGACATCCAGATCGTCCTGGGCCAACAGGACCCCGTCAATGCCCACGTCGCCAAATTCATTAACCAGGATGACGATCCGCTCTAAAGGAACAAGTTGCTTGACCAGATTCTGAATAAAGGTAGTTTTGCCGCTGCCCAGGAAACCGTTGACGAGATCAACAAGCAATGGCGCTCACCTTAACCGTTCCATTTTTCGCGCATTTGCCGCCAGTCTTTGCCCGATACAGCGTCTGCCGCCATCAGCGGCGCCTGGGAAGCGTCCTTCCCCCAAATGCCCAGATCGTAGCTGGTGACGTATTCTTCTGAAACGGCTCCACCGCCGCAGACGAAAGGCAGGTTTACTCCCTCCCGGGTCAGGCGTTTGGAGATCCGTTCAAAGGCGGTCATGGTGGTGGTCATCAGGGCGGTTCCGGTAACCATGGCCGGTTTATATTGTTTTACGGCGGCAACAACGTCGTCGACGGGCACGTCCTTCCCCAGGTCGATTACCTGATAGCCGTTGGCCCGGAGGAGGGCATTGACAATTTTTTGCCCTAAGTCGTGGATGTCGCCTTCGGCTGTGTGCGTGATGATCACGCCTTTCTTCTCCAAAGCCTTGCCCATCTTTTCTTCGCAAATTTCGATGCCCTCCAGCATGGCATCGGAGGAAATAATTGTCTGCGGCAAATAATACACCCCTTCGTCCCAAAGCCGGCTGACTTCATTCATGCCCTTGACGAGGGCATTGATAACATCCATGGGATCTTTGGTTTCTAAGGCCGTTCTGACCACTGTGCCGATGTTATCCGTATCGCCTTCCACAACGCATTGCATAACCTTTTGCATAACTTCATCTTCTGCGGCTACGGCCTTGGCCTCCCCCCGTTCGCGCTTTAAGTCGTAGCGAACAAAAATGCCGGAGTAATCGTCGAGGAAGTACATTTACCATTCCCTCCCAAGTATTTATTTAGTAAATTTATAAGCCGTAATTGGCAGGTTTGAAGCCGCGCACACTCTTTTGATAAATTGGAATGCATTCGGCAAGAAAATCTTCTTCTTGATCGGGCAGGGACAAGAGCGTATTATAGGTAGACTCGAGAACTTCTTTTTCAAAATCGGACAGAAGCAACCTGGCGTCTCCCCGCATTAATTCGGCTGCCTTGATTGCCGCTGCCCGGGCGCGGCTGTAGTAAGATTCGGCGTTGCTGACAATGGCTTTGCCGATCTCGTAGGCATTGTCCGGCGAAAGGATAAATCCGTGCGTGTCCCGATACTTGTCCGAATTAATCAGCATATCCCGCAAATCTTTCGCCTTGCCCATCTTAATTGCTGTATTCATTAAGGCGACGTCGTAGCCCAAAATTTCCGTGAATACCGCTGCCGTAGTTCCGCCGAACATGTCGTGATACTCCACGGCCTCGTTGCTCCAGAGGTCACAGACGGCGGCTACCAGGTTGCCCAATAAATCGGCGTGGGCACAGGCACAGGTTTTGCCCTCCATGGCGATCGGGATCCCGGTGATTGCTTTAATAATCGGATCTTCGTACCCGCAATCCTTCGTCGGCCCTTTGGCTCCCTGCTCGTATGCCGCCAGCGTGCGGGCAGCGGCGATGGCCCGGCAAATGGCGGCAAAAGTATGCGGGACAGACTTATCCAGGTATCCGCCGGCCATAAACATGGCTACGTTTGCCTGGGCACAGTCGGTTTCTCCGCCGGGGGTGGCTCCATATTTATTGGCAATTTCGACAATTTTCTTCCAAAGAAATTCTACGTCGCGGCTACCTAATACCCCGATGCCGAAGAGAACACCCCGGATGTCCTGGCGAACGATTGCGTAGTCGGTGATTTCTTTCCCGCCCATCGATTCGATCGAGAGATTATCCGCTCCGGCCGCGGCGCTCGCTTCGAAGGTAGTCAGGATATTTTTCAGGGCGTCGCTGTCCCGGATGTTTTCCTCATCCGGTTTACGGTAATCGGCAATCGTTGCCCTGATCGCGCTTTTAAGGCCATATTTATTGTGATAATCTTCCATGAGGCGCCTGGCCGTGGCGGCAATTTCCCCGCCCCAGTCCGGATGCCTGGTCATCTGGTAAACATGTTCCAGTTCCACCTGGATTCCGGGAAAACCTAATTGAACGCACCGCTCCAAGACGTCGTTGACCATCTTTTCGTACTCCCGAACCAGGCTTTTTTTAGATTCTTCGGAACCCGGGCGGGGGTGGGGAACCAGCTCCGGATAAACGAAACCGCCTCCCACTACAAAATCGCGCCCGTATTTGACCGGGTATTTGGCCGTTCCGAAAACCATTTCGTCGGCGCTATTGTAAGCCATAGAAGTGTACTTCGCCATGGTCGAACCTCCTTTTAATATTATTTTTAAGTTAGAAACATTCGTTTGCGCTGGTTTTGCCAGTTGTTCCTTCCTGAAAATGGATACCGAAATGTTGGGACGGTAATTTTCTAAAGCATCCCGGTTACCCCGGCCCCACCCCCGTTTTTTTATTTTGAAACCTTTTAACTTAGTCGGTAAACCGATATTTTTAATTGTTAAAAACCGCTTCAACCTGTTCTACCATTGCTCTTAAACTGGCTACCGAAGTTGCGGGGGGGATGGAACACCCGGGGGCGATCATGTGATACCCATCGGCAATCGCCTTGCTTACTTCTGCTCTTACTTTTTCTACGTTGCCGGAGAATAATGTGTGGGGAGCATCCACTCCGCCAATCAGCGGAATGGGGCGGTCAAATTTCTTTAGCTTTTCGATTGCTTGCGGAGCATTAACTTTTGTTTCCACACTGATTGCCGTTACCCCCAGACCGGCGATGTCCTCGATTACGTCGTCCAGCTTGCCGCAAATGTGAATAATTGTCGGAATGTCCCGAAGTTCGGCAAGCAGTTTCTTTTGCCAGGGCAAAACAATTTCGCGGTAGATCTTGGGGCTGATCATGTCCAGGGAAGCCATCATGTCTTCAATGCAAATCGCGTCGGCCCCGGCCTTGATTAATTCCCGGGCCAGAAGACGTCCGGCCAGCTCGCCGATCGCCATGAATGGCTCGATCAGATGAGGTTTCCGGAAACTGTTCCGGAGCAGGTCGGCAACGCCGATCAGGCTCCCCGCAATGCTGTACGGTCCGATAATGCCGCCAATAACCAGGGCTTCGTTCCCGACCATTTCTTTTAATAATTTTAGGGCCTGAATTAATTCCGGAATCCTTCCTCTTTGCAGATAATCTTCCGGCATGGCGGGACGCTCGTCGGGCTTGTATGGGTAGTCGGCGGGACTCGGTACGTTTTTGGTGCCCCCATCCTTAATTGGACAACCCAGGGCCTCTGCTTCTATTGTCTGGCAAAAAGGAACGCGCACCGCGTCAAAACCCAGGACGGAATAGGCTCCCGCAGCCAGCATAGCCATCTCCTGAGCCCGGAAATTAGCTTCGGGCCAGTATGCCCCCGTTTTTTCCATTTGTTCGTAGGTGGCTGTCTGATTAACGCACAGCACCGGCAGACGATCTGTTTTTTCGCCCCTGAGAGCTTTGAACATTCTTTCCCGACTACTGAGTTTTCCTTTCTCCATGTGGCCAACCTCCTACTTTGGCAGTACGTCACTTTATCACTGTTTGTTCAAAAAGTGTAAACTACATGCTCTATGACTAAACTTGGAAGGAAAAGAAAAAACTTGCTGTTGCAATTGTATAAAAGTAAGCCGGGTCTTGTAAATCTTTTTCCCTTAAATGGTAAATTATAACATATAAACGGTCGCTTTTTGCCTCTTAATGGTTGGCCTATTTTTTCCTGGACAGACAAACAAGTTTTGGCAATTAAGAGCGCGAATTTTGCGCGTTTTCAGGACTTGACCGTTAAGGATAGAAAATTGACTTTTCAATAAGCAAAAATTGCAATTGGGGAGGAGAAGATTTACATCGGAAAAGATCTAAGTTAAGATTTGCTTGCTGAAGCGGTTATTTTTTTTCTCTGCAGTTTAGCCGTAGTGTAAATAAGTTTTACTTTTTGAACAATGGTAGAACCTTAAATTAACAATCCATCGGGGGTGAGAGATGAGGCTGGAGAAGGAACTGGGAAATAAGGAATGGATAGGGTTTCCGGAGCGCCTTGATCCTAAAAGAAAAGGAGGAGAAAATGTGGCCAAGCAAATGTTGATTGACGCCATCCGGGGCAAGAGGACGCCCAGGGCGCCGTGGGTTCCGTACGCCGGAGTGCACAGTGCTTTCGTCATCGGCGAGCCGGCCGATAAGTTTCTCCGGGACCCGCAGTTGCTGGCTAAAGGTGTGGTGGAGACAGCCAGAAAGTACAAAGCCGACGGCATCCCCCTGGTTTTTGACCTGTCGGTGGAAGCCGAAGCTATGGGGCTGGAACTTAAGTACTGGAAAGACAACGTTCCTTCGGTGCAGTCCCACCCCCTGGCCGATAAAACCGTGGAAGAAGCCGGTTTAAAGGTGCCGGGACGCGAAGACGGGCGTTACCCGGTGCTTTTCGAGGCGGCCCGCATCGCGAAACCGCAACTTGACGAATTGGACTGCGCCCTCTTTGGTTTGGCCGTCGGCCCGCTTACCCTGGGGAGCCACCTGGCCGGGGTGCGCATTTTTACCGACGTGGTCAAAAACAAAGAGCGGGCGCATCACGTGTTAAGATTCTGCCAGGACGTGGTGGAAAAATCGGCGGAAATGTATTGCGATATGGGGTGCGACATCATCGCCATCGTCGACCCGGTGGCTTCCCAGATCAAGAAAGAAACCTTTAAGGAATTCGTCCATCCGTATTGCCAGCCCGCCATTGCCACGATCCACCGGAAAGGAAAGACATCGACCTTCTTTATTTGCGGCGACGCCACGAAAGTACTGGAAGCCGTTTGCCAGATCGGCACCCACGGCTTTGCCATCGATGAACAGCTGAACATGAATTTTGTCCGCGACCTGGCCAGAAAATACGGGGTCGGCTTTGGCGGCAACCTCAAGCTCACCCTGGCCCTTTCCCTGGGCATCCTTTCGCCGCGCGAAGACGCCATCGTCAGCCTGGCGGCGGGCGGTACGCACGGCTACGTTTTCGCCCCCGGGTGAGACATGCCTTACGACGTTCCGTTGGAACACATCGAGCAGGTTTTAGAAGCCCGGGAGTGGTACGAAAAGTATTACGCCAGGTATCCGGATTCCTGGTAAAAGGAGGGGGGAAGAAAGATGTCCGAAAGGAAAATCAAAATCGACGTGCTTACTCTGGACAGCGTCCAGTGCGCCGCCTGCGGTTACATGATGGAGTCCATCGCGGCCATGCCCCCCGACGTCCAGGACATGATCGAGTATAAAGAATGGTCGATTAAGAATAAGTCGGGCATCGCCAAGTTCCTGGAGCTCAACGGCCGGGTGCTCCCCACCATTTGCATTGAAGGGGACCTGGTTTTTGAGAGTATCATTCCCCAGTACGAGGAGCTCATCGACGAATTGGCCAGGCGGGCCCCAACCCCCGAAATGGCGGAAAGAATAAGGTCGTTGCGGGACGTAGGGTTTAATTTTGATCAGATTAAAGAAAACCTGGAAAAAGCTGGCGCCGGCAAATATACCAGAGCCGATTCGGAGATCGAATGAAGCCGCTTCATTTGGAAGTTCTTTATTCCGGAGACCACAACCTTTCCTGCTATTACATGGCGGAGGTCGTCAAGGTTGTGGCCTCCACTTTTCCAGAAGAACTTCGCTGGGAGATCGTTTATATTTTAAAAAAAGACGGCGCCAAACGCTTCTATGACCTCTCCGTATCACTCTACGGAGAAGAAAACGTGCGGAAACACCACTGCTGCGCACCGGTTCCTTCTCTTTTTATCGACGGCCGGCTGGTGTTCGACCAGATCCCCCCGGTAGAAGAACTGACGGAAGTAATCAGGCGGATGCTGGAACAAAGGAAATTGGCCGGCGAAGGACAAGGGACATGAACGATTACTTGCCCAGTTTCGTCGGCGAACTGCTGGGGACTTTCCTTATTAGTATGATTTTTGGCGGCTATTTCCCCCACCCGGTCCTGGCCATGAATATTTTTTATATTTCGGCCCGCGCTTGTTTGCCTGCCTGGCCGGGTGGGGGGAGATCGCCATCCCCGGTCCGCGCGGGGGGTTTTTGCAGTTTATATTCTTGGCCCGCTTGCCGGCGGGGCTGTTTCTGCTTCCCTGTTTAAGTTTGTGCTGCAGCCGTTAATGGAGGACAAAACAAATAAATGCGGGTGCAGGTAAGGAGGCTCTCGAAAAAGGAGAACGGGCAACCACGTTACCATTATCTTTTTGAATGACTTAGGGAGGGTGGTACCGGTGACGGACTGTGTGCGGGTGCTGGTCTTCGGCACGACGCCCCCCTGCGCCAGATGCCGCCAGGCGGAAGAGCAGGCGCGGCGGGCGGCGGAAAAATTTCCGGCCGGTCAGGTGCTTGTGGAAAAACACGACGCCCTGTCCGAGTTGGGGCAAAAATACGGGATTATGATGACCCCCACCGTTCTCATCAACGACAAAAAAGTATCCGTAGGCAAGGTGTTGAACGAGTCAGAGCTGGCGGAAATAATTGAAAAGGAATTGGGGGGTCAATGATGGCCGTCAAAATGGAAGTTTTCAGCGGCAATCCCCCCTGCCCCGGCTGCCTTGAGATTATGAAGTTGGCTCAGGCGGTGGCGGATGAATACAGCGGGGAGATCGAATTTTGCAAATATGTTGGCGAGGAAGGGATGGAGAAGTTTCAGGAATATAATCTATTCTGTGTCCCGGCGGTAGTAGTTAACGGCTTGATTAAAATCGAAGGCGTGGTGCCCAGCCGGGTGACTCTGTTAAACGCCTTGCGGGAGGGTGGATTATGGCTGAAGTAGTCAAAATTGAGGTTTTTCTCTCCGTCCCCCCGTGCTCCGGAGGCATTTCTTTAACGCGCCGGCTGGAGGAATTAAAGAGGGAGTACGGTGAAAAGGTTAAGATCGAATATCACCGCGGACCAACCCCCAGGGCGGAAGAACTGAAGATATCGGCTTTACCGGCCCTGGTAATCGGGGATCTGGTCAGGATCATGGGCGTCTGCCCCAGCAAAGATACGCTGGTCAGCGCCCTGCGGGAGTGCGGGCTGCTTGCTTAGAGGCAGTGAATCGTTTTCAAAGGGGCAAAGAGCAGCTTGGAGGACGTTCTCCTGGAAGTAATTTACGAAGGCGATCATTGTATTCCCTGCGTTTATGCGCTGGAAACCGCCGAGGAAGCGGCGGCGGCCTTCGGCGGCCGGGTAAAGGTGGCCACGGTCTACCTGCGCCAGGTGGAGGGCGCGCCCCGTTATAAAATCCTGTCCTACGGCTTAGGCAAGCCTGCGCCCATACCGTCCCTGTTTATTAACGGCAAGTTGTCTTTCGACTACACGCCGCCCGTGGAGGAGCTGCAGGAAGCGCTCCGGGAGGTTTTCGAAGCGGGTGAATAATTCTGTACATTTACAGAACAAGGGGCATTTGCCCCCCGGAAATCCACTTCCGGTTAGCGGGCAACGTGCTTAAAGACGTGTGCTTCGTGGGCGGCGGCTGCCGCGGTAATGCCCGGTTGATCAGCCGCCTTCTGGAAGGGCGGGATGTTGACGAAGTGGTCCCGCTTTTAAAAGGGATTTCCTGCCGGAACGACACGTCCTGCCCGGATCAGCTGGCGCGGGCCATTGCGCTGGCGCGGGAAGGGAAGTTGCGTGCCTCCGATGAAATAAGGATTTACGAGGCGCCGGCCCCCCATTGGAAAGTAGCGGTGATTTCCGGGGTTGCCGGGAACCTGCCTGCTTTTCGGCAGGTAATTGCGACGGTGCGTTCAAAAGTCGAAGTGCTTTACTCTTTAGGCAACCTGACCGGACCGGGCGGTGCCAACGACGCGGTGGTTGAACTGGCCAGGAGGGAAAAAATAATTTTTGCGCCTGGCCCATTTGACCGCACCCTGCCCTGCCAAAAGCCGGAGAACCGGGACTATCTTTTGCAGGCACCGCTTTTTTTAAGCTTTCAACTGGGCAAAAAGCGGGTGCTGGGGTTTACCGACGGATTTATTCAGGAATTGGACGGTTTTTCGGACTTTTCCCTTTACTCCCTGGAGTTGCTGATGGTCTGCAACTTGTCCGACTACCTGCGCAACGAAGAAGTTTATCCCGCCCTTATCGCCATGACGGAACAGTTTGCGGCGGATGTGGTCTTCTTTGCCGGAACCGGCGTCTGGAAACACGTGCGCCTGGGGAAGGCGGATTTTATCAACGTCGGCCCCCTGGAAAATAACGAGGGGGCGGGACAATATGCCCTCCTCACCTGGGAACGGGAAGGGTTGCGGGTTTCCTTTGAAGCAGTCGGGAGGTAAGGGAGGGAAAGCAATGCCGAAAGTCATCGTGGACGTTTTACTGACCGATTTTCGGCAGTGAGCGGCCTGCGTCTATATGGCGGAGTCGGTAAAGGTTTTACCGCCGGAAATTCAACAGATTATTGAAGTTCGCGAGTGGGATCTCCGGACGCGGGAGGGAATCAAGCGTTTTACCGAACTCAAAGCGAAGTCTTTGCCCAGCGTGGCGCTCGACGACGAGCTGGTTTACGAAGCAATGATCCCCCCGCAGGAAGAACTGATCGCCGCCATTCGTGAACGCTATAACAAGAAGCACGCAAAACCGGGCACGTAAAGGGGGAGCGGCATGGCCAAAAAGATCGTGGATGTGTTAATGACCGATCAGTGAGCTTCCGGCGCCTATATGGTGGAAGCGGTAAAGGCTTTACCGCCGGAAATCCGGGAGAGAATTGACTTGCGCGTCTGGAATGTGAAGACGCGGGAGGGAATCAAACGCAAAAGCGAACTGGGGGCAAAATGCATCCCGGGAATCGCTGTTGACAACGAAATGGTCTTTGAATCAACCATCCCGGCCCAGGAAGACTTAATTGCGGCCATTGGCAAGCGTTGCTCCGGGTAGTTTCAATTCTAATGAAAAACGCCGTTTTGGAAGTATTTTGGGTCACAGTGAGCGGTTTCACTGAACATTTACGCTCTAAGTCTGCCGTCCAAAACCAGCGTCGTCTTTAAGCCCGGCATTGGCGTGATGCCCTTATACTGACAACCCCGGAGGAGGTCGACGGGACGTGGCGGAAGGAACGAATGTCTATTTGATCACCGGTTTTCTGGGCAGCGGGAAGACCACTTTTTTGAACCGGTTGCTCCACCAGTTTCCGCAAGACAAAAAGCTCATGATTTTGATGAACGAGTTCGGCGAAATCGGGGTGGACGGAACCCTGGTGGCGGCGCAGGAGCTGGATATTTTGGAAATCAGCAAGGGATCTATTTTTTGCGCCTGCGTAAAAACCGATTTTATCAAAGGGCTCTTTGAGATTGCCCAAAAAATTAAGCCCGACGTGCTGCTCATCGAATCCACCGGAGTGGCCAACCCCAGCGACCTGAAAAAGGACCTTAACCTGTCTATTTTTAATAATTGTTTTCACTTTCAAGAACAGTTCTGCATTATCGATGCCGCCCACTTTTTAGACGAATTTGCGGCTTTTGCCTCCGTGGAAAAGCAAATCGCTTCGTCGACCCGGTTTATCATCAACAAAATCGACCTCGCTTCCCCGGCGCAGATTGCCGAGATAAAGTCTTTAATCCAGAAACACCACCCCTGTCCGCAATTTTACGAGACTACCTACGCCGATCTCGACGTAACGGAATTGCTGGCCCTGCCGGAGAAAACGCAGCAAAAGCCGCCGCGGGGAACTAAAAACGGCCCCGCTGTTGCGCCCTCGCCAATGATCGAAGCGGAACTGGAGCAGTACGTTGAAGATTTATTGAGTGATCCCGAGGCGGCCGTTACCCCGCCGGACATCTTAATGTCCGCCGCCTTTTTCTGGAAAGGCGGGGAACTGCCGGTCCTTGCGGAAATAACGGAGCAACTCCCCAAAGGGGTGATTCGGGCGAAAGGCTTTGTAACGGCGGGAGGGCGAACCTATCTGTATAATTACGTGCTGGGCCGGTATTCTTTAGAGGAATACCGGGCCCCCCTTGCCCGGGGAGCCCAAAATAACGTGCTGGTCTTTATCTTTGCGCCGCAGGTCCTGTCGGCTCTGGCGCAAGTGATGGAAAAGCACGGTTTTGTGAAATTAGGGGAACTTATGCCCGGCGCGTTTGCGGAAAAGCAGGACTGATCGCTGCCGGAAAATCTTTCGCCGGCCGGCCGAAAATCTCCAATTGCTGCCCGTAAAGGTCCTTTCTAACAGCTTGACGACTTTTTGGCCGCATGTTATGATCGACATTAAACACGAGAGCGTGCCGTGGAAAACCGGGGAAGGGGCTTAAGGCGTGGGTTTGGGGCAAAAAATCCGGGATTTTCGCAAAGAGCGGGGGATCACCTTAAGCAAGCTGGCTGAACAGCTGGAAATTTCCCCTTCCTACCTCAGCGCCGTAGAGCGGGGCGTTCGGAAGCCCTCAATTCCCATGCTCAAAAGGATCAGCGAAGCATTAAATGTTTCCGTTACTTATCTGTTAAGTGAGTCTGATGACGAAGCAACGGCCGAAAAGCTTCGCTTTATCCGCGAAAGCAGAGGTTTAAGTATTGAAGATCTGGCCGAAATAAGTGAAATCCCGGTGGCCTCGCTGGAAAAGTTTGAAAAAGGCCAGGCCGTTCCCGATCTGGAGGATCTCAAAAAACTATCCGAGGCCCTCAACGTAAATCTGCGCTATTTTCTCGAGCAATCCGACCAGGCGAATAGTTTGGGCTACCGCCTGAAAAAATTACGCCTGAAACAAGGCCTGACAATTACCGCCCTGGCGGACCGGTCGGAAGTTTCGCCGGGCCTGTTAAGCCAGATTGAAAACGGCCAGACAACCCCCCTTTTGGAGACTTTAGAGCGGATTGCCAGGAGCTTAAACGTCCACGTCAGTTATTTTTTAATCCCGCACCAGAGCGACGTGGAGGATTTGTTGTCCTCATTGAATCCGGATGTTTTGGAGACTTTAGGCGATCCCAAGGCGCAGACGATTTTGCGTGCTGTGCGCGATCTGAATTCTAACGAGCTCAAGTACGTTCTTAACTTTGTTCAATTCTTCAAGCAAAACCGTCACCTCCTTTGAAAAGTGCTTTAAAGCTTAAATTAAAGAAATATAATTATTAATTATTGTTAATTGCGTGAAAAATTTCTGAAAGGCGGGTATAAGTAGAAAACTTTCCCTTTGTCGTGATTTAGTTCCCGGTCAATTTTTTAAGCGTTTACAAAACCAATTTATAAAGGGGCGTCGGTTATGCTGTCGCGTCAGGAAGAAAACGAATTACTCGGGCAATTAAAAAAGGCGGTAATAAATTTCGAAGAAGAAAGAGTGGCGCAACTGGTTGAAGAGTGCCTGGAAAAAGGGATCAGCGCCGGAAAAGCAATTTTTGAGGGGCTGGTTCCGGGAATGGAGGAAGTTGGCCGCCTGTACGAAGAGCAGGTTTACTTCATTCCGGAAATGCTGTTATGTGCCGACGCTCTATACAGGGGCCTGGAACTGCTCAAGAACCGGCTGGACAAAAAGGATTTCGGCGTGCGGGGCACGGTCCTGATCGGCGTGGTGGCGGGGGATATTCACGATATCGGGAAAAATATTGTCAAAATGATGTTTGAAAGCGCGAATTTCGAGGTTTACGACCTTGGCCGGGACGTCTCGCTGGAAAATTTCCTCAGCCTGTACGAACAGCTCCGACCCGACATAGTATGTCTTTCTACCATGATGACCACCACCATGCTGGAGATGAAGCGGGTGATTGTGCGGTTAAAGGAAGAAAATCCCGAAGTAAAAGTGATGGTCGGCGGCGCCCCCCTGACAAAGGAGATTGCGACCCGTTTCGGCGCCTGCGGCTACGCGGAGAACGCCACAAAGGCGCTGAAGGTCGCCATCGATATCCTTGTGTCCATGAAAAATGACCCGGCGTTCAGGGCGGCCATAAGCGGTTGAGAAGCGCATTTAACCGGCAAGGAGGTATTTAATGCTCTTCGGCAGACGCCTCCGGGAAATACGCAGGCAGCAGGGGATCAGCCTCAGTGAATTTGCCCGGTTGACCGGCTTTTCCGCTTCTTACGCAAGCGCCGTGGAAAGGGGTCTCAAAAAACCGACCCCCTCTTTTATCTGCAGGGCGGGGGGCGTTTTAAAAGTATCGACGGCTTACTTGGAGTCCCTCGCCGAAGATGCGCCGGAGTGGGAACAGGTGCGCGAACTGCGGGAGAACAGGGGCTTGAGCGTCGCCGATCTGGCGGAGATCAGCGGCATGCCGGCGGAGACAATCAAAAGGATCGAAGCGGGACAGGTCCTGCCCACCGCTGAAGAAATCAAAAAGCTTTCGGAGGCCTTAAATTATCCGCTGGAACTCCCCCTGGCCGCAAACAAGGGCTTTAATCCCGTCGGCCTGGGGTGGCAGATCCGAAAAGCCCGCTGTGAACAGGGGTTGAGCGTGACCGAGTTCGCGGAAAAGGCAGGGGTGTCGCCGGGGTTAATCAGCCAGATCGAAGGCGGTTATACCGTTCCCCTGCTGGAGACTTTAGAGGCGATTGCCCGCTGCCTGAATGTTTCCCTGGCGAGCCTGTTAACCGAAGAAAATAATGTTGATTCCGTGCTCGCCGGTTTGGACGAGGAGACCAGGCAGGCGATCGGCGATCCGAAGGTGCAGGCCCTGCTATGCGCGCTGCGTGACTGCGACGCCCGAGAGTTTTGGTTTGTTTTGGAGTTTATCGCCTTTTTTATCCGCCAGAAAAATACTCACGCGAACGCTTAACCGGCCGTTCAAACCTCAAAAATGACCGTTGGGGATTATAATTTTACATCTGACAACAAAACTATTTTGAAAGAGGTCCTATATTGCTAGGATAAGGGTGTCCTGTTATAATCAAAAATTTAATAGCAGAGCAATTTATTAGCACTTATTGAGCAAAATTAGCCAGGAAAGGGGAATGAGTATGGAAAAAGAGCAGGAATTACTGGAAAGACTGGCGCAAGGAGTGGTTAATTACGACGAGGAAGCCGTCAAAGCAGCCGCCCACGAGTGGTTGGCCGCAGGGCTGGATGCCAACAAGGCGGTGTTTGACGGCCTGGTCAAGGGGATGCAGGAATGCGGCCGTCTTTACGAGGAGCAGGAATATTTTGTTCCGGAACTGCTGATGTGCGCCGATGCGTTGTATGCGGGTCTCGGCATCTTGCGGCCGCATATGAAATCTGATGATGCGGGTGTGCGCGGCCAGGTGGTTATGGGCGTGGTCCAGGGGGACGTGCACGACATTGGCAAAAATCTGGTGAAGGTAATGTTTGAAGCCGCCGGTTTTATCGTACACGACCTGGGACGGGACGTGCCGCTGGAACAGTTCGTGGAAGAGCAGCTGCGCACCGATTCGGAGATCGTGGCGCTTTCGGCGATGATGACCACCACCATGGTAGGGATGAAAAACATCATTAAGGCCATTAAAGAGAAAAACCCCAAGGCGAAAATCATGATCGGGGGGGCCCCGGTAACTGAAGATATCGCCGCCAAGTTTGGGGCCGACGGATATGCCAAGGACGCCAGCAATGCCTTAAGGGACGCCATCAACATGATTAGTTCGTTGAGAGACATAAAATAATTCAAGGTTAAGGTCCTTTATGAGGGAGGAATCTTCCGGTGGTAGTCTGAGATTTAGAGAGGCAGGAGCAGTAACTTTAATTTAGTAGGAGATCAACTTACCTAAACATCCTTTCCCGGTATGAATGTTCCAGATTTTAATCAGGCTTGCTTTGAGGAGGTTGGTTAATGGCGGCACAGGTAATCTTTCAACCATCCGGGCGGCGGGGCCGGGTGGAAGAGGGCGTTTCTTTGCTGGAAGCGGCCCGCCAGCTGGGCGTGGACATCGAAAGCGTTTGCGGCAGCGCCCGGGTTTGCGGCAAGTGCAAGGTAAAAATTGAAGAGGGCTTTTTTGAAAAATTCGGCATTGATTCGCGGATGAGCCACCTGTCCCCCCTCCTGGAAGAAGAACAAGATTTCCTGGAAGAAAAGGAGCTTGCCGACAACTACCGGCTGGCCTGCTGCGCCGAAGTGCACGGGGACGTGCTGGTTTTTGTGCCGGAGGAGAGCCGCGGGGCCAAACAGGTGGTTCTGGAGCACGGCAAAGAACGCGTTTATAAACTTAACCCGGCGGTGCGCAAGTACTTCCTGCAGCTGGAGAAAGCCACCCTGGAGGATCACCGGGGGGATTTCGAGCGGATTCGGGACGCCCTGGCGGCTAAGTACGGCCTTTATCGCGATTTAACCATCGATTATCTGGTTTTGCGCGAACTCCCCTTTGTTTTGCGGAACCAGAGCGGGTTTACCCGGCGGACCCTGGGCGGCAAGTTTTTTTCGGGCCTGCCGCTGGTCACCGGGGAGGGCACCTGGGATGTAACCGTCACCGTCTGGAACAACAAGGAAATCATTCTGGTTGAGCCCGGTCTGGTGGAAAATTGCGTGGGGCTGGCCATCGACGTGGGCACCACCACCGTGGCGGCCTACCTGTGCGATTTGCGCAGCGGCCGGGTGCTGGCCGTTGATTCCATGATGAACCCCCAGGTGCGCTACGGGGAAGACGTCCTCTCCCGCATCACCTACGCCATGATGAACGAGGACGGCCTGCAGCGCATGCACGAAGCCATCATCGAAGGAATCAACACGCTGGCCCGGCGGATGACCGAAAAGGTGGGGATGGTGCCGGAAGACATCCTGGAGGTCACCCTGGTTTTCAACACCGCCATGCAGCACATCGCCCTTTGCATCGAACCCAGCTTTCTCGGCCGGTCGCCCTTCACCGCCGGGGTGAAAAGCTCCTTGAACATCAAAGCGCGGGATCTGGGGATCAAGGTGTGCCCGACGGCTAACGTGCACACGCTTCCCGTGGAAGCCGGCTTTGTAGGCCCGGACAACGTGGGCGTGCTGATTGCCGAGGAGCCTTACAAGGAGCAGGAAAAGATCCGGATGTGCATTGACATAGGCACCAACGGGGAAATCGACATCGGCAACGCGCAAAAGATGATGTGCACTTCCTGCGCCACGGGGCCGGCCCTGGAAGGGGCGCAGATCAAATTCGGGATGCGGGCCGCGCCCGGCGCCATTGAAAAAGTGAAGATCGATCCCGAGACCCTCGAAATTTCGTACAAAGTCATCGGCCAGGAATTGTGGTACCCGGAAATCAAGAAGACCGAGGCAAAAGGCATTTGCGGTTCCGGGATTATTGATATTGTGGCCGAACTTTTCAAAGCAGGGATTATCGACAGGAACGGGCGCTTCAACTTGAAGCTCGATTCCCCCAGGGTGCGGCGGGGAGAAGACGGCAAGCCGGAGTACGTGCTGGCCTGGGCGGAAGAAACTTCCATCGGCAAGGACATTGCCTTCACCCAGGGGGACGTGCGGGCCGTCCAGCTGGCGAAGGCGGCCCTGTACGTGGGCGCGCGCTACTTGATGGAAAAGCTGGGGGTCGACCACATAGACAGCATCACCCTGGCCGGCGCTTTCGGCAATTACATAAACAAGGAGAGCGCCATGGTCATCGGCATGATTCCCGACTGCGACTTAGCGAACGTGGTGGCGGTGGGCAACGCCGCCGGCGACGGGGCCAAGCTGGCCCTGCTGGACGCGGATAAGCGGGCGGAGGCGGCCTGGATCGCCCGGGAAATTGAATTTGTGGAGACGGCCATCGAACCCGATTTTCAGGAGCGTTTTGCCGCCGCCATGGCTTTCCCACACTCCCGGGATAAGTTCCCCCACATCCAGCACATTCTGGAGAAGATTCCCAGGCGGTAAGGCGTCCTTCGCGTCTTTGCGGTTCATCTATTTTCATTAAGGAGGGAAAAGAAATGTTTAAGCTCAGTCGTCCGCAAAAAGTATGCCGGATCGGGAACTGGCAGGTGGGCGGGCAGCCGGGCGAAAACCCGCCGCTCTTGATCTCGTCTATGTTCCACAACGGCGACCGGATTTTGGAGAGCCGGAAAGAGCGCAAATTTGACCGGAATAAAGCGCGGGACTACGTCCTGCGCCAGGAAGAGCTGTCCGCCCAGACGGGGATACCGGCCATGGTGGCCATGGTGGCCAACTCCTTGGACGAAATGAAAACGTACCTCGAATTTTTCTTAAGCATCAGCAGCCAGCCCTTCGGGATCGATATCTGGGTGGAAAAGACCAGGCTGGAAGTGGCCGCCTACGCAGCCGAACTCGGCATCCAGGACCGGGTTTTGTACAACAGCATCACCCCCTGGGATAAGGATATCGCCGGCCAGGCCGCCCGCTTAAAAGAATTGGGTATCAAGCACGTGGTGGTGCAGGCCTTCAACCAGGAGGACCAGACTCCGCGCGGGCGGGTCACCGGCCTGAAGAAAATGCTGGAAGCAATTAAAGAAGACGGCTTTGCCACCATCCTGGTGGATACCGCCGTCATGAACCTGCCCTCCACGGCCTTTTCCTGCCTGGCCAGCCGCCTGGTGAAGGAGGAATTCGGCTGGCCGGCGGGCGTGGCTTCCTCCAACGGCACGTACATGTGGAAGGAGGCCCGGGAAATGTGGGGCTCCGAGGGCTTCAGCGCCATAAACGCGGCGGGCCAGGCCATCGCTGCTTTCCTGTGGACGGATCTCTTGTTCAGCGGTCCTATCGTAAACATTCCCAAGATCATCCCCGCCGTGGCCACCGCGGGGATGATGCTGGCCACCCTGGTTTACGACGAGACGAAAACTTTGCCGGCCAACGCAAACCACCCGCTTTACAAGTTCTTCGGCGACTTCGTCAAGCAACTGCGACAATGAAGTGATGAAAATTGCCGGCAAGGAAAAAACCATTTTCGAAGGAAGAATACGGAAAGGGGTTTTTAGCGATGACGATGACTTCCCGCGAACGGGTGCTGGGCCTTTTCGAAGGCAAGGAAGTTGACCGGATGGCCTGTTACAGCGGCATGGGCAACGTGACCACCGCCGCCCTGGAAGAGCTCGGCTACCGGTTTCCCGAAATCCACGGCGACGCCAAAAAGATGGCCGCCGCCGGGGCCAGTTCGTATCACTTATTTGGCTACGAGTGTGCCGTGATTCCCTGGGACATGTGCGTGGAGGCGGAGGCCCTGGGCTGTGTGATGAACGTATACGAGGACGTAGCCCACCTGCTCTATCCGACGATCAAAGAAAAAATTATCCACTCCCCGGAAGAAATGAGCAAGGTGGAAATTCCGTCCGACTACCCCGAACGAGGGCGCTTTCCGGTGGTGAGGGAGGCTCTTGGTATCATTAAGAGGGAAATCGGCAACGAAGTGGCCGTCGGCACCTGGCTTTTAGGGCCCTTTACTCTGGCCGGGCAGATTATGGACTTAAACGATCTGTTCAAGCTTGTTTTCAAAAAGCCGGCCGAGGTCAACGCCCTGCTGGATACCCTGGCCGAAGGACTGATCGTGGTGGCCGAAAAATACCGGGAGGCGGGCGCCGACTACATCACCATCCGGGAAATGGGCGCGCCCACCGACGTTTTGAGTCCGCGCAGTTTTAAACAGGTGATCAAGCCCCACCTGGAGAAAATCTTCAGCCGGATCGAATCTCCGAAAATCCTGCACATCTGTGGCGACACCAACCTGATTATCGGCCTGATGAACGAGTGCGGCGCCGACGCCATCAGCGTGGAAACCAAGAACGACCTTATTAAGAGCAGGGAAATGATTGGTCGTGAGCCGCTTCTTTTCGGGAAGGTGGACGGCTATAACGTGCTGGCCAACGGCACGCCCGAGGATGTTGAGAAGGCGGTGCTGGAAAGCATTGAGGGCGGCGTGGACGCCGTCTGGCCGGCCTGCGACATCTGGCCCACGGCGCCGCTGGATAACCTGCGCGCCATGGTGGAAACAGTGAAGAAACACGGGGCGGAGAAGTGGGCGCGAAAGAAGCGATAAAACCTGGCAGTTGCATGGACAAAGGGAAACCCTGGCGTTTCCCTTTGTCCGCCTTCTCTGCCAAGCCCGTAAGCTTTGTTTCCCTGGCGAGGATTTTCCTGGCGGCGTGCACCGCGCATGGGCGGGGTCATATCGAAAATCCTCTTTTTATTTTTTTGATTTTTCTATTCCTTGCAGATGACCTACCAAATGACCTCTACTGGGTAGCAGGCAATTTGGGGGTCCACGGTGATAATGGGCAGATTTTCTAACCGGGCCTGGGCAATCACAAGGCGGTCAAAAGGATCCCGGTGGAAATCCGGGAGGGTATAAACGTGGAGGGCGTGGCGCATCAAAACAGCCAAAGGCTCAATGGCATTAACGGCCAGTTGTTCGGAAATGAAGAGTTCCGGATCGCCCGGCAAATGCAGCTTGCCTAGCCTGGCCTTGATAGCCATTTCCCAACCGCTGGCGGCACTAAGGTACAGCTTATTTTCTCCGCTGCTGATAATTTCCCGGGCGCGCGGGGATAACTGGGGATCGTCGGTAATCCACCATAAAAAAGCGTGAGTATCCAACAGCGCTCTCATTTTTCAAAGGCCTCTAAAACAGGTTCGGGAAGAGGTTCATTAAAGTCGGGGCTAATGCTGACCCTTCCTTTAGCGCTGCCGGGAACGCGCCGGGCCGGCGTTTCCGTGACGGGAACCAAACGGGCGATGGGCGTGCCGGCCTTCGCAATTACCACTTCTTCGCCTTCTTTTACCCGGGCCAAAAGTTTCGAAAAGTGGGTTTTTGCCTCGTGAACATTCACCTGAACCGCCATCCGGATCCACCTCCGTTATTGCCAGTATAGACTAAGTCGTGGACTAAGTCAAGAGGGATAACGAGTTTATCCTCAAGGTGAACGCCGACCTTTTCCAACTGGTGGCTGCCGGCTGGCATACAGCGCCATGAACGCGGCGAGCCAGGCCATTGCCGCTTTCTTGTGGACGCCCGGTACCATCAAGAAGCAGATCGGCAACGAGGTGGCCGTTGGCACCTGGTTTTTTTCTTCCTGGTTGTCAGCAAATCCTTTTTATAATTTTGGAGATTATGGTATAATCGGCTTACGAGAAAGATTGTTTGAGAGGGGAGGGAGAAGTTTTGGCACGCGCCAGGGTGACGGCCGGGGCCTGCGGGTTCACCAGCGTAATCAAGGTGCATAAAGTGGGAAAAATGAAAGTGCAGGTACAGATCATCAGCGCCTGCCAGGATCTGCGCAGCATGAACGAAGACCTGGCGCTGGTGGACTGCAGCAAAGGAGTTTTCGGAAAAATGATCGATTCGGTAATTTATCAGGTAGCCAGCAAACGCCTCAAACACCCCGACTGCCCGATCCCCTGCGCCATCATTAAAACCATCCAGGTGGAACTGGACGGGGCAATTCCTAAGGACGTAATCATTAAGATCGAGCGCAGTGGATAAGAGATCTTCGGTTATCGATAGAGAGGTAATCCCCGGGGACGTGAAGTACAAAAAAAGATTTGTTTTTATGCCCGGGTAATTTTGGGACCGATTTTTTCGGGGGTGTATTCAACCAGTGGCGAAGGCGGAGATCTATGCGGCATTTGCGGATTCACCACCCGGGTCACCGCTGTAAAGGGCGCGGGAAAGGGCCGGGAAATAGAAGTGGAAGTCCGGTTGGATTCGGAGTGCCCGTCCTGGCAAAAGGCCGCGGAGGAGATCGCTTCTTTGAAACCCTTTCAGGAGTTGTTTTCGTTGCCCCACGAAGGCCGGTTATACAGGGTGGCCGCGCGTTACGTCCGCCATCCCGCCTGCCCGGTTCCGGCCGGAATCTTAAAGGCCCTGGAGGTGGCGGCCGGGCTGGCCCTGCCGAAGGACGCCGTGATCAAAGTTACTGCTGATAGTTGAACCGCGAGCAGGATTTTTTAAACCCGGAAGAGAAATTTTAAAAAGCCAGGGCTATTCTGACGGAGAAAGCTGGCAGCATAAGGATAAAGAAAGAGAAAAAGGACTGGAGGGGGAAACTTAAGGGGATTAGGGGTGAATTTTTTTGAAGACTTTTAACCAAAAAGGCGACCGGGCGGAAACGGGCCTGCTTTACGGCCAGCGAATCTCGAAGGCAAGTTCCCGGTGCGAATTTTTCGGGGCGGTCGACGAAGCCGTTTCCACGCTCGGCCTGGCGCGGGCGCTGGCCAGGAAAGAAAAAGTCCGGGACGTTTTGTTTGCTGTTCAAAAAGAAATGTTTGTCCCGGCTGCCGAAGTGGCCGTTCCGCCGGAACATTACGCCGAGTATAAATTCAGAGGTCCGGTGGTCACCGGGGAGATGGTTCAACGGCTGACCCGGTGGATTGAGGAACTGGAGGAACTGGTGGTGATGCCGCAGGAATTTATCATCCCGGGCGATACGGCGGCTTCGGCCGCCATCGATCTGGCCCGGGCCGTCGTGCGCCGGGCGGAAAGAAGGGCCGCCCAGCTTTTTGAGGAGGGACAGCTGCCCAACGAAAACATTTTAAAATATCTCAACAGGACGGCGGATCTTCTTTTTGCGCTGGCCCGTTATGAAGAGACAGAACGCCTCTGACGAAAGGTGGTTGCCCTTACCCGGCGCGCCGGGCAAGGTCTTGCGGGAGAGTCAAATCAGCTTTGCACTGAATTTGGGGTTTAATGCCGTAATGAAAGAACAGGTTTTAACTTTGTTAAAGGAACACCAGCCCGAATTTGTTTCGGGGGAGTTAATCTGCAAAAATCTGGGCGTTTCCCGAACCGCGGTCTGGAAGCACATCCAGACGTTGCGCGCGGAAGGGTACGCGATTATTTCCCAGCCCCACGCCGGCTACCGGCTGCTCGCCGGGCCCGACCGTCTCTACCCGCAGGAAATTCTTTCCGGGCTGAAGACGGAATTTATCGGGCGGCGCATTTTTTATTATGCCCAGGCGCCCTCGACCAACGTCCTGGCGCGGGAACTGGCCCTGGCCGGAGCTCCGGACGGCGCCCTGGTGGTGGCCGAGGAGCAAACCGGGGGGCGGGGGCGGCTGGGCCGGGGGTGGTTTTCGCCGTTTGGAAAAGGAATCTGGTGTTCTTTAATTCTTTACCCCCCCGTGAATCCGGTGGAGGCGCCGCCGCTGACCATGCTGACCGCCGTGGCCGTGGCCCGGGCCGTGCGGCAGGCGGCCGGTGTGAGCCCCGGCATCAAATGGCCCAACGATCTTTTGCTGGGCGATCAAAAAATTTGCGGCATTCTTACCGAAATGAGCGCGGAGATGGAGCGGATCAATTATTTAATCATCGGCACCGGCATAAATGTTAATATAGAGGATTTCCCCGGGGACATTAAAAATGTGGCCACGTCGCTAAAGGTGTTTGTGGGCCGGGCCGTTTCCCGGGTAAAATTACTCCAGGCCTATTTGCAGGAAATGGAACTCCTTTATCGAATATGGTTAAAAGAGGGTTTCCCCCCGGTGTTGAAGCTTTGGAAGGAGTTGTGCGTAACGCTGCATCGCCCGGTAAGGGTGAGCAGTCTAAAAGAAAGCGTGGAGGGGTGGGCGGAAGATGTAGACGCACAAGGCAATCTCATTTTGCGGACGGCGGATGGAGCGGTCAGGCGCATTACGGCCGGGGAGGTTTCCCTGCGGCCTTGTTAAATATCAGGTTTTTATTTTTTGGGCTAATCGTTAACTTGTTTGCCAGGTTGGGTTAACAATTACGGCCAAAAATGTCCGGGTTTCCGGCCGGGAATTTTTTGGCGGCCGGCAAGAGCGCGGCGGACGAAGGAAAGTAATTGGCGAAAGAAAGAAGGAGGAGATCGTTAATGAAACTCACGGTCCGGGAAATGATTCTGGCGGCTTTATTTGCGGCTCTGGCGATGGTGGCGGCGGCGCTTTTCCGCTTCGGGGCCCCGGTGGTTCCTTTCAGCCTGGTGCCTTTTGTGGTTATGCTGACCGGCGCCTTGCTGGGGGCAAGGGTAGGGGCGCTGGCCATGCTGGTGTACGTGCTGTTGGGCTTAATCGGCCTGCCGGTTTTTGAAAAACCGCCCTTCGGCGGGCCGGCCTACGTCCTGCAGCCTACTTTCGGCTATTTGCTCGGCTTCATCGGAGGGGCCTACGTCACCGGGGCGCTTTTGCCCAAAAAAGGGCAGCCGGGAATAATCCGTTATTTTTTAGCCATGACGGGCGGTTTGGCCGTGATTTACCTGTGCGGCCTGCCTTATCTCTACCTTATTTTAAACTTTTACCTGGGGAAGGCTTTTTCCGCGTGGCAGGTAATCAAGATCGGCTTTTTGCCTTTTATCGGCCTGGATTTGCTCAAAGCCCTGGCCGCCGCGGCGCTGGCGAGAGTGGTCTGCCGGCGGCTGGATATTCTCCGGGGGACAAAAGCGGGCGCGTGAAAACCCGGCGCGGCCGGAAAAAGAAATGTTGCGTGACGAACGGCCCTTTGGTACAATGGGTTTAAAAATTTTTGGGTGATTGCCGTGATTGTGGCTTTTGACGTGGGGAATACCAATATTGTCCTGGGGGTATACAGGGAAAAAGAACTTCTGGAGCACTGGCGCCTGTCCACTTTTCCTTACCGGACGGCGGACGAGTACGGAATGCTTTTGCGGGATCTGCTCAGGTCCGTCGAAGTGACGCTGCCGGAAATTAAAGACATGGTGATTTCTTCCGTGGTGCCCCCGCTGATGTTGTCGCTGGAGCAAATGGCCCAAAAATATTTCGGCGTGGAGCCGTTGGTCGTGGGGCCCGGCATCAAAACGGGCCTGGCCATCAAGTACGAAAACCCGAAAGAGGTGGGCGCCGACCGGATTGTGAACGCCGTGGCGGGTTACGAGCTTTTCGGCGGGCCCTTGATCATCGTCGATTTTGGAACGGCCACCACCTTTTGCGCCATTTCCGCCAAAGGGGAGTACCTGGGCGGCGTCATTGCGCCGGGGATCGGGATTTCCACTGAGGCGCTTTTTGCCCGGGCGGCCAAGCTGCCGCGGGTGGAATTTGTCCGGCCCCCTTCCGTAATCGGGAAAAACACCGTGCACAGCATGCAGTCCGGAATTATTTACGGCTTTGCCGGCCAGGTGGACGAGATCGTCCGGCGGATGAAAAAAGAAATGGGGGGGCACGCCCTGGTGATCGCCACGGGCGGGCTGGCGGAATTGATCGCCCGGGAAGCCGGCACCATCGACCGCGTGGAACCGCTCCTTACCTTAACGGGGCTGCGGATTATCTACGAGCGCAACCGGGGAGGCGCCGGCCGCAATGCAGATCGGCAGTATTAAGCCGGCCAACCCCGTCATCGCCGCCCCGATGGCCGGGGTTACCGACCGGGCGTACCGGATTATCGCCAGGGAATTTGGCTGCGGCCTGGCGTGCACCGAAATGGTGAGCGACCAGGCCCTTTTATATGGCAACCCGCGCACGCTGACCATCTTGAATCACGAGGGGGAGCCCGGCCCTTTAAGCGTGCAGATCTTCGGCGCCAAACCGGAATACATGGCCCGGGCGGCGGAAATCGCGGAAAGGCTGGGGGCGGACATCGTCGACATCAACATGGGCTGCCCCACCCCGAAGATTGTCAACAACGGGGAGGGAGCGGCCTTGATGAAAAACCCGGAACTGGCCGCGCGCATCGTCCGGGAGGTGGTGAGCCGGGTAAATGTGCCGGTGACGGTGAAGATGCGCAAGGGGTGGGACGAGAATTCCGTCAACGCCGTGGAAGTGGCCCGGCTGGTGGAGGAGGCGGGGGCCGCGGCGGTAACCGTGCACGGGCGCCTGCGCTCCCAGTTTTACAGCGGAGAAGCCGACTGGGACATTATCCGGGCGGTGAAGGAAGCGGTACGCATTCCGGTGATCGGCAACGGGGACGTCCGGAGCCCCCGGGACGCGCTGAAAATGATGCGCGAGACGGGGTGCGACGCGGTCATGATCGGCCGCGCCGCCCTGGGCAACCCCTGGATTTTCCGGCAGACGGTGCATTACCTGGCCACCGGGGAGGTGCCGGCGCCGCCCACATTGCAGGAGAAGGTAGAAGTGGCTTTAAGGCACTTCGAACTCCTTCTCGAAACCAAAGGGGAAAGGGTGGCCGTCCTGGAAATGCGCAAACACGCTGCCTGGTACCTGAAAGGAACTCCCGGAGCCGCCAAAATGCGGGTCAGGATCAACCAGGCCGCCGGTGCGGAGGAGTTGGAGAAACTATTAAGGGAGCTGAGCGGCGAACTCCCCGGGCCGGCCGAAAAGACGGGCACCTGCATTTGGAAGTAGGGGATGGGCTTTCATCCGCCTTTGCGCGGGCCTGGCGGGCCTTTCTGGCGATTTGTATTTCTTAATAATTATGGTGTCGGCTTTTTTGGAAACGTTTTTTGGAAACTAACTTGCTTATTTTGGCTTCTCTTGTTAAAATATGTGTGCACAAAGCCGTGCACAGCTTTTTGGTGCTTGTCTCGTTTTGGATTGTCTTATATTTTTGATAGGAGGACTCCTTCATGGAAAAATTTGCTTTCCTCATCCATCCCCTGGACGTCCGCGACGTGGCCAGAAAATTTCCCTTCACCCGGCGCCTTCCGGACAGGGTAGTGGAGGGCATTTTTCGCCTGGTGCCGCCGATGAAGCTCTCCCGTATTACCGGGGTGAAGACCCCCTATAACGAGGCCGAGGGCTGGTTTGTTTCCTGCCCCCTGACCGCCCGCCAGATGATTACGCTGCCCCAGAAATTTGTTTACAAGCGCCTCATCCAGACCGGCCGCGTGGCGGAAAAGCTGGGGGCGAAAATCCTGGGCCTGGGCGCCTTCAGCTCGGTGGTGGGGGATGCGGGCATCACCGTCGCCAAAAATTTAAAGATCGCGGTGACTACCGGGAACAGCTACACGGTGGCCACGGCCATCGAGGGGGCAAAGGAAGCGGCCCGCTTAATGGGGCACGACCTCAAAAAGGCCCACGTGGTTATTCTGGGGGCGACCGGTTCCATCGGGAAAGTATGCGCGCTTTTGCTGGCCAGGGAGGTGCGCCAGATGACCCTGGTGGCCCGCAACAAGAGTGCTCTGGAGGAAGTGGCGGCCAAAATTCTGTACGAAACCGGCCTGTCCGCAAGAATTACGGACAACGTGAAGCAGGCCCTCGCCAGCGCCCACGTAGTCATCGCCGTGACCAGTGCTACCGACGCCATCATCGGCCCCCGTGATTTAATGCCCGGCGCGGTGGTCTGCGACGTGGCGCGCCCGCGCAACGTGAGCAGGCAGGTGGCTGCGGAACGGGACGACGTCCTGGTGATCGAGGGCGGCGTCATCGCGGTCCCGGGAGAAGTGGATTTTGGCTTTAATTTTGGTTTCCCGCCGGGGATGGCCTACGCCTGCATGGCCGAAACGATGGTGCTGGCTTTGGAAAGACGCTACGAGAATTTCTCCCTGGGCCGGGATTTGGCCCTTGAAAAAGTTGAGGAAATCAGCCGGCTGGCGAAGAAGCACGGCTTTAAACTGGCCGGTTTTCGCAGCTTTGAACGGGCCATCAGCACTGAGGAAATCGAGCGCATCAAAACCCGCGCCCGGCAACGCACCGGAAAAGCGGCAGGGGCAGGCTGAAAGACTTTCCGGGAGTTGCCGGCAAGCAGATGGACAAAATTGGGGCAAAACTTTGCCTTGACAAAGCGAGGGGTTCTCCTTATAATTGTGAAAAAGATTTTCCGGGCACTGCAGCGAGAACAACAGGGCAGTGCTTTAAGTTTTGCATAAACGGTGGCTGGCCGGGCATATATTTGACGAAAAGTATGGATTTGGGGAGACGGATGAGGATGAAAAAAGAAAAAGAGGTGCCCCTTACTCTGGCAGGCCTGAAAAAGCTGGAGGACGAGCTGGAAATGCTCAAGTCCGTCCGGCGGCGCGAAATCGCGCAGCGGATCAAACAGGCCATTGAGTTTGGCGATATCTCCGAAAATTCGGAGTACGAAGATGCCAAAAATGAACAGGCCTTCGTTGAAGGCCGGATTTTGACGCTGGAAAAGATGCTCCGGAACGCCCGCATCATTGACCACGAAGCGGGGGCAACGGAGGTGGTGGACCTGGGTTCCACGGTGACCCTGCGCGATCTCGAAAAGGGCAGCGAATTTGAGTATACTATTGTTGGCTCCGCGGAGGCCGATCCCGGAGCTAAAAAAATATCTAACGAATCGCCCGTGGGCCGGGCCATTCTGGGCAAGCAAAAAGGGAGTATCGTGGAAATTGCCGTGCCGGCCGGCCTTTTTAAATACCAGATAGTGGACATATCGTAGATACCGGGTTATAATCAAGTTTAAACAGGGTCAAGAGGTTTGAGCCGGAAAGGATGGCGACTTATCCGGGAAGCGGCCGCCAGGAGGTCCGTGCGTTGGAGGCCACGCAAGATCACGGCCGGCTAACGATCAACCGGCACGGTCAAAGCCGCGAGGCGCCGGGAGGGGGGTTCCTTTGAGGAGCCCTTGTTTTGTTAGGATTAAAATCCTTAATTATATTGTTCTTGAGCTGGTAAACGTGCTGATCGTTGTCTTCAGGCACATCATTGATTCATTCGGCATTTGCGGCTTTGGCCCCGGGCAGCTTGATTTTGCTTCGTTTTTTTTATATCTTATAGTAGACGGGCGAATGGCGATCTTGATTCCGGGATCTTAATCCAGTCAGAGATTGAGAGGTAACGATTTTGGAAGAGAAGGCCGGTCAGGCGACAGAACAGCGGGAGCAGGAGAATGTTGGTGAACTGGTGCGTTTGCGGCTGGAAAAACTGGCGCAGCTGCGGGAAAGCAATATCGAACCATACGGCGGCAAGTACCCGAAAACCCACCTGGCCAGGGAAATCGCGGATAATTTTGCGGCTTTCCAGGAAAGCAGGGTGAGCGTGGCCGGGCGGCTGATGGCCAGGCGGACCCACGGGAAGACAACCTTTGCGGACATCCAGGATATTTCCGGGCGGATTCAGCTCTACCTGCGGCTGAACGACCTCGGGGAAGAGGCCTACACCCTTTTCGGGAAGCTGGATATCGGCGATATTCTCGGCGCGGAAGGAAAAGTATTTAAAACCAGGATGGGCGAGGTCACCATCGCGGTGGAAAAGTTTGTTTTGCTGGCCAAAAGCCTGCGCGTCCTGCCGGAAAAATGGCACGGCCTCAAAGACGTGGAGCTGCGCTACCGCCAGCGCTACCTGGATTTGATCATGAATCCCGAGGTAAAGGAAACTTTCGTTGCCCGCAGCCGGATCGTCCACGCCATCAGGAATTTTCTCGATCGCCGGGGCTTTTTGGAAGTGGAAACGCCCATGATGCACACCATTGCCGGCGGCGCCGCGGCGCGCCCCTTTATTACCCACCACAACGCCCTGGACATGGACCTGTACCTGCGCATTGCCCCGGAGTTGTATTTAAAGCGCCTGCTGGTGGGCGGTTTTGAAAAGGTTTACGAAATCAACCGCAATTTCCGCAACGAAGGCATTTCCACCAGGCACAACCCGGAATTTACCATGCTGGAGTTGTACCAGGCATACGCCGATTATTATGACATGATGAAGCTGACCGAGGAGCTTATTTCCACCGTGGCCAAAGAGGTGCTGGGCGGTACGCAAATTGCTTACCAGGGGGAAGTGCTTGACTTCTCCCCGCCCTACCGGCGCCTGACCATGATCGAGGCCGTTCGCCAATATACCGGTTTGGATTTCGCCCTTCTCGAAAGCGACCGGGAAGCCGCCCGGGCGGCGGCCGGGCTGGGGATCGAGGCGGAACCCGCAGATACGTGGGGTTCGCTTTTAAACCGCGTTTTTGAAGAAAAAGTGGAGGAAAAATTGATTCAACCCATCTTTGTGTTTGACTACCCAATCGAAGTTTCGCCCCTGGCCAAGCGCAAAGAGGACGACCCGCGGCTGACTTACCGCTTTGAATTATTCATCTCCGGGCGGGAAATCGCCAACGCCTTTTCGGAGTTAAACGATCCCGTCGACCAGCGGATGCGTTTTCAGGAACAGGCGGAAAAGCGTTTGCGGGGCGACGAGGAAGCCCACATGATGGACGAGGATTTCCTCGCCGCTTTAGAATACGGCATGCCGCCCGCCGGCGGGCTGGGCATCGGCATCGACCGCCTGGTCATGCTGCTGACCGATTCCCCGTCCATCCGGGACGTAATCCTGTTCCCCTTAATGCGGCCGAGGGAGTAAGTTTTGCAAAAATAACCATATTGACAACGGAAAACGGGCGTGTTACAATCAGCGTAATTTGATAGAGGCAAAGGCCGTGAAGGGGAAGAAGGATGCCGGCAATCAGCGCAGCGAGCCGGGAAAAGGTGCGAGCCCGGCGAAAGGCAGCATCCGGGCCGCCCCGGAGCCGGGGGTGGAAAGCCGCCGGGAAACCCCGCCGGGTGAGTATGCCTTGTCGACCGGTTGCCCACCGTTAGCAGGGTAAAAGAGGGCTGCAGCACATTTTAAAAAAAGTGGCAGCCAAATAGGGTGGTACCGCGAGAAGATTGCTCTCGTCCCTTTGGGGCGGGAGTTTTTTATTGGAGGTGTCGCCGTGAAAGAAATCCTGGAAATCCTTGAGGCGGACGCCCGCCTGGGGGCAGACGACGTTGCCGTCATGCTGGGCATGGAGAAAGAAGAGGTCCGGCGGATCATTAAAGAGCTGGAGAAGAATAAAATTATTTTGAAGTACATGGCGCTGGTTAACTGGGAAAAGGCCGGGGACGAGAAAGTGATGGCCATGATCGAAGTGCGCGTGGCTCCGCAGCGAGACGTAGGGTACGACGCGGTGGCCGAGCGCATCTGCCGGTTTCCCGAGGTGCGCAGCGTGCGCCTCGTTTCCGGGGCGTACGACCTGGCGGTTTTCATCGAAGGGAAAAACATGCGGGAGATCAGTAATTTTGTGGCCACCAAGCTGGCCACCATCGACGGGGTGCTCAGCACGGCCACCCATTTTATCCTCAAGACCTACAAGCAGGACGGCGTGATGTTCGAAGACGGCGAAAAAGACAGGAGGTTGGCGATTTCCCCATGAAATCGTGGAACGCGTACGTTAACCCGCTGGTAAGCTCTCTCCCGTCCTCGGGAATAAGGAAATTTTTTGACCTGGTTACGGAAACCAAAGGAGTAATCTCGCTGGGCGTGGGCGAGCCGGACTTCATCACCCCCTGGCACATCCGGGAGGCGTGCATTTATTCCCTGGAAAAAGGCTACACCATGTACACGTCCAACCACGGCCTGCTGGAGTTGCGCCAGGCGATTGCCGCGGATCTGGAAGCCGCCTGCGGGGTGGTGTACAATCCCAAAAATGAAATTCTTGTCACGGTAGGGGTCAGCGAGGGCCTGGACCTGGCCGTGCGCGCCCTGGTCTGCCCCGGCGACGAGGTTTTGATTCCCGAGCCTTCTTATGTTTCTTACGCCCCGTGCGTTCTCCTGGCCGGCGGCAAGGTCGTCACCGTTCCGACCACGATGGACGAGGCTTTCCGGATTACCGCCGGGAAGATCGAAGCGGCCGTCACCCCCCGCACGAAGATCATAATCCTGTGCTACCCGAACAACCCCACCGGCGCGGTCATGGACCGGCGCACGCTCCTGGAGATTGCCGAAGTGGTCAAGGCGCGCGACCTCCTGGTTATTTCCGACGAGATTTACAGCCGGCTGACCTACCTTGGGGAACATACCTGCCTGGCCGCCCTGCCCGGGATGCGCGAGCGGACCGTTTTGCTGAACGGATTTTCCAAGGCCTACGCCATGACGGGGTGGCGGATTGGCTACGCGGCCGGGAACCCGGACTTTATCGCCGCCATGACCAAAATTCACCAGTACACGATGCTCTGCGCCCCGATTACCGCGCAGATGGCCGCCCTGGAAGCGCTCAAAAACGGGCGGCTGGCCGTGACGCAGATGGTGCAGCAGTACAACCGGCGCCGCCTGCTGGTGATCCACGCCTTTCGGGACATGGGGCTGCCCTGCTTTGAGCCGGGCGGGGCTTTTTACGCTTTTCCCCAAATCGCCGGTACCGGTCTGTCTTCCGAAGAATTTGCCGAGCAGCTTTTGCGGGAAGAAAAGGTGGCGGTTGTTCCCGGCAATGCCTTTGGCGCCAGCGGAGAAGGATTTGTGCGCTGTTCCTACGCCGCTTCCGTGGAGGACTTAACGGAGGCTTTCCGGAGGATGGCCAGATTCGTTCAGGCGCGCGGCGCGCGGCCCAGAATAGTTTCCGGCCCCCGCGCTTTTGCCGGCGAGCAAAGGCCCGTCGCCGGCGAAGCAACCGGTTGAGTAATTTGAAATGGCCTTTGTGCCTGATCACCTTGTGCCTGATATTTTTTTAGGGTTAAAAAAGGATTTACGGAAAGAAATGCCGAAGAACTCTCTGGTGTGGGTTGTCAGGACATTCGGTTATGTTATGTTTCAGGGGGGTTTCGTGGTTAAGTGGCTGGGATAGTGGAACAGATGCGGAACAACCTGACCCGCGCCTTGCGGGACGCTGTTTACGAGGCCGGACAAAAGGAGGCTTTGCCGGCCGGAGAGGAACTGCCGGAATTCATCGTCGAAGTGCCCAGGGAAAAGGAGCACGGGGATTTTGCCACCAACCTGGCGATGCTGCTGGCGAGGGCCTGGCGAATCCCGCCGCGCAAAGCCGGGGAGATGATCCTTGCTCATCTGAAGCTGACCGGGCTGCCGGTGACCAGGGTAGAGATTGCCGGCCCCGGCTTTATTAATTTTTACCTGCAGCCCACCTGGGTGCTGGCGGAACTGCCGCAGATTGTCCGGGCAGACGAGGGGTACGGCAGAGTAAACGTGGGCAGGGGCGCGCGGGTGCAGGTGGAGTTTGTCAGCGCCAACCCCACCGGACTTTTGCACATGGGGAATGCCCGCGGGGCGGCTTTGGGGGACAGCCTGGCGGCAATTTTAAATTTTGCCGGTTACGACGTGACCAGGGAATTTTACATCAACGACGCTGGCCACCAGATCGAATTATTCGGCCTTTCTCTGGAAGCGCGTTATTTTCAGCTTTTGGGCCTTCCCGGGGAGGTTCCCCGGGAAGGTTACCACGGCGAGGATATTATTGAAACGGTGAAAGGCTTTCTGGCCTTAAACGGCGACCGGTACCTGCAGACTTGCGCCGCGGAACGGAGGGAGGCCCTGGTTCGCTACGCCCTGCGGGAAAAGCTGGCGGCCATCAAGAAGGCGCTGGAAGATTTCGGCGTTTACTACGACGTCTGGTTTTCCGAGGCTTCCCTGCACGCCAGCGGCGCTGTTGAGAAAGTTATTCAGCGGCTGCAGGAAAAAGGCTGCCTTTACGAATACGAAGGCGCCCTGTGGTTTCGGGCAACCGATTTCGGGGTGGAAAAAGACGAAGTGCTTGTCCGCAGCAACGGCCTCCCCACTTATTTTGCGGCGGACGTCGCCTACCACCTGAATAAATTTGAGCGGGGCTTTGATCTCGTCATCAA
This sequence comes from Bacillota bacterium, assembly GCA_040755975.1. Classification (GTDB taxonomy): domain Bacteria; phylum Bacillota; class Desulfotomaculia; order Desulfotomaculales; family Nap2-2B; genus JAIMBK01. Next base: position 54,138 of record JBFLZY010000001.1, on the reverse strand, counting down.
CGTCTGGGGCGCTGATCACCACGGCCACGTGGCCCGGATGAAGGGGGCGGTGGCTGCCCTGGGTTATGACCCGGACGCCCTGCAGGTGATCATCATGCAGCTTGTCCGCCTGTACCGGGGCGGGGAGATGGTGAAAATGAGCAAGCGCTCCGGCCGGTTCGTGACTTTAGAAGAGCTGGTCGAAGAGGTGGGCAAAGATGCCGCCCGCTACTTCTTCGTGATGCGCAGTGCCGACAGCCACCTGGACTTTGATCTCGACCTGGCCCGTTCCCAATCCAACGAAAATCCGGTATATTATATCCAGTATGCCCACGCCCGGATCTGCAGCATTTTCCGGCAGTTGTCCGACCCGGGCAAAACCCTGCCGGACCTTGCCAAAGTCGATCTCTTTTTGTTAAAAGAAGAGGCGGAGCTGGCCCTGGCGCGCAAGCTGGCCGACTTTCCGGAGGAAGTGGCCCTGGCCGCCCGCGATCTTGCGCCGCACCGGTTAACCCGTTACCTGCACGAGACGGCGGGGCTTTTCCACAGTTTTTACAACAGCTACCGCGTGATCGGTGACGACGCCGCCTTGTCTTCGGCCCGGCTGACGCTGGCCAACGCCGCCCGCATCGTGATCCGCAACGGCCTGCGCCTCCTGGGCGTAAGCGCCCCGGAACGAATGTAAATTGGATGGTTGGTGGTTAAACCCCCATACCTCTTTTTCGCGGCACCAGAAAAGGACGAAAATGTCCGGTCCGCCGTTCGATTTGCCAGGAGCGACATATGCGTAGGGCTGGTGACGAAACACGGCGCAGGTGAGGTCAGCGAACCGGCAGCGCAATTGAGAAGTGGGATGTGAGAAGTTGGAGGTGGGAATTTTAAAGTCTCACCTCTCACCTCCCGCCTCTCACCTCTCAATTGCCTGGTTCGCTCCGAACCAAGCCCCGGCACTCAGCTCCCTGCTGACGCTTCAGTCATGTATCAAACCTTCCGGAAAGGCTGAGTGCCGGGTCAGCCCGGAGCATCGGAGCGACGGCAAACGAACGGCGGGCAAAGCCTATTGACCCACGACCAAATATGGGAGGTATTTATGACGAAGTTTGTTTTTATCACCGGGGGAGTCGTTTCTTCTCTGGGAAAAGGAATCACGGCCGCATCCCTGGGCTGCCTGTTGAAAAGCCGCGGCTTAAAGGTGGCCATCCAGAAACTGGACCCCTATATTAACATCGATCCCGGAACCATGAGCCCGTATCAGCACGGGGAGGTGTTCGTCACCGAAGACGGTGCGGAGACGGATCTGGACCTGGGCCATTACGAGCGTTTTACCGACAGCAACACGAGCAAAAACAGCAACGTGACCACCGGGGGAATTTACTGGTCGGTGATCAGCAAGGAACGCCGCGGCGATTACCTGGGGGCAACCGTCCAGGTCATCCCCCACATTACCAACGAGATTAAGGAGCGGGTTGTGCGCGTCGCCCGGGAGAACAGCCTCGATGTGGTCATCAACGAGATCGGCGGCACGGTGGGGGACATCGAGTCCCTGCCTTTTTTAGAGGCCATCCGGCAGCTGCGCACCGATTTAGGCCGGGAAAACGTCATGTACATTCACGTAACGCTGGTTCCTTACCTGCGGGCGGCCAACGAACTGAAGACCAAGCCCACCCAGCACAGCGTGAAGGAGCTGCGCAGCATCGGCATCCAGCCCGACGTAATCGTTTGCCGCACGGAAAAGCCGCTGACCAAAGAGCTGAAGGAAAAGCTGGCCCTGTTTTGCGACATCGAAAAAGAAGCCGTGATCCAGGCGGTGGACGCGCCTTCCATCTACGAAGTGCCCCTGCTGCTGGAGGCGGAAGGGCTGGGCGAGATCGCCGTGCGCCGCTTGGGGCTTAATTGCCGTCCGCCGGAACTGGGGAGCTGGCGGGAAATGGTCACGAAGATGAAAAATTTAAGGGGAATGGTGACCGTCGGCCTGGTGGGCAAGTACGTTTCTCTTCCCGATGCCTACTTTAGCGTCGCGGAAGCTCTCCGCCACGCCGGGCTGGCGCACGGCACGGCCGTGGACATCCGCTGGATTTATTCGGAAGAGCTGGAACGCCGGCCGGCGCGGGATTTTCTCCAGGATGTGGACGGGGTGCTGGTGCCCGGCGGGTTCGGGGATCGCGGCATTGAGGGAAAGATTAATGCCATTAACTTTGCCCGGGTAAATAAAATTCCTTACCTGGGTTTATGCCTGGGGATGCAGCTGGCGGTGGTGGAATTTGCCCGGAACGTGCTGCACTGGCGGGAGGCGAACAGCGCCGAGTTCAACCCGGCCACGCCCTACCCGGTAATTGACCTGCTCCCGGAGCAAAAAGAGCTGGACAAACTGGGCGGAACCATGCGCCTGGGCTCCTATCCCTGCCGGATCACGCCCGGCACCCTCGCCTTCCGGGCGTACCGGCGGGAAATTATTCACGAGCGCCACCGTCACCGCTACGAACTGAATAATTTTTACCGCACCGCTTTAAACGAACGGGGACTCGTTTTCAGCGGCACGCTGCCCGACGGCTACCTGGTCGAAATCATTGAGCTGCCCGATCACCCCTGGTTTGTGGCCACCCAGTTTCACCCGGAGTTTAAATCCCGGCCGAACCGGCCGCACCCGCTCTTCCGGGATTTCATCGGCGCCTGCCTGCAGGAGCGGCAGAGGCGGGGAAAATAGCCGGAGTTGTTTTCGCATATAATATGAACGTGCGGGGGATAGCCCAGAGACACAAAGGGATCAAGGGTGCGGTTTATTTCTATTTTACTTTATGACTTAAAAAAACTTTGTATTCTTTGCTGTAGTTTCACACGCATAACGCAAAATTGTCTCACATAAAATGCAAATCTCCCTAGCGAATTTTCAGCGAAATTTATGCCAAAAATTTATGAGAAAAATTGTTACCGCATCTACTGAACCAGGTGCCGTCTGTACTGCTCCCTTTTCCGCTCGTCTGTCACCTGGGCGTAAACTTGCGTCGTGGCCGGGTTGGCGTGGCCCAGGAGGGCTTGTACGGCAGAAATATCGGCGCCATTATTTAGAGTCAGCGTTGCGAATGTGTGCCTCATAGTGTGCGGATGAACATTCTTTTCTATCCCGGCCCTTTTTGCAATCAGTTTTATTTCCCGCTGAATTGCCCTCCTCGAAAGCCGCCTGATAGGTTTTCTTTCGGTGACAAACAGGGCAGGGTTATCGTCCAGACGGCTCATAAGGTATTTCTTTAAGTGATGCATCGCCCGGAAAGAGAAGTAGACCTCCCGTTCTTTTTGCCCCTTGCCGATTACTTTAGCGCTACCAGACTGCCAGTTTATATCCTGTCGGTTCATTTGCTGAATTTCGCTCAGACGGCAGCCGGTGGCGTAAAACACTTCTATCATAGCCCGCTCCCTGGGCGACTGACAGGCTTCCCGGAGCATTTCCAGCTCTTCAATCCCCAGGGCCTTGGGTAGCGCTTTCTCTGTTTTTGGAGGCCTGATCCGGCGGGTTGGGTCCCGGAAAATGATTTCTTCCTCTGCTAACCACCCGAAAAAGCTTTTCAGCACCGATAATTTCTTTGCCAAAGAGCTCAACTTAAGCTTTGGAAATTGACCAAGGTAGTTCCGAATTTCTGCCGTGGTTATTTCGGCTACGGGCTTCTTTACGACCTCCGAAAAAATTCTTAGCTCGATTTCATACCCATCCAGGGTCAGCGGGCTAAGCCCTTCCAATTTCTTAGCAGCCAGAAACAAGTCGATCTTTTCCCGGATGTCAGGGTGGGCACCCGGCAGCCTGGCCGGCCGGATATCGTATAATACCAGAATGCCCGCTATCTTGGAACGTAACTGTAAGACTTCGGTACCGGCACACAAAGGAGCGATTTCAACCGTCAGCCGGTCAAGCAATTCTTCGCCGGCCGACCTGCCGTTGGTGGGGAGCATGATATGACCAACCTCCTGGAATTGGTTTTTGACCTCCTGGAATGTGGAAAGCAGGCGGCGCCCAGGAGTGCGCTTTTCGGCCGGTTGATCAGGCCGGCCTAGCCTGCTGTTATTATACAATATCATGCGTCCCCGGACAAGTCAAATTGAAACATTTGTTTGAAAAACATTTATTCGGATCACCCGTTCCTGGCGATCGCAGCGTTTGCCCACATGGTAACTTCTTCGAGCTTGGTAATGGCCAGGGATTTTTCCCTTGACTCGGGGCAAAGCTCGTCGATTAGGTAGGCCAACTCCTTGCACTTTTCCCTTATGGCCGTGTATTTTTCGGGTTGCCCCGGCTTTGGCGAATGGTAAGTAAACCTTTTTTCCAATTCCTGCATTTGGTTTCTCCCCCTTTTTGCTGCGCATAAAAGTCCTACTTTGTAATAAGCCCGTGTTGCCTAGCAAGTTCAATAAGCAAGTCATCCTTATCCTGTTGGGTCAAAGCCTGCCTTCCTTTCAATCGTTCAATCAACTGTTCCTTGGCTTGCCTCCGCTGTTCTTCCCGCTGCCTGCGCTCAATTACTTCCGGTGGAATTTTTGCTGTTCTCATTCAACCACCACCTCCCCTTCATGTGTCAAAACATGAAGAATACCATTCTCAACCCACATTACCGGGCCGGGAGAGGATTCTCTTTCTCCGCTTAAAGGTTGATAATCTTGCTCAGCATCAGATGGTATCCTATATAGTGGGTCAACATGGTTATTTTCGATGTAAATCTTGTCACCTTCTTGTGGTGTCCAAGTTTCTTTAGGTATTTCTATTTCCAAGTTACGGAAATAGAAAGTGGTTGCCTGTAGGGTTACGGTTCCATCCCCATTATCAACAACGATTGGTTGCCAAAATCCTTTTTGTTTGGTCGATTTTTGAGTTATATATTTAATCTGCATTTATTTCACCCCCAAAGCTATCACGTATACTGGTATATCGGCTGTTATAACTGAATCTAAAACATGGCGAATATGCACTGTAGCCCCCGTTGTATTTAAAGCAGTTATGCCTACACTATAATAAGAAGAGGTCGTTATAGCCCATGCCCCAAGCACTTTAGTAAACGCTTTAGGAAAGGTAATAGATTTTGAGGCATTTGTTACAGCAGCAAGGCTAATAATGGTATTTATAGTTTGTAAACTTAACAACCCATACTCATAATTCGTCCCCGCACTATCCTGATAATCCACCGCCTTCAGGTGCTGGTCGTTGGGGTGGTTGGCGAAGGCTACGGGAAGTTCGCCTTCGACTAAAACAACATTAGCAATATAAATATCTCCACTAACTGTGGCACTTTGGATTATATAAAATCTTACAACCGTGTCACTGGTTAAATCTGTATTCGGAGTTGTTATAGTTCCATAATACCTAGTCCATTCAATTGAAATTTGTTCAGGCGGTAATGTTACAAAATCTACTGTGTCCCAACCACCCCCATACAAGTCTACATGAAACCAGTCACTAGACGAAAAATCCGCGCCTTTCTTCATGTCAAAAATAAGCGTGTACTTAGTATTTTTCTTTAACTTTCCTATAGAGTTGTTATAAAACCAGCCTTGTAAAGATGATAGTTTAACTGAAAATCCGCTTTGTGTATTTTCTGGTAAATCTGTTGATTTCGAAACTGATAAAGCACCGTTGCTAGACCATCCATCAGGCAAAGAAGTATCTCCATTACTCCAACTTGCAAAGTCACCGTTTTTGATAAGGTTGGCGAATTGTTGGTTTTGGAACAATGTTTTTAGGCCGTGGACGTCGTTGTCTTGCGCAGTTTCGGCCAAATGCGCAGCAAGGTCGCTGGCCAGAGCCAGGTCTGGGTCATGGACCTCGTTACCGTGAACCGCTGGCGTAAAACTGGCCGGCTTGCCGTCGATGTCGCCCCACTTAACAACACCGACCTTTTGCCAGGCCGTGCCGGTGTCGCGGTAGATGATCTGCGTATCGGTAGCCACGTAAAGGCGGCCAGCAGTACCCGCAGCAGGCTTGGCCGCGTCTAGGCCAGCCTGGATGGAGGGAGTGTTGCCGGAATTTTTAATGCGCGCCGCCACTTCTTGGTCAAGTACGTCAGCGTTATAATTCAGGTCGTCTACGTTTACAGTATCGTTCGCTTCTGGTTTCTTCAGCCCAAGATTAGGCGTTGTTTGCAAGCCGAATCACCTCCTAAGCAGGTCTCCAGGTTTTGAGCTCTTCCCAGGTCAGACCGAGGGTATTTATTTCGCCCCAGGTCTTGCCCAGGTCATATAGTTCGCCCCACCAGCAGTATGTAAATTCATAAAGCACTTCAAGGTGAGCAGGCTTTGCTGCTTCGACTGCGGCCTTGACGTCACCCAGGTTTGGCGGTATACCCCTGTGATCGATGAATTTGACGATGAAGTAATAGTCCTCAGGGTGATCGATCACCTCTACAAGCCCATTATCGTAAGCTTCTGCAATCACCTTCATGAGATTTATCGTTACCGTTCCCATGCCACGCAACTTTGAAAGTATCCGGCTGCGTCGTTCGGAGTCAGGTTTACCTGCGATAGTGGGGAGATCCAGTTCCTTCTCCCACCAATCCAGGCCCCAGGAGCTAGCCGATACGGGGAAAAGCTGATCCGCCACATATAACAGCAGGGATTTCAGCGTGTCAAACTCCTTACCCTGAGTATCCAATACCGCCCTTACGTTCTCTGCGTCATAGTAGGCGGGGAGCATCAAAAGCATTTCCCGGCCAGCGTTTGAGTCCATTACGATAATGTCACCGTCCCTTTTACGGCCACGGAACCGGCAGCAACTGTTACATTGGCCGTACCTCCGTTGACCTGGAGATTGGAATAGTCGGTCACGCCCTGGGTGTCCAGAATCAGTGAGCCGATCCGGCTGTACCTCACCGTGGTATCATCGGAAAAGGCGATCTCTTTGAAATAATCAATAAGCGCGGCTTCAAAGGCTGCCTGTACTTCATTCAGGGTTTTTGATCCGTCCAGTACCACTGTGGCCGACACGTCTATATTGACAGCCGGGGCCGCCACGCAGGTAACGGTAGCCCCGATGGGGGCCTTGCCTTCGCCCAGCTCCGGATCGGGATCGATGTAAGCCTGAACTGCATCAACTACGTCCTGAGAGGCGGGAGTCTTATCTGTACCCAATAAATACAGCTTGACGGTACCCCGACCATTCCAGAGGGGTTCTACATTTACTCCGCCAACTCCAGCTACCTCCAAGGCCCACTTGATATAATCCGCCTTGTTTCCGGAGGTGCCAGGGAGTCGGATTACGGTCAGGTACCGGTTCCGCAAATCAGTGTCGGACTCGGTGTCGGTGCCGCCGGCCAGACCCGGGGCGGCCACCGTCACCGTCTCAATAAGGCTGATGGCAATTCCGACCTGTTTTAATACCGTCCCGGCCTGCAGGTTACCGGCTTTACCTACCGCAGCGGTCTCCACGGGGATGGTAACGCTGGTCTGTCCCTGGGCCAGGGTGGCATCGGCGGTGGTGACCACCTGGACAGAGCGATCCTCGGTCTCAAAGGCAGTGCCCTTGGGGATTAATTGCCCGAAGGGAGCCGGCGTGCTCCTAGATGCAGTTATGGAACCTGTGGCCTTGGTGCCCTGAACCCTGGTTATACCCCTTTCAGCCACCCGGCGGTCAAGGTATTCCCCGGATGTGGTCAATACGAAAAAGAGGTTCATAATCTGCTCAGCCAGGTAGTGGCCTTCGTCCAGCTTGACAGCCGCCACTTCCAAAAGGGTCCTGATGACCGAGCCCGGGTTCATGTCGGTGAGCTTTGTTCCTTTTGACTCCAGGGTGGCCATCATGTCAGCAAGTATTTGGTTGAAATCTTTAAATTTCGGTTCGGTCATGGCAAATTCACCTGCCAGACAAGATTCTCAACCCCCGGAGTTTCGATGATTGTATAGGAGATGTTGAATACCGCCTTCCTGTCTTCCGGACTTATATTTACCTGAACCGATTTCACTTTGATGCGCGGTTCCTGATCAAGGCACTGGCGGATGCCGGCCAACGCTTTCCCCGCCCATGCGTCATCCATCGGTTCAGAAAGAAGATCGTGAACAGGGTTGCCATACCACGGGTGAGCAAACAGTCGGCCCAGGGGGGTGTTGAGCCTGCGGATGATTGCCCCCCTGACGTTCTCCTTGTCCTCCACCAGGCTGGCATCCCCCGTATACGTTGCAACAAGGTCCGGACCGGCCAGGTCAACACCTAGTTTCGGGTTAGCCATGTCAACCTCCTAAAACCGGGCAATTACCCGCCCTTCGTTTAGGTCACCGTTTAAGAAAATCACTACTACCTCATCGCCAACCTTCAAGGTACCCCAGCTGATTTTCTCAGCAGTGCCGGCGTGAGCGTTTATTGCAGTAAAGTAGTCAGGCGGCGGTGGACTCTCTTTCGGTGGCTTCTCTATGGTACCCAAAGGATCAGCCGTTAGTACCGGCGTTTTCATGGTTACCTGTTCCTGATAAAGCAAGTTGGTAGCTACTGGAATCCAGCCTGTCTCAATCTTAAACAGGGGCAAAAAAACTTTTGCCTTGGCGGCACCAGCATCCAAAGAGGTTATAATGCCCGCCTGTGGGAATGCCAGCTTATTCACATCGTTTTCTCCTTATAGTCGTACAGGTCTTGCCTGTACTGTTCGGCAGTTTCCGGCCGGACACTGGTAATATCGAAGGATGTCCGGTATCCTTCACTTTTGCTGAGTTTGTGGACCGCTTTTTCAACATAATAGGTTTCGTCGAACCGGCCACAGCCGGACACTTTTACTCTCTTTTCAGCAATGATCTTGGGGTTCCCCGGGCAAATCCCGGAGGCGGTCACAACTGTTCTGGACAGTTGCTTTAAACGCTTTTCAGCGTACATTTTGGCCAGTTCATAGGTTTTAGCCCTGCTTTCGTAGATCACCCGCTCCTTGATCTGGCCGCCCATGGCGTCCACCACCTGCTGGTTGACGGCCGACGCCTCTATCAGTTGTCTGTTCCGACCCCAGTGCCGGATGGTAACCTTGTTGATTACCCCAATGGTGGAATCGTCAAACTCGATTTCGCCTATGTTGGCCAGGCCGGGAACGTGGTAGCTCAATTCGGCCACAACTTCCTCATCTTCTTCCTGGCGGGGGCCGAAATACAGCTCCTTGTTCTTGGTGACGTAGCAGACAAATCCTTCCCTGTCGGCCAGGGCCTGAAGGACTTCCCACTCCTTTTTATCCGCCTGCAGCTCTTTCTCTACAATCACAGTTGTTTCGGTGATCAACGGGGTAAGGCCGTATTTTTGGGCCAGCATGGCGGCAATCTGACTGGAAGTCCTTTCGGCATACGCCACCGAGTATTCAGTATCGATCATAGGGGCCGAGTAATCGCGGCCGATTATCTGAACAGTCATTGAGTTTCCGAACTTTGGTTTAACTCCGTCAATCCGGCCAGTAAATACGTGGTCCAGCTCAGATTTTGACCAAGATGCGGGATTCTTCACGTACCCCAGGTATATCTTCACTTCCTGTAGTTTCCGGAACCAGTCGCTGAGGTAATTGTCATTCCGGAAAGTGGCCTCGAAGCTGTCTGCTGCCAGGTAAAGAGTGTTTTCAAAGCGTATGTCCACCAGGTCGTGCCAGCGCACGTCCACGCCGGCCACTTCGATTATCGCTCTCGGAGCGTTCAACAAATCACCACCCTATACCGGAAGGACTATTTCCTGCCCTATCTGCAGGGAGGTGGGATCCATAATCCCGTTGGCACTGGCTATCTCCCGCCATCTGGTGCCGTCTCCAAAGTGTCTTTGGGCCAAGGCCCAGAGGGTATCTCCTTCTTTTATGACGTATGTATTCCCCGGGGAGGGGGAGGGAGTGGTTTGCTCTTCGGTGCCCTCCTGGATCCCCTGGGCAGCAGTCACGGTGATGTTGGACACCGCCGGCGGAGGCATTTCGGCCACCAGCTCGATGGAATATTCCACCCTGTCCAAGCGCACCACGTCCCAGGGAAAGCTCCTGATTCGGACCTGCTTGCACAGCTCCGGGCAATCGGACACCACAAGCTGCACCACTTGGCCGGCGTCTTTCATGCTCTCGATCTGGATGGCCTTCTGGTATGCATCGTCGCCTTCCAGTACGCCATCCCAGGCCAGGGTGGTTTCATCTTCTCCCATGTCCTGGTACACCGGCGGGGCGCCGGGAATGTCTATTTTCGCTATGCTGCGCGGGTTGTTGAACTTTAGCCTTTTTCTGGGTCCCGGCGTGAAAAGGATGTCGCCTAAAAATACCTTCGTCGCCATTTACATCACCTATTCCATGGCCAGGCCGTAGAAATCATATTGCAGCCTGGGGTCCCTCGACCTTCTGTATTTGTCCATGCCGGGGCCGCCGAGGATTGAGCTGACTTCTGCGGCCGCCTCCTTCGGATCGGTGCTTCGAATGCTGAAGTTGAACTGCCTGTTGTCGTCACCCATGCCTACGGTTTTGATAACCTGCGGCTTCTCGTACTCCAAAGCCCGCAAGTCTCCTACGCCTCTTTTCACAGAATCCAATTCAATGAGGGACATTCCCAGGAACCCACGGATTTTGTTTATTACCTTGATAATCTTTTCAACGACGCTCATAACAAAGTCCCGGAAGCCCCCGAAATTGGTCTTCCAGGCCGCCACCGCCGCGGCAATAATGGCCGAAACACCCATGATAATCCAGCCAACCGGCCCTAAGCCCACGAGCCAGGCTGCCGCCAGCCTGGCCCCGGTAACAAGCGCCTGGATACCTAACCGGGCCAAGGTACCCCCAAATCTTGAGACTACGGCGATAACCCGGGCCAGGGCAGGGTGGCCAAAAGCCACGGCTGACCATAGAGACCTGAAAATTCCGGCGCCCTGGCGGAAATATTGAAAGGTATTCCAAAAGCCGATCATGCTTCTACCTGCGCTGAGTGCGCCACTGCTAAGCTTTGAAATCATCCCTACCACCGAAAGAACGTTTCTTCCAAATATTGAAAATCCGACCCTTGCAACTCCAACTGCTATATTAAAGGCTGCAAAAGCTCCAATGCCATACATCAACCCCCGCGTAAGTCCCGGATTCTCTTTGCTGAAATCAGAAAACTTTTGCACTAGATCTTTTGCGTAAACTACGGCATCAGTTAAGAATGAGAGCACCGGAGTACCGCCGGTGACCATAAGAGTATGCCACGATTCCTGCAATTGCTCAACCTGCGCGTTAAAGGTCTCTTGCTGCAGCGCGATCCGTTCATTCAATCCCATAGCCCTTTTTGTTGCCGCATTTACTTCCTCCCAGCTACCAGAGCCCTCTTTAATTAAGGCAAGGGCCGCCCTGGCACCTTCAACGCCAAACATCTCCGTAAACGCCACCTGGACGACATCAGCCCGCAAGCCCTGTGTTTGCCGGCGCAGAGTCTGAATAATGTCAGCCATCGGCTTCAATTTACCGGACTCGTCGTGAAAGAGGTCTTGTCCCGCCAGGCCTATCCTGGAGGCGCCCCTTTTGATGTTGGCCACGTCGGCGGTGGAAAGGCCCAGTTCCTTCATCGCCTGGGCGCTCATCCTGGTTACCGGCGCCAGGCGGCGCAGCATGTCCGCAAGGTTGGTGCCCGCGGTGGTGCCGTCCAGTCCCCGGTTATTCAGCACCGCCAGCGCAAGGCCGGTGTCTTTGTAGGAAACCCCCAACTGGGCGGCCGCCGCCGAAGCATATTTATATCCTTCTGTCAGCGAATACAACGAAGCGGTGGAGGCGTTGTCCACTCTCGACATAAAATCAGCCAGGGCAAGCATTTCTTTGCCCTGTATGGAATATGCGTTACCCACCTTCACCATTGACTCAGCCACCTGAGCCGGTAGCATACCACTTGCCTGGGCCAGTTTTACCGTCGCTTCGCCGGTCCCCTCTAAAATGTCCCTGGCCAGCACTCCTCCCTTGGCCAGCGTAACGTATCCCTGGCCGGCTTGAGTGGCGTTAAACTTTGTAGCCATTCCCATTTGTTTTGCCTGTTCGGCCATTGCTTTCGCCTGTTTTTCCCATTCCTCCAACGGCATAGCTGCGTCGTAGGTTACTATTTTCAGCTCCTGGAGCACGTCCTGGAAATCGCCGGCGGCTTTTACCGCGCCCACAAAGGGGGCGGCCATCACCATCCCGCCAGCCACCTGCGCCATACCACGGCTTTCCCACTTATCAAGTTCTTTGCGCGCCCTTTCCAGCTGAGCGGTAGTGCTGCTTATTCTCGATTGCGTATGGCTGAATGTTGTACCCAGACTTTTTATACTTGTTTCAGCGCTGGAAAGGGCACTTTTCATGTTGTTGTATGCCGTAAGCATTAACGCTATCGTAAATGTAGTACTTGCCATGGCCTTCCACCTTGCTTTTTTCGCTTGCTTTTTTCGCATGGTGTGATATACTTTAAAAAAGGTTAGGGGGCGATGTTCATGAAAATCGTTATGTTTTTTGCCTCGTTGCTGTCACTGCCGATTTGTTACTTAGTTGCAATTATTCCGACCTCACTGCTTATGGCTTTATGGGACGCAAATATACCGTGGTTGATATGGGTGTTTACTGCAATAATATACCTTGTCGGTTTACAAGTATTAATGTCTGCAGCAGATTCTTATCAACACAAAAGAGAATCAACCAAATAATCCACCCCATGGGTTTAATCCCCCAGGGTGTCTCCTCCCGTTTGTTCCGCCAACCATTCAAAAGCCAGCCATACGGCTTCCCTCTCCAGGTCCGTCATGGCCAGCCATTCCCTGTAACTTACACCGAACCTCCCGATTTGGATCCAGCGGTACAGGTCTGTCCTTTCAGCAAAAAAGCTGCGACCTCTTTAGCTTTCTTTTGGACATCTTCCGTCAAACCGCACACCTCATTGAAAACTGCCCGGTAAAAATACACATCCTGAAGTGGCCAGTCATTGAAAAGATGCTTATACTCTCCATCCGTGGGCTTCCCGTCAACTTCCGTGACGCACTTGGCGGCCACGTAATCGTCCACCAGCATGGTGTCCGATATGGCCCGCTCCGCTGAAATCTGCGTCATCATCAGAACGTTGCTCCGGTCGGAACCAAGGGGGGCGCGAAACTTGATTCTCCTCCCGCTGGGAAGTTCCAAGGGTCCATAAACAATTGGCATATGATATCCCTCCTGAAATCGTTTTCCTATGCCTCTGTAATCCCCTCGGCCTTAAAGGAAAGGTCCTTTTTGACCGCGCCCTTGCCGGCGGCGATACTGATGGACAACTCGGGAATTACCGCCTGCTCAAACTTGTATCGGCCGGACAGCCCCTTTTCCGGAGCGTTTACGCTGAAGATGATAACAAACCTCGGGCTTGCCGGCTGGCGTTCTCCGCGCCGCAGGGTACCGGACCCGAAGATCGCCTTGAGCACGTCTAAAGACATCCAGCCCCGTTTCAGCTTGCCCTCAATTTTGATCTCCCCGTCCAGGATCATCGGGATCCTTTCGTTCAGTTCCAGGTATTCCTCAGTCTCGTTTTTGACTGAGAACTCGCATTCCTGGTACTCCCCGGTCAGTTCCGGCCCGTTGGGGCCGATGACCTGGACGCTTACATCAAAGCCCTGGATCGGCTTCGGCATCCGTGGAACCTCCTTTCACCTGGCTCCCCTCGGCCGGGGGGGATTTTTTACTGCCGCCCTTTGTTACGGGGGATTCTTTTTCCGTGACCTTCACGATTAGTCTGATCGGGCAGGTGCCCACACAAACTCCGCAATCGATGCAGTCATCGGTGATGACAACACCCAGGCCGCTTCCGGCCGTGATCGCCCCGACCGGGCAAATATTGTCACATGCCCCGCAGCCCGGACAGCCTTCTTTGACCCGATACACTCAGATCACCTCTCATTCCCTACTAGGCGCTGGATATGGTGGTCGATGTAGTCAGCGGCATAAAGCGGCCGCACCCGGATGGTGGTATTCAGTATCCTGGCCTGGATGGTTTCCGGGGTATTGTTCGTGTCGTCGCAGATGGTAGGCTTGAAGTCATAGATCTCGCCCTGCTGCTTCTTGGCTACCAGGTAGTTATCGATCTGTGCGGCAATTGCCGCCCGCAACTTGGGGGTGTTGTTCTCGCTGATGGCCCACTGCGTGGCCGCGAAAATCTCCATCTCCAGCTTGTCGAACTGCCTCCGGATGTTGGTCTGCGCCCAGGCCGGATCACTGGCGAGGGTGACCCCGTTCCGGATGCGGAAACCCCTGCCCTCCACCAGGGATATGGGGCTGATCCTGGCCTGGGTGAGGGCTTTGATTTCTGAGTCGGCCAGGAACCGCTCGGTCTTGTTGATCCCGGTGATTTCCTTGTTGCTGGGGCTTTCGCTAGCCTTCAGCACCGACAGCCTGCCGGCGTAAACTCCATCCGGGGCCACCAGCTCGCCGGTCAGGTCCGAAAGCTCCACCCATGGGTACGTCAGTATCCCCCTCATGCTGTCCATGGCCGCCGTCTCGGCCACCGCCTGGGTGGGGGTCAACCCTACACTAGTGTTCAGAACCGCCATCCTCAATCCGAAGTCAATGACCATGTTGGCGCAGTGGGTCAGCAGCGCGTTCCTGATGGTGGTGCTGTACTGCTGGGCGCATATCGCTATGGCGCAGCGCACCGTTTCCAGGACCTTCAGCCCGGAACGGTTTCCGCTCCCGTCGATGGTGCCAACGTAATCGGAGTCCTGGGTAGTGGCCCCGTCATCGCCGCCGGACAATGGAGTTGCCGATATGTTGGCAGGGATGTTGGCGGCCCCCGGAGCCTTGGCTGCCGTCACGAACTGGGAAGTCACCTGGGTGGCCACATTGTCCAGGGTCAGGTTATCGAAGGTCTCCTGCTGGCTGCCGTAGGTAATGATCAGTTTGAACGTTCCCCCGGTGGTACCCGAGGCCACTGCCACAGTGATGTCATTGCCCCAGCTGCCCGGGGTTTTTGCGGTGACGACTACCGAGTCAGCCGGTGTGGAATCCTGAAGAATTTTTGATGCACTGGCAATGGACGCGCCGCCTACGCGCACAACGTAAAAATCATTAGCCCCTTGGGCCATTGCTCCCAGCGCGGATAGGTAGCCGCTCAGGCCGCTTTTGTGCTGTCCGAAAATACTTACAAGTTGGTCCAGAGAACCGATTAATACGGGCTCATTAACCGGTCCCTTGGAGAATGTCCCTACAACTCCGATCCTGGCCAGGCTGACCGCCGGTGTCGGCCGCGGGCCGACGTCGCTTTCGTCGATGGCCACCCTGGGGTGAATGTATTCCAGTGTCATTTTATCCCCTCGCTTCCTTCAGAATTTGAGACTTTTTATTACTCCGCACCCACGTCGTGGTCAAGCTGGTCAATCGGTGTTTCCGCCTCGGCAATGAACCTATCGGTATAATACGTTACCCGATAACTGACCTCGGCCAGGTGCAGCAGAATACTCTTGCCGCCGTCAGCCGTAGCGTATCGTATGCCCTCCACAAAACTGTCGTCTACAGCGCCCCCCAGGGTCCGGTTGGCCGTCAGCGCCAGCCTGGCCTGCTGGGCCAACTCCCGGACTTCGGCCTCCCCTGCGGCCTGGTCAATGTTTTTTGACCAGAATAAAATGCTCAATCTTGCAGTGGCTTCGTCCTGGTCCCTGCTGTACGCCTCGAACTTTTCCTCATCAAGACCTATGGAGCAGCCGGGAGCTGCCAGGGTAACCAGGCTGTTGGCCTTGTTCCATTCCTTAACTCCCGCTAGGCCGGGCGCGTTTTTTAAGACATCGTGCACCAGGTCAATGATTTCCGGTGACGTCGGCAAGGTTAACTACCTCCTAAACCTGCTCCCTTTGGCATGCAGAGCGGCATCCAGTATATAATCCTTCGTGGACTTCAGGATGGTCGTCCCGTCTTCGTCCTGCAGCACCAGGTAGGGGCGGGCCGGGATGGTAACCTTCTTGACCCGAAGAAACCTGCCTCCGCCGATGGGTATCAGCAGGTACGGTCCTCTTTTTGGAGTTATTTCCCCGCCCAACTGGTGGATACGGGCGTAGGGGAGGGAGGAGCCGACTTCCACGCTGGTGTTGGTCACCTTGCCTACAACGATTGATTTTCTCAGATCGCCCTCCCGCTGCAGGATTTTCCCCTTGTGCCTCTCAAGGAAAGCACTTTCTCTTCTCAAGCGGGTCGCTTCGCGCTTAATCTTTCCGTATCCCTTGGTGGCTCGGAGCCGGTCCAGCAGGCGGCCCTCGTAGATGTCTTGGGTCAGCCGGCTGATCGGCTTCCACTTTCCCGGCCTGCCTTCGGACTCGAAGTTCCTGGTTACAGACGCCAGGATGATGTGGCCGATTTGGCCCATCAGGGGCCTGGTGTTTACGCCTCTGGCGGCCATGTCGGCGATCACGTTCATCACGGCATCCTGACCTTTGGATTTTACGTACAGGGTTACCACTGCTTCAGTATCCCTTCCAGCGGACTTGGTTTCGGGGTGGTGCTGGCCATTGCCGAGGTGCTGCTGGCTCCCGGGGTGGTCGCCAACCTGATCCCGGGCAGGTCGTCCAGCTGCCTTTCCTCCACCACCCTGGCAAGGTCACTATCGGCCCTTTTAAGGAGCTGGTTACTGAGATTGAGGACCTCCTGGCTCAGCTGGTTGCTGAACGTGTTGGCGATCACAAACCCAGCCGCCATGTCCTGGGCAATGGACTCGATAATGGCCGGCACCGGCTCCGCCAGCGGCACGACGTAGCGTTTCTTCAGCGCCGCATCAATCCGGCTTTGGGCTTTTTCAATCCAGGGTAATATCTCTTCGTCCGAAAACACCGTTTCGTCCTGGAGAAGCTCGTTCGCTTCCCGCACCTTCTGGGGCGTACAGTACATAGTCCCGAGGGGCACCCATCAGAGCACCCTCGCCTTCACCTCGCAGGTTTATGATTATTTAATCAGCAAGCGCCCGCCGACCAGCTCCATATCCCGGGCTGCCCAGCCGGATACTCGCCGATCACACTTGCCTCGTTACCAGGTCCTTAACCATTCATAATCCGGTAACATCGCCCTCTGCAGAAGCTTTCTTACCGTCCACCCATCAATTGACAAGCCGCTTAAAATAAGGCTTTTTCTATATGTTACCCGGTAACACCGGCAGGTTTTTTGCCGTTACTTTGGTAACATTCACGTTACCTGCCCGTTACCTGTCGGTTACTTTGGTAACATACCGGTTGCATTTTTGGTAACCGGTATGTTACCGCCGCCTTTCTTACCCCACCTTCGCGCTGACGATCCAGTTCGGATGAAAGACCCGGGGTAGGCCGTAAATACCTACGGTAATATCCACGTAGGGATTCTTGTTCTCCTGCGACTTGTCTTCGATAACGGCAAACTTCCCGGGCTGCGGGTTATCCAAAGTGCCGTTATGCAAGCTGATGGTGCTTGCGAAGTCCATCAGCGGTTCACCGGCAATTCCCTCGGCACGGATGATAAACCTGTCGTCCGGGATGAAGGGATGGAACACGCCATCCTCATCTGAATACCCTTCGTCGTAAGCAGTAAACTCCAGGGTGGGCAGGAGCAGCTTGAGCGCAGCGGCGATGTTCTCCGGCGTCAAAAATTTCGCGTACTGGCTCTGCTTGAGCAGATCCCGGATTTTGGCGTTTTGGGCAAGGTACCCGGCCACCTTTTTGTTGAAGTACGCCTCTACGCCCCTGGCGCCAGTTCCCCGGAAGAGCAAAAGCCAGTCGATAATGTTCTTTAGGGGATCGCTGTTCGCCAAATCGGACCAGAGGTTATTTCCCCCAAGTACCGGCTTGTTGGAAGCCGGCAAGCTGTAATCCACCGTATACCTTATACCGTCCTCGTCGACGACCAGCTGGCCGGCGGTCAGCGGCTGCCAGCGCAGCCACTCGATGCGGGTCTCCAGGCGATCGTCCATCTCCTTCGCCCGCTGGAAAACCAGGTCGCGCCCGGCGCGCTGGTTGTACGTACCGGCCTTGCGGGCATAAAGGAGCTCTTCTTCATTGATGCGATAGGTTTCTTTCCAGTAGCCTGTTCCGAAGCGCTTGCGGCTCTGGCCCGGAAGTTTTACGATTTTAGGATCATTGCCCACATTGTGGGGCTTCGTCATCCCAACCGAGGCTTCCAGCACGTCGTATTCAATGCTCTCCGCGTAGTGGTCGCGGACCGGGCAAAACTTAACGCCAACAAACTTCGCCGGGTCAACTACCCGGTTCCGCACAACGTGGGTTACTTCTCGCGTGGTAGGGAATCTTAAATCCACTTCGATCACTCCTTAGTTAGATTTGCTTAAGCCGGCACTACCGTGATGTCCTCAACGACCCTGGCCCCCAGGTCAGCCCGGGCCAGCGCATCCATCCCAACAAGCTTGGAAGTGTAAAAAAGGCCGCCCAGGTAAGCCCGAACGTTTACGTCGGCGGCCTGGTCGGGCACCTCTTCGGCCAGGATGACTTTTGCTACTTCTGAACCGTCGTTAACGAATACCCAGGCCCCGGCAGTTTTTGCAGCCGCCAGCGCATTGGTGACGGTAATGGTATTTGCCCCCAGGTCAATTGCCGTTATCGCCCCCAGGTTCTCCAGTTCCGTGCCGTCCGCTTCCATAATGCTTACCGTCTGGCCAACCTTAAAAATAGAGGCGTCAACGACGGAGAGCACGGTTTGCCCGATCGCTCCGTCTGCACTCAACGTGGTGCGGCGCAGCCGGGCATATTTACCGCTGGCCGTGATTCTGCCCAGTACCGTGCCGCTCACCAGGTCCCCCTGGCCGGCGGCCAGCAACACCGAGATAAGCGGTCCGCGAAAGTCCGGGAAGGCCAGGACCTGCCGGTCGCTGTAGGATTCAACAGTTGTCGCTCCGGGATTTAACACGCTTCTTCAGCTCCTCTCTGAAATAATTGGTTAAAATACGTACTTGCCGTCCGCGGTTACTTTACCGCCGAGAGCTTTCACGTCTTCCTCTGCGAGTTTCCTCAATTCCTCCTCGCTCCCCGCTGCAGGCTTCGCCTGGCTTCCCAGCTGGGCCATCTTCACCCTGTTCTCCGCGGGGAGGGCCCCCAACAGGTCCAGGATCATCTCGGCGAAGGAAGCTTCCTTGTTGTCCGCAAGCTTAACTGTACCCATGCTTTTCTGCGGGTCCGCCAAAATGATCGCCTTGGCTTTTTCGCAGAGCACGGGCGGGACACCCTGGGCCACGAGACCAGCCAGTTTCATTTCGATATCTTTGGTGAAGTTGTCAACCTCCAGCTTGCTCTGCTTCTTCTGGGATTCACCGACCTGGGTCTTAAGTTGTTGAACTTCCGCCAAAAGCTTCTTGATCTCTTCCGGCTGGTCCGCTCCCTGTTCGGTCTTCTTCCCGAAAAAGTCGGAAAGCTTGGCGATTAAGGATTTCAGCAGGTTGTTGTTTTCCTTCAGCAGTTCCTCGGGTTTCACCTCATCGACCTCCTCGTAATCAAGATGTATTTTGTCGGCCAGGGCCATTGCGTCTGGCAGCCTGGTCAAAAATGGTTCGTTGGTGAGCGCCACCGCCGAAAGCACTGCCCCGACCCGTAAGCCAGTTTCTTTATCCAAATAATTGGGTTCGATTTCAGCGCTGGCGTATCGATACCTTTTGTTTTTGATTGCCTCGGCAATCTGTTCATCTGTCGGCTCGGCTATTGCGTACAGTACATCTCCTTCCTGGACAATGTCTTTAACCCATCCTTTTGCCTCGCCCGCGGCGTAAACCGTTGCATCATCGCGCTCATGACCAATCCTCACGAAGGGATCGCGACCCAATACCCGCCTTTTGAAGTTCGCTTTTATTTGATCAAACATCTGTTGGGTTCCTTCCACAAGGCCATAACGCGGGTGGCGCCACTTTCCCAGGCGGAAAAAGGGTATCTTCAGCCGCCCCTCGGCCAGGCGGTATTCCTTCTGGTAGCGCTCCTCATCCACTTCAATGCCCACTTCTTTTGCTGCGGCAATCAGATTCTTCAAAGCCTCCCGCTTGCCCTCCAGGGGGATGTCCGTCTGCGGCAGCCGGGCCAGGGCATTGCGCAAATGCGGGAGATCGATCTTGCCGTTTTTATCTTTGTAGGGCAAGTGTCTTAAGGAGCGGGGAACTGTCTTGCCTTCCTCGTCTTTCTTGCCGCCTGGCTCGATATATGCAAAACATTCGTCCGGCAGTTCGTTAATGTATGCGGTTGTCCACTCCATACTTTCACCCTCTTTTCGCGGGAGTTTTAAGAGGCATCCTCAGGCGGAAAATCATTTTTCCACTCGGTCGGCTCTAGCCGGGCGGCGCCGCAATTAAAGATAAACTCACAGGTCAGCCCATCCCGGTTTTCAACTATAACGCTGTTCTTATGAACCTCCAGCACCCTGACCAAGTCGCCGTTCTTGGCATACCCAGGAGCGCCCGCGCCGACAATGCGAAGAATATCCCCAACCTGGGTCTCTGCATAATCAATCATTTGAATACCTCCCTCCGTTATTTTAAGCCGCCGTCCGCCACCCCTTGGGCAGCGGGGCGACTTCATCCCAATTCAACCGTTCCGGCGTAATCAGCTCTGGCTGGTACGCGCCGTAGACCGGCACGAGCACCGACCGGCAGCGCCCGTGCAGGGGCGGGGTATTTCCCGACAGCCTCGGGTCGTTCATCGCCATGACCAGTCCGTGCCGGCTGCGGCACTGCGGGCTGGTCCTGGCGTCCATCACCGCCGAAAACTGCACGTAGTCGACCCGGTTTTCCGCGAAGCTGGCCAGGCGCCCCCGGTTGTATGCGTAGGTTGTCTCCGTGGTGACGATTAAGCTGCCCCGGTCCCGGTTAGTCCGCAGCAATTCCGCAACCTGGCTTTCCGCTTCTTCCCTGGTCGCTTCCACCATGAAGCCGATGATAATTTTCTTTACCTCTGCCGCAATATCGGCACTTACGTTGCCGGCCAGTACCAACGCCCTTTTTTCCATCGCCTCAATGGCCAGAAGTGGAATGACCCGGGGGTCCTGCTGATAGTCAAAATCAAACCCGGGGTAACCGGTCAGGCTCTTCTTGCCGTATTTCTTGTGTATGTCCGCAATTAGCATGTCGCCGTGTGCTTTACCCGCCACTACCATTTCGCTGCCGTGTTTACTAAAAACTTTTACCAGGGCAGTTTCGTCCGGGCGGGGCAAAATTTTATCGAGTTGACCAAGTTCTAATTTGCCTTTTTTGCGTTCACGTTCAAGCTGCCCCCAGGGGATTGATGCAAGGTAGCCGCTAAGCCACTTTTCATATTCAACCAGAGTTTTTGTTTCAGCCTCGTCGAGCTGCCTAAATAGCGCCTGCTCCATTTCCATCAAGCCCCCGCCCTTAGGTACCGGTCGTATTGCGCCACCGCCATTTCAGCTTGCTGTTGCAAGCTGCTCTTTAAAAGGGGTCGGGGCGGCAAACCGATTTTCTTGCGCGCAAAATTGAGATCCGTTTCCTCTGTGGTGTCCATGATCCCGCTGTTGACCAGGCTATCAAAGATTTTCGACCATGTTTCGAGCTCCTCCGGCGATGGTGGTTTTTCTGTAAAATCCCCATAGTCGTCTTGCGGACCGAAATTATAATCAATCAGCCGGGCAATCAGCTGATCGAGCAACACCTCCTTGAGCTGGTTGTAAATTGCCTTGACCATAAGCAAAAAGCTATAAAAGTGCGATGTACCGAGGGCAAGACTCCCGGATCTGGCTCCCTCATCGAAGAGCAGGGAAGGAATAAGCAATCCCCTGCAAATCATCTTGTTAAAATAGCCGATCGCTGAGTTAAAAGCTCCGCCAGCGCCAACTCCGCCGGTGGACAGCGCCTTGATATCAGGGAGCTGGGACTGCTTCCCAATGCCGGCGTCGCTGGCTGAAAGCGCCAGCGCTGTCCCGTGCTGCAAGTTGGCTAAAAGTTTTGTTGTATACTCCAACTGGCTAATTTCTTGTTTAGTCTCGGGATCGGTAATATTTCCCTCGGGAACAATTGCCACCACCAGGGGGGTACCAAACTTGTCAAGGGCGCTTGCCCACATCTTCAAAAAGGTATCTTTGAGCAGCCAGTTTTTACGCACGGGCTTAAAAGCGCTCTTTCCGTAATAGTCATTAAATCTCTTACGGTAAGAAAAAATAATGCATTTTTCAGACGGGAGCATAACCCCCAGGGGATGATAAGTATTTATCTGCTTAACTTCCTTCAATCTCCCGCGCTGATCAATGACAAAAGTTATTGTAGAAGGGTGGTAGGTGGCCAGGTAATCTATAATCAGGCGCTGGCCCTCCGGCCGGTAGACAATCTCTGTCACCGAGTACCCGGCCCAAAGTGCGGATAGAATGTCCTCGCAGGCCAGGACCAGGCTTCCGTCTATTTTTTCGAAGCATTCCCGGACGAACTCCGCGATGTTTTTATCGCTGTGGTCGTATTCCCCCAGGTGGCTGATCACGCACATGGTCAAGAAATAGAACGCCGCGGAGACTGTTTCGTCGGTATCCAGCATGCGCTCAAATTCGTATACCAGGGCGGCGTCGGGGTTGAGCACCGCGCCGTCAAAGAGATTAAACGTTACCGAAAGCTGACTGCCGATCTGGCCGACCTGGGGCCTGTATTCCGCCACTTTTTCACCGCCTTACCAACGCAATTCCTCCGTTATACTGCGCCCTACAACCCGCCCGCCGGTAAGGCCGGACCTGCGCCCTTTACTTCCTTTGCCGGCGGCCAACCATAAGGCAATCCGCGCCGAGTTGATCGCCATGCCGTAGTGGTTGGGCACATTTTTCTTGTAGTGGATAGTCGCGTCCTCGCCTTCCTTGTCCTTTTCCTTGACCAGCCTTTTGAGGTGCTTCTTCACCGTCTCCAGGGTCTTCTCCTCATCCACCGTCCGGGGTTTGGGCAAAAGCGCCAGGGGTGGGGAGGCGGCAAAAAGGTCGGTTGTTTCATCAAGGGATTCGTCGCGGTCCACGGTCACCACCCTGACCGCCCGGTCGCCCTCGCCTTCCTCTTTTTCCTGAACGTCCGTGCCTTTGAAGTATTGAATGTACCCGGCGGCCTTTTCCAGACTGCGCACCACCTGCTTGCTGGTAGTTTTCTCCGGCAGGGCGTCGATCACCAGCGCGCCGGCGCTAAACTCTTTCTCTAGGACCTTTACCCGTTCCACTAGGTCCTCAACGTCCAGTTCCTCGAAGTACAGGCAGCGGATTCCCTCCCAGTCCAGGGGGGCCACGACGGCGACGTGCGCCCGGTCCCCCATGTCGATCCCGATGCCGGTGACGGTATCGCGCCAGTAATCGCAGAAGTAGTAGCCGGCAGCATGCTCAACCCTCTTTAAAACCTCGTCGGTGATCGGCTGCATGTCGCCCCCGTCGGGCTTGGCCAGCACCGAGCAGCGGAACTTGGCCAGCTTGCTGGGCTTGCTCTGGGCCTTCTGCCAGCGGTCCCAGATGAACGCCAGATTTAGCCCGGGCATGATCAGCTGAGGTACCCGGTAGCTGATATGGTCGGCGGACCGGTCCGGGAAATCCGGCACCCAGCACCCCTGGTTCACGTCCAGGCGGCGGCCGCACAGGACGCAAACCAGCATGATTTCTCCGTCCTTGCGGACAAAGTTGTCGGGGAACTCATCTTCCACCACCTGTTCGTGGCGGCATCCTTCACATCTCACGTGCCACTTGCGCTGGTCGCCGTCCTGGTAGCGCTCGTCGATCCCGATTCCCGGGAACATCCCTACTGAGAAAAAACGTAACAGCGCCAGATCGGAGGCGGCGATGCGGTCCAAGGACCAATCTAAATTCTCCTGGTCAATCAGGTCTACCTCGTCGTAAAGGTTGCAGTCGCTGGGGATGCTGATCGCCCCCAGCACGCTTTGCAAGCCGATGAAATACAGAAAATGGGTGTCGATCTCTTTTAACCCCGTCTGGTCAGTACCCTTGAGCCGGCTGCGCAGGTATTCGCTGCGGTTCACGAAGCTGTCCATGCGGGTGGTGGAAAACCGGTCGGACATCTTCTGCGTGGGCAAAAAGTAAATCACGTTGCGCCGCATCTGGTCCAGCAGGTACATGGCAAACCCCAGGAACAACGTGGAGAAGCCGGTCTGAGCGCCCTTTAAAATGGTCATTTGCCGATGGTGCCGGTTGCTGACGATCTCCACCAGCGCCCGGCGGTTGTTGATGTCCCAGGGACGGCCGTCGTCCAGGCGCACGTTTCTGCGCATCCATTCGGCAAAGTCCAGCCCGGTCTGCCTTTCACCCACCAGTTCCTTTAAAAGCATCGCCAGCACCTACACTTTGGCTTGTTTGGTTTGGTCCGCCACCTGGTCAAGAATAGCGAAAATTTGTTTTTCCAGCTCCGGGTGGTTGCTGCCGATCTCTTTGCGCAACTGCTCTTTAAATCTATTCACTGCGGCATCGACGCCTCTATTAAACTGGAATTTTAACGATTCTCTACGGGTGGCCGAATCAGCCAGCCGGGGGATCACCTTCAAAAGTTCGACCACTTTTTTGCCGTCTTTCTCGTCCAAGCTGACCAGCGTTTCCATGACCATGCTCATGGCCAGCTCCGTGGTTGCTTCTGCCAATTGGGTTCCCGGCTCACCGGCGTTGCTTTCCACAATCGCTTTGGCCTGGTCCCGGGCCAGTTTCACGCGCTCCAATCGGGCCAAAAAGTCCTTCCCGTAGCGCCCCACGGCCGACCGACTGACCGGGGTGCCCATCTGATGCAGCCAGTCGGCAATCTCCTCGTAGGTATGCCCCCTGACCAACATTTCGTTGACCGCTTCCACAACTTCAGCCGGCAACGTGGCCACCTTATGGTGTTTGCGCCTGGTCATTGCCCTCACTCCCGCGCCAGGACCAAAATGCCGGGATCGGGCGGGATACTTCCCTCCAGCAAATCGATCCCCTTAGCGGTTATATAGACCAGCACGCGGCTTACCCCTAAGTGGCCGTCGCGGATTTCCTCAAGCCGGACGTAACCTTTTTCCTCCAGGTACTCTAAGTGCGCCCGCAAAAGGGCAGGGGAGGAAGAAAACTGGTTTTCACCCAGAGTGACCGCGATCAATCTGTCGCTACAGCCATGGGGGTAATTGTGCCGGCACATAGTCAGGATAAACCCGCGCAGCTCGCGCGCCTCATTGGTGAACATCGCTTATCCCTCCCAGCAACCGGGCCAGGCTTTTGTTGATCTCGCTGACCTCCCTGGCCATCCGGTCCATCTTTAAATCAAGGCCGGCCACCGCCCGGATAAAATCGTCGCGCAAAACGTAGTGGTGGGGAAGGGCCGCCTTAAAATCCGCGATATCTTTTCTGACACCTTCGATCGCCTGGTCCTGGGCGGCGTCCTTTTCTTTCTGCGCCGCCTTCCAGTCTTTCAGAAAATAACCAATGATCAACGTTGCCGTTCCCAGCAAGCTGGTGACAATCAATAGAGCGGGGAGAAGCATTGCCGGAGGGAGGGCCTGCACCGCTTCGCTCATCTATCGCCCTTACCCCCGTCTTTCAGCTTTTTAACCTGGGCCTCAATTGTGCTTTCTAAATAAGTCTTGAGGTCCCCCAGGTTTTCCTGTAACACCTGCACAACCTCCGGTTCAACAGTAGCTATAACTTCGTTATACGCTCTTTTCCCCAGGGCTAGCAATTCCGCCCGGTCCACCTTGCCGTCCTTGACCGCCTGGCGTAGCTCACCCGCGACGGTCTGCTCGATCTTGGCCACGATTTTTTCCGCCACATCTTGCAGGCGCTGCGTGGCGTGCCAAATGAGTTCTTTCTGCGCCTGATCCTGGATCCGGGCCGTCTCAGCTTGCACTTTCGCTGTCGCTTGTCTGATGTAAAAAATCGCATAAGCTGAAGCAAGTCCGACCAGAGCCACCGCCACGCCACTAATTAGATCCATCACCGCCGGCTGAATCTGTTCCCACATAACTAAACACCCCGCTTTTGGTATGTTTTAGCGGGGGAGGCCCGTGCATGCCCGAACCTCCCCCTTTCCTCAAGGTTCGTGTTTATGCCTTGCTGGGGTTAATGATCTCCACAACCCCGGTCTCTTTCTGGTGGTTGACGATCAACCCCATCGCTTCTGCAATAAGCCGAATCTGCACCAGCATCCGGCCCGGCTCCACAACTTCCGGCGCAGCATCGTATGTGACGATTCGGCCGTCAATCCAGGCTTCTTTCTCGCCCTCTTTAAGGACGACCCGGCCGGCCCTTCCCAACTCAAAGGGCAAGTCTACGCAAGACCATGCCTCAAAAAACACCGGCATGGGCGGATCGACCAACCGATACACCACAAAATCGTAAGGCAACCAGGCGAAACCCCCGTTGCCCCATTTTTCACCCCAACTGTTTTGGATCAAGAAAAAACCTGTTCTGCCAACGCCGTTCCGGTAAAAATGCACAAGGTTATCGTCATAGCCGCAGACGGTGATGGCGTGTCCACCTTTATAAAACCCTTCCGGCAAGTCGATATATTCGCTGCCGTCGGGATATATGAAATTTTCGCAGACCAGCAGAGCACCCAGGACCGGGCCTTGCTCTATTAAAGCCCGTTTAATTTCCTGGATTCCATTTAACCGTGCGTAAGCTTCCGCCCGATACTTTTTCGCAGCCTCCATTGCTTCGGTGGAGGGCTGCGGTGGCCGCACGTCGCCAGTCAGTTGACTATATGGCATCAATGCCTCCGAGCATACACCCTCCTCGCGTAGCACTTCCATAGCTACACGGGGATAAGTCCCGGCGGCCGCCAGCCCATCTTTTGCTTTGCATCGGGAATAGATGAAAAGGGGGGATAATCCGCCATCTGGAAGATCCCTCTGTTGAATCTCCTGCCAAGACTTCACTGCCCAGGCGGCATGTCCAACGCAAGTACCGAAGCGCCCTTGGTCCCTTACCGGCGGCATCTCGCTTTTGCGAATGAAGGCAGAGGGCAGGGGGGTCATCCCGGCGAAAACGCCGAATCTGTAGTCGCGCTCATCAGGCCATGAGGGCAGACAGGTTAATTTTATGCCCTCCGCTTCCTGCGGCAAGGATTCGATATAGTTAATAGCTTGACGCCAATCATTATGCCCAAGTCTAAACACCGTAAATCCCTCCTGATCTTATATCTAAGTTTTTAAACCTAACGGATTTTAGACACCCCTAAAAAGCCGAAGGGCGCTGCCGAACGTCAATTTCGTTCGACAACGCCTTTCGTTTCCTTGGGTAAATTATAACCGGTATTGATATACTTGGCAATCCCTTTTTCATTTTTCCGCCGCATTTTTTTGAGTAATTCGCTCCTTCAGCTTTTTTAAGCCTTCAATAGCGTTGTACGCCCGCCTGGCGTCCAACCAGCGAAGGCTTTCGACGCCGGCATACTTCCGAAGAAAACCTTTTAGCTGATGGTCCTGCCAGCCAAGTTCGGCCGCCAGCTGCTTTATTTTCCAGATCTGCTGCCGGGAAGCCATCTCCGGGCGGTAGTCTTTATTCTGCCGGTCAAGCAGGTAATCGATCAACCTGATTGCTTGGGCTTTAGTCATTGCCTGGACACTGTTCGCGCCGGTAAGATTTCCGACCAGCCCCCGCAGGTCAACTTCGTCCATACCAAGTTGCTTCGCCGTAATCCAAATCTTTTTAATCTGCGCCTTCGTCGCCGGTTCGGCCATGCTCAATTCTCCTTTCCAGTTTCCTCGCCATGGCTCCCCACAAGTCAATATGTGGCATACCATTTCTGCTTCTGTGGATCCATTTCTCTGGTATCCCGCTTTCTTTTGCCCATTCTTTAAGCTTTTCTTCGTAGCTGCAGATGATTTTGTATAAAACCCCTTTGGCCCTTTTTCTCAAAATCTCTGCCTTATAGGGATGTTTAATGATTTTAACATCTTCATAGTTAATTTTTATCACTTTCTTTCTTAGCTCGCGCATCCAATTCAATTTGCGCGGCCCTCCAGAGGCAAAGCTGAAATTCCTGGGACTCCGCCCGGTGAGTTTTTCCGTCTTCTCCCGGCCACTCAAGGACGTACCAAAACCTGGTCGCAACATCCGGCCTGTACCGGATTCTCAAAACAACTTCTCCTTCAAAAGCCATTTCTCTTGCAAAGGCCAAAAAGTCGATTCTTGCCCACGGAACCTGATTGCGCCTCTCACAAACTATTGAATCAAATACATTGCGCATATTTTATCCTACCTCTCCTTTTTCTTCCTCCTCCAGTTTTAAAGCCAGCTGCCCGGCCATTTCCTTCACCCACCCGGCCCTGTCGTATGTCCGGGCCCGGTTCAAAATCGACACCGCCCGGCGGACCAGGGAGCGGCGCACCTGGCGCAACTCCCTGGTGTCGGTGATCATGTAGTAACCGCCGGGCAGGCCGCTGGTGCTGCCGATGGGGAGGCAATGGTCTTCAATGAGCTGTTTGACAATTTCACGCACCCTGCGCTCGTCGATGCCCGTCCGGCGGGCAAGCTCTTTTACCTGGACGGCCCGGGCCCGCCCCCGGGCTTCGGCGATGATGCCGGCAATTAGCTGTTCCTCATGGCTTAGTTGCCGCTCCACGACCATTGCCTCCCCTTTTGATTAACTCGCCTGGGTAGCCTGAGTAACTTCCTCCCCGGGCTTTTTGCCCACGAGCATTTTGCTCTTTTCATCCCACGTGAGCATAACCCGGCAGGGCAGCGGCCAGCCCTCCTCCGCCAATAGTCTTGCGAAGGCCCGCGCCGATATATTGATTGAGCCGCCCTTGCCCCGGAAAAACGTGAAACCGTCATCGCTTATCTTCAGCGCGATAAATTTCTTGTTTATCCCGATAGCTACCTTTGATCCTTCCGGCGGGTTAAGAATTTCCGTCGCCGCCTTACTCAAATGTAAACCCCCATCTTTACCGATCGTAAAAAAGGATATACGACCGGAAAGCGCTCTCCTGTTTTTGTCGCCAAACCATTTAAACGATTCCGGCAGCCAGGTGGTGGTCACCGGCCCGGCGCCAGGCCCTGGGCTACCGTCGCTCGCTGGATCATATACCTTAAAGTTGCCGTGGTTTTCGTCACCGGGCTCATGCGCTCTTAACACTCTTCTTGGCATTGCTTGACCCTCCTTTTTGTTTAAGCATTTCCAGCCTGTAATTAATGGAATACCGAAGCTTATTTACCTCGCTCAAATATTCCGCCCGCTTTGCTTCCTGCTCTTTGATTAACTTTTCCTTAGCGCAGATCAACGTCCTTTTGTGCGCTTCTTTGGCGTCCAATTCAGACCGGGCTTTCTTAATTTCATCATCGATCTGGGCAACCTCGTGGTCAATTTCCTCCGTTTCGCACCGGACGAAATCCTCTAATGATTCCAGTTCCTCTTTGACTTTCAACACCCGCGCGATCTGCATCCGGCAAATTTCCAAATTAATCTCGGGATCGAACCCAAACACGATATCTACAACCGTGGCCAATCTATTTTTCCTCAAATCATGCACAAATAGCATATTATCTTTTACTAAATAACTTATTGTTCCATCATCCTCCCTAAAAATCTCCACGGCCTGGCTGATCGCCTCCAGGATCTCCCCGTCTGGATCCTGAGCATTTGGGTTGAACCTCTCCAACCAGCGCTCTCTTGCATGTCCTGAAATCTCCATTCTTTCCCTCCTCAACTTAAATAAAGTTGCTTGATTAACTCCTTCTTTCGCGCCCGGCCCTGCTTCCCACCCCTCTTCTGGAGAACATATTTGGGCCAGAGGTTTGCCACCCTCGCCAGATGATCCACCTTATCGCCCCAGAATTCGTGCGCAAAGGCCCAGTCGATACATGCCTTCCATTCCTCCACGGACGGGGCATTTTCCCCGTCCAGCATCGTTCTGGCTACCGATAGGTTCCGCAGGTGCCAGTCCCGGGGGAGTTTTAAAACCCCCCGGGATTCAAGCTTTGCCTTCAGATACTCCACCAGCGCCTTTTCTTCTGTGTACGGCTTTTTCATCACCATCTGCCCCTTACTCACCGGCCGGCCGGTTGATCGTCTTCCACCAGCCAGGGTCATAGATAACCTTGCCGTCTTTATCGAACCGGTAATCCAGGCCGCCCAGACCCCAGGGCGGGTTATAGTTTTTGTTTACAAAGTCCTCCAAAAGCGACCCGTCCTTTCGCATTTGCCGCACCATGCTGATTGACTATTATCCGCCCGGCAGAGCTGATTCCACAAGTAAACCTCCGAGTCCCGGTTGAAAATCTCTCCGAATTTATACCACTGTGGGTTACACCACCAGACGGCCAGGTTTGCCCAGCAGGTCTTCGGGTGGCGGTCGAGCAGCCGGGCAATAAGCCCCCGGACAAAAAAAGTAACTTTTTTTCTCACGGCAACCACCACCGGGTCACCATCAACGCTGCAAGCAGGTACCCGGCAAAAAAAGTGAGCATCAACAGGGAAGCGAGCTCGGCGGGTGTTATACGCATGATGAGCCTCCTTCTCACAGACTACACCTCCTGTAATTTCTCTCTATTCACTTCGTACCAAAACAGATCCTCGACCTTTTTCTTGACCCCCAGGGCGGCCAGGGTCGCGTCATCGTATTTCTTTAGTTCATCCCGGCTTACATCTTCTTTGACGATAATGCAGTCATGCATGCCTTTTGCCTTCAGCGCCTGCAGCAAGGCTTTAACATTACGTAAAATGATTCTTGTTGACTGGCGAAAGCCCAGCCGGCCAAAATTCAGCTCGCGGGATTTTTTATCGCCCAGATCGCCCCGTTTCTTCTCTGCAAACTTAGCAATGGCCTTTTCTAAAACTTCCCGCCTTTCCTGCAGCGGCAGGGCATCCTGGGTAAACAACTCTTTCGCCGCCATTATGTTCAGGTTTAATTCTTTTTCCATTTCTTGCAACTTAAGCTCAATATACCCGATTTCCCGCAGGGCATTGTCCACGTCGGACCAGTCCGCCAACTCAATTAGGCTTTCCTCAATCTTCATTGCTTTTGCCATGAGCCATCCCCCTCCTGGCTAACTTAAAAAGGTAATTCAACCTCCGCCTGGCCGCCTCAAATTCAAACACCGCCGCGTCGATCAGTTCTGCATCGTCCGCATAATCCAGTTTCTGCTGCGCCGCCTCCAGGGCCCGCAGCCCCATTTCAATTTCAACGAAGCTTATTGGTTGCACTTGCACCCCTCCCGGTCCAGAATCCGGTTCAGCACCGCCGCAAGCTCCCCCCAGGTGACTGCCGCACCGGGGTCATGGTAATTGGCGAGCAAGCCGCGCTCTTTTAACCTCCTTACTTCCCCCGCCGGGTCCCAAACGCTCTTCTGATTTAAAGCCAGCGCGCTGGCAATCCCCCCGGCAATCACATCCGCCAAATTATCCAAAAACCTTGGGATTTTTAAAAAAGAGGCATCAACAGGATTATCAATGAAAAGATTTTCCAGTAAGACCGCCGGCATTTTCGTATACCTGAGCACGTAGAAGCGGGCCAATTTCTGCCCCCGGTCGGGCAGCTGCAGAAGATGATCGATAGATACTTTAAACGGTATTGCTTCTGCTGGATATTCTGCCTGTCTGGTGGCGCCCGCCACCCCCAGGGGACCAAGCAGGGTCATGACTTTCCGGTGGATGATCTCTTGTAAAGCCCTGCTCCGGGTTGCCCCAGGGAAAACGTAACTTTCAAACCCGGTTCCGCCCCCGGCGTTCACGTGCAGCGAGCAGAAGAAATCCGCCTTTGCGTCGTTTGCCGCAGTGACGCGCTCCCAAAGTTCAACAGTTACATCTTCCTCCCTGCTCAGCTCCACGTCCGCTTCGTATTTCGACAGCTTATCATGCACTAATTTTGCCAGCTTCAACGTAATATCTTTTTCCTGCAGCCTGTTCCCGCAGGCCCCGGGGTCCCGCCCCCCGTGGCCGGGATCCAAAACAATCAGCATATCAATCAACCTCCCAAGGCAGAAACTCGAAGGTACAGGGTAAATACTGCATACACCTGCCAAGACACTCTTTATTGCAGTATTTGCAGCACAGTCCGACCTTTAATGAACAGCTCGTCCTCTTGCCAAAAACGCAAAGTAATTTAAATCCCTTTGTCATCGCCCAGGAATTCAACATCTTTTGGGCTTCTGACTTCGTATTTACCATAGGCAGGGCAGGAGAGCATACCCTCTGCAAACTTCCGGATTTTCTTCTCTTGAACGTACCCCACTGCCTCCCCTTAGAAATCCCGTCGCTTACAAAAAACTTGTCGTCGTACTGATCAATCCAGATAAAATCATACACCTCAAAGAAATCTACCTCAGCCTTATTCACCCGGCCGCACCCCCTAAAACTTCAGCCCCAGGCTCTCCGGAGAAACCAGCATCTGATCCGCTTCCTTGATAATTTCCAGGGTAATTTTTTCTCCATCTACGCAAATATCAAAGGCATTCTGGAGAAGCCGGGCAAATCTCCTCAAGCCGCCGTGGGCCTTGCTCGTCGCCGCTTTCACCAGGTAATTCTTCGCCCCTTCGTCAAGATCATATCCCTCCAGGGCGCTTAACACTTCCTCGCGGGTGATGCCGTTCATCCGGTAAGCCCTCCTGACCCGGCTGTAGAGCTGCGCCAGGTTCTCTTTGCCTCCCGGCCCCTTAACCAGATAGGCTACCAGCCGGGGGTGGCCGCACAGAACAACGCCCGTTTTTGCTTCGTCCCAAATCGACCTCAATATCTCCAGCTTTTTAACCGATTCTTTTGAGGCCAGCTGATCTGCCTCATCAATTAAAATCAAAGTTGGATTGTTTTTTAGCCGGATAATTATCTGCTTGAGGATTCGATACCGGGATCCCTCCAGGTACCCCAGACCCAACTCCTCGCCGATTTCGGCCAGTAATTCTTTAGTCGCCATCGATCCATCCGCCCGAATGTATATCGCCTGTCCCTGCTTTAATTTACAAAACTCCTGCAGGGCCACCGTCTTGCCGCTGCCCGGCAGGCCCACCACCAAACCGATTTCGCCGTCAGCCAGACACATTTCACACAAACCCAGGACCCGCCGGAAGTCTTCCGTCTGGATGATCCCGATCTTGCGCCGGCCGGTACCCTCCCGGACCGCCTTCTCTTCCTGCTCCTGGTTCCTCGCCTCTAATTTCCGCTTCATTTCCAAAAGCTTCGCCTGACTCAATGAACCGTCCCCGGCCAGGAACCGGCTCACGGCGCTGTGCGAGCAACCCAACTCCTCGGCAACCGTTTTCACCTTAACACCCTGGTTACGTACCAAATCGCTCAACCAGGCCCGCAAATCCTCGCCTTTAACAGCATCATCTTTGTTAATTAGCTCAACAACAGACATTTAAACCCCTCCTTAAATTTAAAGATTCGGGGCGGGCCGGAATTGAACCGGCTTGGGCTGCCTCCCTGTGGCGGGTATAACCAAGTTCGGCGAATCTGCCCTTAGCCACGTCTCAGCGTGTCACCGTCCACGCCGCCGCCCCGATAATCACTTCGCCAGCACCCGGTTGCCCCACTTTAAATAAAGGTCCTGGGATCGGCTGCGCTTTTTGGTTTCCTGTGATATTTCGGATTGTTTCAGCATGTCCGCGGCTTCCCGGACCAACCTTTCCTGGCCGGTCAGCCTCTGCACTTTCGCGTCCGCCGCCGGCGCGTCTTCATTTCCGGAGTAATACCGCTTCACCCGGCGGGCCTTTTTCACCACTTCTTCATCAACAACGTCTTCGATCCCGTCCACATAGCTGGCAATCCTTTGCTTGAGCGCCTTCTTCACCGCCCGGGCGGCTTTTAGCTCCTCGGCCAGCTTAGCTCTATCCTGCCCGTGCAAGAGGGCTTCGCGATTAACTGCCGTGCCGATGCATTTCCCTTTGTACCAGATCAGGACTTCGCCCATCCGGTTGAAGTCATACCAGACCTGCACCCACTCTCCCACCAGCAGCCCCAGGTCTACGTTGTGCGACCAGTATTCCCGGCCCAAAAGGGTAATGTAACCATCGTTTACCTTTACCCTTTCTTTTTTCATCATCAGTACGTCCAGAAGCTGGTCGGGCACCGCGCCGGGGCGGATATGCTCCACGCTGGCGAAAACATTTATCGGCGTATCGCCAATCTCGCCGTGCATCCGGTTGTTGTACCACTCCACAAACGCCGCCCACCTGGTGACAAACTCCTCCATGGTCAAGAGCTTCTTTTGTTTGAGCAGCTTTTTTTCGTCAAAGCCGGGGGGCCTGTTTTCCGGCTTGTTCCCGCAGTAGCCGGGCTGGTGGATAGTAAACTCATCGTGAACGGTTTTGAAAAGGCTCTCGATCATCTTCGAGCGAGGTGTCTTTGGAATACAGTTTCTAATTGCGATCTCCATCCGCTGACAGAAATCTTTTATGTAATTGCTCAGATAATCTTTGCCCCAGTCGGTGTAGATCGTTCCCGGTAGGCCGTGGGTCCGGATGGCGTGCCGCAGCGCCAGGGCAATCGTCTCGCTGTTGGCCTGCGGGGCGATGCACCAGCCCACAATTTTCCGGCTGCGCATATCCTCCCAGGCAGAAAGCTGCGGTCGGACCGCCCGGCCCTGCCACTCCACGAACAGGTCGAACGTGTGCCCGTCGCCAACGATCTCTTCCATGGCCCGCAGGTGGGTATAATCCCGCTTCACCTTTGGTAAACACTCGCTGTCGTAAGCCGCCTCGCCCCTTTGGCCCAGGACCTTTTCGGTGTGCAGGATCTCCTCGATCACCCGGTAGAAAGTCGCCTTGCTGGGCACTGTCCAACCTTTCTCCGGGGCCACCCGTTTAAGTTTTTTATAAACATGGCTGGCCTTAGGCCGGGGGTAGCGGAGAATCTCCGCCCGGATGAAATTTCTGACGTCCAGCGAAACAGTCCGCCTCATCTTGCCGTCCAATCCCTCCCCGGGGGTGAGGTACTTTTTATGCACCAGCCCCAAAAGTCCGAGCTTCCGGTAATCATCAACCTTACGGTAAAGCGTTTCCGGGCTAACTTTTCTCGCCCTGGCCAGCGCCTTCAGCCGGCCCAACTTGTCCTTCTCCGGGCCGTCCATAATGGCGATGGCCTGCAACATGTACTTTTCCCACTTCTGCCGGGCCTCGTCTAAGATTTTCTCCGCTTTTTCCTGGCCGTATTTCGCCACCAGCTCGGCCACCGTTGTGATTTTCTCCGCCGGGGCGGGGGAGGGGGGCGGCGTTTCTGCTTTGCCTTCCGCCTGGCCGGCCAGGTCCTCAAGGTACTTTCTTTGCGCCTCGGGAGGGAGGGAATTAAACGCCACCAGGTAGACCTTGCCACCGCGGCCGCGGCCTTCCTCGGTTTTATATCTCAATTTTCCCGCTACAATCATCCGCCGGACGGTTCGCTCCGATGCGCCGATCAGTTCCGCTACCTCGGCCACCTGCAACCACGCATTAATTTCCGCTCCCCCCTTTGCACGACGACGTTACTGTTAGCTATGTACCCAGCCTCTCCAGCAGGTTCCGGACAGCTTTTTCCCTTTTGGCCAGCTCCCGCCGCATCTGGTCGATCTGCCCCAGCTCGGCCATGAGCGCCTCTTTGCCCTCCAGAAGATAACATTTAATCATCCTGGCCATAAGCCGCAGGGGTTCTTTGTACCCTGTTACCGCACAAAACGCCGGTAAATACTCTGCCGGAAAACGGTGGTACTCCTTGCTTTCCGCAGTCCAACTATCTAATTGACTCTTGGTCACTTCTACCCCAACCAATTCAGACATTTTAGAAGCAACCTCGTACCTCGATAACATGCACCTCCGTAATCCTTCGCTCAGTTCGTTTCTGAGCCGGTTTCCGATACTCATGCTGCCAGGCGCAGGTTCCTTTTTTGCCTCATCCTCTCTAATTAAATCAAAAATTGTCAGTTGCCCGGCCGCACTCACATCCTCCTTCTTCCTTTTCACGGCCTACCCCCCAACGCTCAACAAATCTTCTTCACCAGACGGTAAAGACTGGCATCACTACCCAAGCGCCAGCCATATTCATTTGCCTTTTCTCTGAGCTCTTTTATCGCGCTTGCCACTGACCGGCGGGGCTCCCGCTCGAAGATCCCGGCCAGGTATTCTACCGCCGACTGGTCGGTGGCCCGGGGTTTGCGGGGGCGGGGGAGGTAAACAATCTTTTGCTCCTGGGCCTGGGCCAGCCGGCGGACCTCCGCGGTTAGCTCGTCAATTTTCTTTACGCACTCCTGGAGGACATCAACAGCCTTGTTGTTGATGTCCTCGTTAAACAGGACGAGCTGCTCTGCCCCGGCCAGGCGCTTTTTTCTCCTCATACCTTCCCACCTCCGTAACCAAAATTCTCATTCCCCGGAGGGGAAATCCCCTCCCATGTTGAATATTGCCAGTGCCGTCATCTTACCAACAATATGGGAGGAGAATTTTATGAAATCCTTAAGGCTTGAAAGAATTCATAAAAAGATTCTCGATGAAGTTACCAAAACAGCCCACAACCAACTTAATGTGTTTTTAGATGAAATAGGTAATAGAAAACCAACAGAAGCAAACCGGCTATTGCAATTAGAAAAAGACTTAGCCGAATTAGCCATTTTTTGTTGCAACGTAGCAATCCAGGCTTCCGTTCGAGCAGCAACTCTTGTAGTGCTTGAAGTTCTTGCGGAAGCGAAGGAGCCTTAATATAGTCATAATCACCCCGTTCTAAAGCCTTGATAAATTCTCTGCCGTATTTAGCAAGAGAAGAGGATTCACAATACTCTTTTTTCATCGCTAACTTTTACCCCCTTGCCCGGCCTGGCCGGGCAGTTATTTATCCACCAGATAACCGCTAACTTCCTGTTCATCGCCTAATATCTGCCAGCTTTTTTCCATTGCATCCCTCCCTCCGGTTTGTTATACTTACTCTAAAACCGGTTAGATTAAATAACAAAAGGAAAGACGGCATCAGGCGGCGTCGTCCGGCCAGATCTCGCTCACTCTCCGGCCGATGGCGCTGGCAATGTACGGCCTGATCCGTCTCCCCTTGTAAAGGCTGTACTCATATTGATAGATCGTCTGGCTGACCGCGCTGTGGGTCACGCCGGCCCGCCTGGCTATGTCACTGACTTTGACACCAAGGCGGACCATTTCGGCCCTGATCTCCCTGGGCGTCATACCTTGTTGGTTTACTGCAGGGGAGTTACTCACACTGTTTCCTCCTCTGTTGGGGTAGGGTACCGGCGGCGTGGGGGCGCCGCCGGTACCGTTGCCTACCACCGGCCAGGCTGGTGGTAGGCGGGGGTCTGTCTAAAAATTGTTTGGTTATGGGTATATTATAAAGTATGCAGTGGAAACTTGTCAATCAAAAAGTTTCCGGTGGAGGAAAGTTTTTTGGATGTAGGGGATAGGATAAGAAGACTAAGAAAAAGTCTCAAACTTAATCAAATTGAATTTGCAAGTAGATTAAGGATAAGCAAAGGATTCCTTTCAAATCTTGAGAAAGGAGTAAGAAAACCATCTTCTCAATTATTAAAGCTAATCACCTATGAGTTTTCCGCCTCAGAAAACTGGCTCCTGACCGGCCAGGGGGAAATGTTTATATCACCAGAAGATGCCTTCAAGAACCTCTATAAAGCTCTGACGGCCCGCCATGGAGAACGGGCCGTCATGAACGCCCTGCATAATATAATGAAAGAACACGGCCTGGCCGTGGCTGCCGGCCGCCCGGTCCCACAGGCCAACACCGGCGACCCTGAACTGGACCGCATGGTAAACACTCTCTATGATCTTTGGGCCACCGGAGATGATCGTCTAAAAGCCTGGGCCTCCGTCCAATTCGACATCGCCATCCCAAAACACGTCGTGGAAGCTCAAAAAAAACAAAAGGATAGCACTCAAGCATCCGCCGGTTAATTTAACAATAATTAACATCAACAAAGTTGATTAGTTAACCTTTAATTTGGATAGTTTAAACTATTTAACTGTATTTATAATTTCTAAGCCATTATCTTCCAGAACCATATATAATCCTTTTGCCAATAAACTAACCTGGCGCTCCTGAAGATCTAACTCAAATAAATCACATACCGCATGGATTAGCTCATGTAAGAACGACATGTCTTTTATCTTATCGCCAAACTTTGTAGCTATTTGGATAACACGTGGCTCATAATAAGAAACGTGCCCATATAATTCCTTAGAGCCAGCCTTAATATCATGCCTCAATTCAACATGATAAATATGTGGACCAACCTTCAACTCTTCAGGGATATTCACATTTATCTCCTCCTAACCTTATATTTAAAAAATCCCAAATTTATCTAAAAGGAGGTGAAAGCCATGAGTAAACGCAATGTTCACATTATTCCCCATGAAGGCGATTGGGCTGTAAAAATTGAGGGCAACGAAAAAGCTACCAGAGTAGTTCCTACGCAGGCCGAAGCCATTGATATCGGCCGTGAAATCGCCCAAAGAGAACAATCTGAGCTATTCATCCACGGCGAAGATGGGAGAATTAGAGAAAGGAATAGCTATGGCAAAGATCCCTTCCCGCCGCGTGGATAAGCTTCTTATTAACTCTAACCCTTGCTCTGCAAGGGTCGTTTTTTTTAAAAATCCTATTAGGTTCCACCCTTATCATCACCTTTTTCTGTTTTATAATAACACTATAATTGTCATATAGTATTTACGTAAATGGCTTTTCCCCCATGTCCTTAGTTGGTTTATTTTTAAAACCACCTCGATCCCGCAATACATTACTATATAAGGCATCCAGAGTTTGTCCTTAGTCATAAGACCTGTCCTTAGTTTTGTCCTTAGTCGCCACCCATTTATTACCATAATTACCAGCAGTTCATTCCTTTATAAACCCACTTTTTTACTTACCCAAACAATAAGTAACCTCAAGTAACACTTGCCATTCCTGTATTTCTCATGTATCATAAAAACAGGGTAACAATCAAACCTAAAGGTAACAAAAAATCACCACTTACCAGGTAAAACATTCCATTTTTCAGATATAGTTTTACTAATGTCCACAACAAGCCTTTTTGTTTCAAATAAAATGAAAAACCTCTCGATCCCATCCAACCCTTCATAAACCCGGCTTTTCCCTTTTAATCCCAGGTTTTACCGCATCCTTTTACTTTACATTTCGTATGAGAAATTACATTTGCGTCTGGTGCGGTTATTTATTTTAAGGGGTGAGAACAAGTTGAAGCGAAAAGTAATCGCGGGCGTGGTGGTCGGGATCGTGCTCCTTTCGCTGGTGATTGGCGTGGCCGTTGCCGCCCGCCGAACGGCCGGCGAAGGGGCGGCGCTTTACGGCCGCCCGGCCGGGGCCGTAGGAGTGATTTCGATAAACGGGGTAATCACGTGCGGGCGCACCAGCAGCGGCTTTTGGGGCACGCAGACGGGCTCGGAAGACGTCATCAACCGGCTGCGCACGGCGGCCCGGGACCCTGGGATAAGAGCGGTGGTCCTGCGGTTGAACAGTCCGGGCGGAACGGCCTCCGGGGCGCAGGAAATCGCCGCCGAAGTGGACGGTCTGCGCCGGGCCGGGAAAAAAGTAGTGGCTTCCATGGGTGACGTTGCGGCTTCCGGAGCTTACTGGATTGCTTCCCGGGCGGATAAAGTCATCGCCAACCCGGGCACTTTGACCGGGAGTATCGGGGTCATCATGCAAACGCAGGATTTGCGGGGACTTTACGAAAAGATAGGCGTCGGGACGGAAACCTTTAAAAGCGGCCCCCACAAGGATATGGGCTCGCCGGCCCGCGCCGTAACGCCGGAGGAGCGCGCCATTTTTCAGGGCATGGTGGACGACATTTACGAGCAATTCCTGGCCGCCGTGGCCGAAGGGAGAAAAATGAACCTCGCCGACGTCCGGCGCCTCGCCGACGGACGGGTTTTCACGGGCCGCCAGGCCAGGGAAGCCGGGCTGGTGGATGAACTGGGCAATTACCGCGAGGCCGTCGGTATTGCGGGCCAGCTGGCCGGTCTGGGGCGCGACCCCCGGGTCGTGGAACTGGGTCCGCGGGGGCTGTGGCAGGAACTGCTCGGCGGCAGCAAAAGAGTTGCGTTGGGAGACGTTCTGCGCCTGATCGCCGCGCTCGCCGGGCAGCCGGAAGCGCCGGACACGGCGAAGCCCGAGCTTTACCCCGCCATCTGGCTGCTCTACCCGGCTCACTTTACCGCCAATTAGAAAGTAGGGTTGTTTTATGGACGAAGAAAAATTATCGGCGCCGCCGGCGCCCGCCGCAAATGATGCTGCCGCCAGGCAAGACGGGCCGCCCCAGGGCTTTTTGGAACTGGTTTACGGAGTGCTGTTTGAACCCGTCGCCGCTTTTTCCAGGGTTGTTCAACGGCTGCCTCTGGGCCAGACGGTTTTAATTTTTACCCTGGTTAACCTGCTCGTCGCTTTCATGAACGGCCTGGTTATGTCCCGCCTGATGCACAATCCCGCCGCCGTTCACATGGCCGTAATGATGGTGAAAGCCATGACGCCGGTGCTGGTCATCCTGGGTCTAACCTTTCAATTCGCCAAGTGGTTTACCTACAGCGCGTTGTTGCACCTGCTGGCGGAATTTTTAGGCGGCCGGGGCAGGGCGGTGGGAGTTTGGACCGTGGCCGGCCTGGCCTCCCTCCCGGGGATCTTCCTGGTGCCGGTTAACCTGGTGCTCTTGCTTTTCGGGGTAAGGGGCTTTGCTTTATCCCTGCTCGTTTACCTGTTCGGCTTCCTTGTGTTAATTTGGGGAATGATCCTCTTAATTTTGGGCATCAGGCAGGAACACGCCTTATCCACCGGCAGAGCTGCC
This sequence comes from Bacillota bacterium, assembly GCA_040755975.1. Lineage (GTDB taxonomy): Bacteria > Bacillota > Desulfotomaculia > Desulfotomaculales > Nap2-2B > JAIMBK01. The sequence continues at coordinate 13,601 of JBFLZY010000001.1, read as the reverse complement.
GCCGTGGTTTTGCTTCCGGTCGGAGCCGTTGTTGTTGGCGGGGTCGTCCTGGTTATAGCCTTAATGGCTACCGCGGCTTCGTTTATGCCTTTCCTGCCCGTCCCCGGATGGCGCCCTTAAAATTTTTCAACCGGGAAGGATTTTCCTTTTTCCCGTCGAATGCTAAAAAACGCGAGCAATTTAGAAAGATAACACTTTGGAGAACTCCCCTTGAATGGTAGATTTCAGGCTGGTTGGTTTTGCAGGTTGCCTGGTCTTTAGTTTTTTTGGAAGAGGGTCGTATCGGGTATTTTGAAGAAGGAGGTAAAAAAGAGGTGGGTGGTTACGATCTTCTGATCGTTGACGATCAAGCGGGAGTTCGCAGGCTGCTTTACGAAGCTTTCAGTGAAGAGGGTTACCGGGTGGAGTTGGCTGCCTCCGGCCCCGAGGCCATTCAAAAGGTGCTCCGCAAAACGCCGGATGTCATTTTGCTCGATAACAAAATGCCCGTGATGAGCGGCCTGGAAACGGCTTACGAAATTCGCAAACTGAACTACGATGTGCCCATCATTCTGATGACGGCCTACGGGGAACTGGACATAACCGCCCGCGCGAAGAAATTAGGGATAAATCATTACGTAGATAAACCTTTCGATTTAAACGAGGTCCGGCAACTGGTCAAAGCCTCGCTGATTGAATCCCGTTACACAAGGAAATATCTTGAGGAAATCGGCTAAAAAGGATTTTCTTGCGATCCGGCGAAATTGATCAAATAGCAGAATAACAGCCGAATTGGCGCAGGCGGGGACAGGAGGTTTTTGTTGTGTTGGTCGCCACGCAAACAATGCTGGCCATGCGTTGTCCTGAATGTGGCATGGTGGAATATCACAAGCTTTCGCGTTTTGATTTTGCTGACGGGCGATTGGCCCAGATCAGGTGCTCTTGCGGGGCGTTGAAGCTGGCGGTAACCAAGAAGGAAGCGGATTATTTAGTCCAGGTGCGCTGTGTGGTCTGCGAGACCATGCACATGCGCACCTTTAAAGGGCGCCTGCTGTGGGCGCCGGAAATAATCGCCCTTTTCTGTCAGGATACCGGCGTAGAGCTGGGGTATATCGGCCCTCTCCAGAAGATTAAAGGCTTAACCCAAAGCAAAAAGAAAGAAATGGGTATATTATTTAATGAGCTCACCGGTGAGGATTATTTTCATAACAGCGAAGTAATGAATCAGGTTTTAACCCATATCCTTGGTCTGGCGGAGGACGGTTTAGTTTCCTGCCAGTGCGGTAATTATAATATAGGAGTGGAGATCTTTCCCGACCGGCTGGAGTTGCGGTGCGCGAAATGCGGCGCCGTGAGCGTGGTTTACGCGGAGACGGAAGAAGATATTGCCCCGGCGTTAAAGATAAAGGAACTGGAACTGATTCAAAGCGGGATCATGTTTTTGGACGGAATTCACGAACAGGTGAGGAAGCGTTAATGTCTTTTGTCGCGGCAAGCGTTTTATTGCGGGCGGCACAAAACGGCGGTTACGCCGTGGGTGCTTTTAATTTCAGCAACCTGGAAATTGTCCAGGCGATCGTCCGGGCGGCCGAAGCGGAAAAGGCGCCCGTGATTCTCCAGGCCACCCAGGGCGCCATTCGCTATGCGGGTTTGGCTTACCTTGTCGCCCTGGCCAGGGCGGCTGCAAAGGTGGCTTCGGTTCCGCTCGCCCTCCATTTAGATCACGGTACGGACGCAAACCTGGTTGCGGAATGCGTGCGTGCGGGCTTTAGCTCGGTAATGATTGACGGTTCGAGACTGCCCCTGGAGGAGAATATCGCGCTGACCAGGCAAGTGGTCGCCGCCTCCCGGCGCTCCGGCGTTTCCGTGGAAGCCGAACTGGGCAGGATCAGCGGCACGGAGGACGAACTTTCGGTGGCCGAGCGGGAGACTCTTTTTACTGATCCGCAAGAAGCGCGCTTTTTTGTTGAACAGACGGGTGTGGATGCGCTGGCCGTAGCCGTCGGCACCGCCCACGGGCGCTACCGCGGTGAGCCGAAGCTGGATTTTGAACGCCTTGCCCGCATCAGCGCACTGGTGCCGATCCCCCTTGTTTTGCACGGTTCTTCGGGCGTTCCCGACGAGGCCATCCGCGAAGCGATCGAACGGGGTGTGCGCAAAATAAACATCGATACCGACATCCGCCAGACGTTTATCGGCACGATCCGGCAAATGCTCGCCGAAAAGCCGGATGAAATCGACCCCCGCAAAATTCTCGGCCCGGCCCGGGAAGCCGCCGTGGAAGTCATCCGGCATAAAATTCGTTTGTTCGGGAGTGCGGGGAAAGCATAACCGGCCTTTTATGTAATTATCCGAAACAGAGCCGGACAATTCCAGACCGATGGGAAATGATGGTATAAGCTGTTTTATGAGGAGGTCTTTTTGAAAGAAGATGAAGCTGTTTCTGGACACTGCAAATATCAAAGAAATCAAAGAAGCTTACGCCTTAGGAGTAATCAGCGGAGTAACCACCAATCCCTCGCTGATCGCCAGGGAAGGGCGGGATTTCCAGCAGGTCGTTCGGGAAATTGCCGCCATTGTGGACGGACCGATCAGCGCGGAAGTGATCGGCAGCACGGCGCCGGAGATGGTTGCCGAAGCCGAGGCGCTGGCCGCCATCCATCCAAACGTGGTCATCAAAATCCCGGTGACGGGTGAAGGCCTTAAAGCGGTAAAAGCGCTCGCCGAAAAAAAGATCAAAACAAACGTGACCCTGGTTTTTTCAGCCAACCAGGCTCTTCTGGCCGCGCTGGCGGGGGCCGCTTTTGTGAGCCCCTTTGTAGGCCGTCTGGACGACATCGGCCACGACGGCATGGCTCTGGTGGCCGATATTGTCGAAATTTACCGGAACTACGATTTTCCTTCCCAGGTGATTGCCGCCAGCATCAGGCATCCGCTGCACGTCCTCCTGGCCGCCAAAGCGGGAGCGGACATCGCCACGGTCCCCTATCAGGTGTTAAAACAAATGCTCGCCCACCCCTTGACTGATCTCGGCATCAAGAAATTTTTAGCAGATTGGGCGAAAGTACCCGTAGCCAGAGCTTGATAAATGTGGTATTTTTATAGTAAAGACGAGAGCCTGCCGGATGAAGCCGCGCGCGAGATTCCTGTCTTGACAAGCTGGCACCTTCTTGCACGTTCCCTTTTGCCGAAAATTTGAGCTGCCAAACTGCTCCGCTGTCTCCAGAAGATCGTTCATTAACGGGTTTGCGCACTACCCGTAAGAAAAAAAAGGGGGGGGTATCCTTGACTTTAGGCTACGCCGAATTAGAAGCAAAAACTCTGCAGGAGCTTTACAAAATTGCTAAAGAATTAGAAATTGCGGGTTATTACCGGCTGCGCAAAAAGGAATTGATTTACGAGATCATCAAGGCCCAGACGGAAAAAACCGGCCTCATGTACGCCCAGGGCGTATTGGAAATTTTGCCCGACGGCTACGGATTTTTAAGGCCCTTCCAGTATCTCCCCAGTCACGACGACATTTACGTATCTTCCTCGCAGATCCGGCGCTTTGATTTGCGCACCGGGGACCTGGTGGCCGGCCAGGTGCGGGGCCCGAAGGAAAACGAACGCTACTTTGCCCTTTTGCGCGTGGAGCAGGTGAACGGGATCAACGCTGAAGAGGCTTCCGAACGGTTGCATTTTGACGGCCTGACCCCCCTGTACCCCCAGGAACGCATCAGGCTGGAGACCACCCCGGGCAATTATTCCACCCGGATAATTGACCTGCTGGCTCCTGTAGGCAAAGGCCAGCGCGGCTTAATCGTTTCCCCCCCGAAAGCCGGCAAGACCACCCTGCTAAAGGAAATTGCCAACAGCATCACGAAAAATCACCCGGAAATTTACCTGCTTGTTTTGCTGGTCGACGAGCGGCCGGAAGAGGTTACCGACATTGAGCGTTCGGTGAAAGGAGAAGTGGTTAGCTCTACTTTCGACGAGCCGCCGGAAAACCACGTGAAGGTGGCCGAAATGGTCCTGGAGCGGGCCAAGCGCCTGGTGGAACACAAGCAGGACGTGGTTATTTTGCTGGACAGCATCACCCGCCTGGCCCGCGCCCACAACCTGGTCGTCCCTCCCAGCGGGCGCACCTTGAGCGGTGGGATGGACCCGGCCGCGCTGCATAAACCGAAAAGGTTTTTTGGCGCCGCCCGCAAGGTGGAAGAGGGGGGAAGCCTGACCATTATGGCCACCGCCCTGATTGAAACGGGCAGCCGGATGGACGACGTGATCTTTGAGGAATTCAAGGGCACCGGCAACATGGAGCTGATTCTCGACCGGCGCCTAGCCGAACGGCGCATTTTTCCGGCCATCGACGTACAGCGCTCCGGCACGCGCAAAGAAGAGCTGCTCCTGGCGAAGGAAGAGCTGGAGTGGATGTGGTACTTCCGCAAGGCGACGGTGAATATGGCTCCCTGGGAAGCCATGGAAATGCTCATCGACAGAATGAAGAAGACCAGGTCGAACGAGGAGATTTTGCTGCAGTTCCGCAATGCGCTCAAAAAGGCGGGACCGGTGGTTATCCCCGACCGTCCGCCGGACGTCCGGCGCGAACTCTCCCCCGCCGGGACGTGAACAGTCGTCGGCCGTCAGACGTCAGAGGTCAGAAAATTAAGCACTATCCACCTTTGGCTGTTGGTTATTCTGAGCTTTCTTCCTTTGGAGCTCTGCGTCTGGAGATGTTGGGCCTGGGCAAATGCAAACCAGCGTATAATTGTCCCTGTTTCTGGCAATAATTTATAACGAAACCAGACTGCCCTCAACCGTGCTTTGGTGAAGTACGGTTGAGTGCTTTATGGATGGAATAACGATGAGGAAAACGGCTGTTTGGAAAAAGGTGCTGACAATCATCACGGTGACCGCCCTGGCGACCTTCTCCGGGGCGGGGAATTTTGCGGCCAGGGCCGGGCTGGACGAGCTCATCAGGGAGGACGTTCCTTATTTCAACGCGCCCCCGGTGGGCGGCTCTGAACCCCGGGTTTACCTCGTGCAGCCGGGGGATACCCTTACTGCCGTAGCGGCCAGGTTCGGGGTAAAAATCAACCTGCTGGCCGCGGCCAACAAACTGGCCGGCCTGGACTATATCGAGGCCGGCCAGGAGCTCGTCATTCCCGGCGGGGTGCTAAAACACAGGGTGCTGTCGGGGGAAACGCTGATCGGCATCGCCCGTTCCTACGGAGTTTCCGTAGCCGAACTGGTTAGAATAAATAACCTGGCGGATGAAAATTTGTTGTTCGCCGGGCAAAGCCTGCTGATCCCCGCCGCAGGGGGCGCCGTATTGCCGGCCTGGAGCCCTGCGCTTGGTTTGCCGGTAAATGAACTGGCCTGGCCGGTGGCCGGTTGGATTAGCTCCGGCTTCGGCCTGCGCGACGGCCGCCCGCACGAGGGGCTGGATATCGCCGCCGAAGAAGGGGAGCCGGTTCGGGCCGTCCGCAGCGGGCGGGTGGTTTTTGCCGGTGACCGCGGCACTTACGGCTTAACGATAATTATCGACCACGGGGGCGGGTTGACCACCTTATACGGCCATACCTCGGCCATTTTAGTCACGGAGGGGCAATGGGTCAAAGAAGGGCAGATCATTGCCCGGGTAGGTAATACCGGCCGCTCTACCGGCCCGCACCTGCACCTGGAAGTGCGTTTAAACGGCCTGCCTTACGACCCGCTGCTGTGTTTGAGAAGAATGTACGCATAAAATTCTTGACTTAAATGGATTTCATGCGCATAATAAAGGTATGGTTGCGTCACGTTTAAAGCCCCTGACCCAAAAAGCTTTCCGGTTAGGGGTTTTAAACGTTGCCGATGAGCCATTAACAAGCTAAGATAAGCTAAGTTATCCGGCGGCAACCGGGTATGGACGCCTCTTTGACCATTTTTAACCAGGGGATTTTAGTAATGGTGAACAACAAAGAGAGTACCCTTTTATTGTTAATGAGCGACGACCCCGGCACAATCGGTTCGGTGGCAGCAAACCTGGATTATGAGCAGTTTTGTTTGGTGATCGTGCGGAAAATGCCCGACTTTTTCCGGTTTGTCGAACAAAAACTGGCCGCTATTTTAATGTTGGACATCCAAATTCGAAATATTGAAAACGTCTGGCAATTCATCCGGAACAAGGCAATTAAAATGCCGTCGATTTTAATCATCACCAGGGAAACGAAACTGGCTCCCGATACCCAGCACCGGGTGGATGAAATCCTTTACAAGCCGCTGGACTTTTTGGAGATGAATAAAAGGTTGACGGATCTGGCCCACCTTATTGAAATGGAGCAGCAGTTGAAAAGGGAACAAAAGCCTTTGTTCGAAGAGGGCAGGCCAAAAATTTTGCTGGTGGAAGACAGCGCCGTCCAGCGAAGCATTTTAACCAGGCAATTAACCGAACACGGTTTTGAAGTGTTCACCGCCGCCGACGGCGAAGAAGCCTTTGCCATCGCCGAACGGACTTTGCCCGACCTGGTGCTGCTGGACCTCATGCTGCCTAAAATAGGCGGCCTGGAGGTGTGCCGGCGGTTGAAAGCCTACCCGCCCACCGCCGCCGTACCGGTTATTTTTATTACTTCCAGCCGGAGTCCGGAGGAAAAAATTAAGGCTCTGGAATGCGGCGCCCACGATTTTCTGCACAAACCCATAACGCGGCAGGAGCTGCTGATCAGGATCAGGTTTCTCTTGCGGCAAAAACAATTGTTAGAAAATTTAGCCGAGCAGGCCCGGCGCGATCCCCTCACGGGTTTGGGCAACCGGCGCCAGCTGATGGCCGATCTCAACCTGGAAATGCGGCGGGCGAAGCGTTACGGCACACCCCTTTCTTTAATCTTGCTGGATGTAGATCAGTTTAAAAGATACAATGATACCCACGGCCACCCGGCCGGAGACGAGGTTTTGCGCCAGCTGGCCTGCCTTTTAGCGCTCAATGTCCGGGCTTTCGACAAGGTTGCGCGGTACGGCGGGGAGGAATTCGTGATCATTCTTCCCCAGACGAATTTGCAGGGAGCGGCGGCGGCAGCCGAAAAATTGCGCCAGGCAGTCGAGCAATACTCCTTTTTGCACGGTGAAACTCAGCCCGGGGGAAGGTTGACCGTCAGTCTGGGGGTGGCCAGCTACCCGGAGCATGCCGGCGACGTGGACGATCTCCTCCGCCAGGCGGATAAAGCGATGTACCGGGCGAAGGCCGCCGGCCGCAACCGCGTGGCCCTGGCGGGGCCGGGGTAATTGGTGGCGCGGTCACGGTCGCGGCCGCGAAAATTCCTTGCGCGCCCCAGCCATCTTGTGCTATAATTTTAAAGGTTTTGTTAAGGAAAGAGGTGATTTTTTTGAAAAAGGGGATTCACCCCCCGTATCAGAAGGCAAGGGTGATTTGTATCTGCGGGGAGACTTTTGAGACGGGTTCTACCAAAAAGGAGCTGCGGGTGGAAATATGTTCGAAATGCCATCCGTTTTTCACCGGTTCGCAGCGAACGGTCGAAACACGCGGACGGGCAGAACGCTTCCGCAAAAAATACGGCTTAAAGTAGGCAAACAGCAGGGCGGGAGCTCTGCTGTTTGTTTAAAGGGAGAAAGGCACAAAGGCACAGAGGGATGAAAGGGCCTGGGGGCGGGAGCAAATGAGCGCGGGCTTAACGGAACAAAAAACCGTGACTTTGTTCTTCAGAGGTCAGCCGACGGGAAAGAAAGAATTTTTGCGAATTCCTTCCTTGAACCCAGACGACTGCTGTCTGACGTCTGGCGACCGGCTTTGTGCCTGATGCCTTTGTGTCTGTTAACAAATTGACCTTCGGGCCGGTAAATTTCGGATCTCATTTTTAGCTGCGGGGGAAAGATAAATGAGCAGTGTGAACTACGGCGGGCAGGCCGTTATCGAAGGGGTGATGATGAGGGGGCCGCGGGCGTGGGCGGTGGCCGTGCGCCGCTCCGACCAGACGATTGCCCTGGATCTAAACCCGTTAAATTCGGTTCTGGACAGGGCCCCTTTTTTGAAGTGGCCTTTTTTGCGCGGCGTGGCGGTGCTCGGCGAGTCCCTCGTCATCGGCATCAAATCTTTGACTTATTCCGCCGAGCAGGCGGCGGGCGAAGAAGAGGAAATAAAAGGCTGGGAAATGGGTTTGACTCTTTTGGCGGCGCTCGCCCTGGCCGTGTTTCTTTTTGTGGTTATTCCGACGGGAATTACACATTACCTGGCGGCCGGCGTAAGCGGCAGCCTGGCCCAAAACGTCATTGAAGGAATTTTGCGTCTGGCCGTTTTTCTGGGTTACGTTCTGGTCATCGGCCGGCTGCCCGACATTAAAAGAGTTTTTGAGTATCACGGTGCCGAGCATAAGGTAATCAACGCCTACGAAGCAAAAGAAACCCTGACCGTAGAAAACGTCCAGAAATATTCCACCTTCCACCCCCGGTGCGGGACCAGTTTTCTATTGATTGTGCTGGTTTTCAGTATTTTCCTGTTTTCTCTCTTGCCGGCGGGCAGCGCCTTATGGTGGCGGATTGCTTCCCGGATTTTGATTTTGCCCGTTTTGGCCGGGTTGGCTTACGAAATGCTCAAGTTGTCGGCCAGGTATCCGGGATTTGTTTTGAGCCGCCTTTTCATCATTCCCGGACGCTGGCTGCAGGGTTTGACTACCGGGCAGCCCGGCGACGACCAGGTGGAAGTGGCCATCCGTGCCCTTACGGCGGTATTGCAGAAAGAAGGTGAGGTCAAGTGTTCGCTAAGCTGAAAAGTTTAGAAGACCGGCATGAGGAATTAACGAAATTAATCGGCGACCCGGAGGTAATCGCCGACCGGGCACGCTGGCAGCAATACGTCAAAGCCCACGCCGAACTGGCAGAAATCGTGGGCGTTTTTCGGGAATATAAAAAAGTGGCGCAGGAGCTTGCCGAGGCCAAAGAGCTGCTGGCCGAAAAACTGGAAGCGGACTTCCGGGAACTGGTGGAGGCCGAACTCAAGCAGTTGAAAGAAAGGCTGGAAGCGCTCGAAATAAAGTTGAAGGTATTGCTTTTGCCCCGCGATCCCAACGACGAGAAAAACGTCATTATGGAAATCCGGGCCGGGACCGGCGGGGAAGAGGCGGCGCTCTTTGCCGCCGATCTTTTCCGGATGTATCTGAAATACGCCGAACAAAAGGGTTGGAAGTGCGAGATCATGGATTCCAGCCCCACTGATTTGGGCGGCTTTAAAGAGATCGTATTTGTGGTGGAGGGGAAGGGTGCCTACAGCCGGTTGAAATTTGAAAGCGGCGTGCACCGTGTCCAGCGCATCCCTACCACGGAATCGGGAGGGCGCATCCACACTTCGGCGGCTACCGTTGCCGTGCTGCCCGAAGCCGACGAGGTGGAGGTGGAAATTAAGCCCGAAGAGCTGCGGATCGATGTCTTTTGTTCAACCGGCCCCGGCGGCCAGTCGGTGAACACCACCCAATCGGCGGTCCGGATCACGCACCTGCCGACGGGGATTGTGGTCACCTGCCAGGACGAAAAGAGCCAGCACAAGAACAAAGATAAGGCCATGCGGGTGCTGCGGGCCCGGCTCAAGGACCGGATGGAGGAAGAGCAGCGGCAAAAGGTGGCCAGCCTGCGCCGCTCGCAGGTGGGCAGCGGGGACCGCAGCGAGCGGATCAGGACGTACAATTTCCCCCAAAACAGGGTGACCGATCACCGCATCGGGTATACCACCCACCGCCTGGAGGAATTCTTGATGGGCGACCTTGACGACCTGATCGAGGCGCTGCTGACCACTGACCAGGCCCAGCGGCTGAAGGAAGTAATCTAATCAGTCGTCAGTCGTCGGAAGACAGAAACCAGGTACAAAAATACCCGTTTTCTGAAGCTGCTCTTTTTGTCGTTGATGACGAGTTACCGGTCAACATGGGAAATAGTTAACATGGGAGAACTTGAACGAATTCAAAAAGCGCTGGGCTTGGCCAGGGAATACCTGCAGCGTTGCGGCGTGGAGAGTGCTGCGCTGGACGCCGAGGTGCTCCTGGCGCACGTCACCGGGCTGGACCGGGCGGGGCTGTACCGGGAGAGCGAGCGGGCGCTGGCTCCCCGGGAGGCGGAAATTTTCCGGCAGCTGGTGGAAAGAAGGGGGCAAAGGGAGCCCGTCGCCTACCTGACCGGCAAAAAAGAGTTTATGGGGCTGGAATTTTTGGTCGGCCCCGCCGTTTTGATTCCCCGTCCGGAGACGGAACTTCTTGTGGAAAAGGCCTGTGCGCTGGCCCGGGAATTTGTATCCGGGCGGCGCCGCCTGCCCGGGGCGGAGGCGGAGTTGTTGCTTGCCGACGTGGGTACGGGGTGCGGAGCGATCGCCGTCAGCCTGGCCGTTTTTTTGCCGGGAGCCAGGATTTACGCCACCGACTGTTCTTCCGCGGCTTTGGCTGTGGCCCGGGAAAACGCCCGCCGGCACGGTGTGGCGGGAAGAATCTCCTTTTTGCAAGGGGATTTGCTTACGCCTTTGTTCGATCTGGACTTGCCCGGCAGGCTTGACCTCATCGTGGCCAATCTTCCTTACGTACCCACTGCCGAGTTGCCCGCCCTGATGCCCGACGTCCGTTGTTACGAGCCGCTGTCTGCTTTGGACGGCGGCCCGGACGGCCTTGCGCATTACCGGCGCCTGCTTCCCCAGGCGCGCCGTTGCTTGTCGGACGGCGGCCGGCTGCTGATGGAAATCGGCCCGGGGCAGGGGGAAAAGGTTGGCCGCCTGCTGGCGGAAAACAACTGGCACCATCAGATTATTCCCGACCTGGCCGGTCGCGAAAGGGTAGTCCTGGCTGATTTTTGAAGGATTTGCCGGGTTGCCTACCTCTATGTCCAGAAAAGTTAACCCCATGCAGATATCATCCCGAGGCAATTATGATTTAAGTTAAAGTTTAACATATTTTTTAGTTTAGCGAAAAGAACCGGTTGACAAGCCGGTTTTATTATTAAATAATAAAATAAACGAGATCGGAATAATTCCAATCTAGGAGGCATAATCATGACTTTAAACGAAACCCTTTCCCGGCTGAAAGAGCAGGGGGTGAAGATAACGCCCCAGCGGTTGGAAATCCTGAAGGTTCTTTTGGGCGAGGAAAGGTATTACAGCGCCGAGGAAATTTTAAAAAAAGTACAGAAGCACTACCCGGCCGTCAGTTTTGATACTGTTTACCGGACCCTTTACCTGTTTAAAAAGATAGGCCTGGTGCTGGAATTAAACTTTCAGGGCGGCTACCGCCGGTTTGAATTTAACCACGAAGATAAGCACCACCATCACCTGGTTTGTTTAAAATGCGGGAAATCCAAAAAGCTGTCCTTTTGTCCCACCGATTGCCTGGCCAGAATTAAAGAGGAGCATCCGGAATTTGCCGTAACCAGTCATTCTTTCGAAATCTACGGCTATTGCCGGGGGTGCCGGGAATCCTGATGAAAATGATGAAAAAGCAGTTGGCCCTTTTCCTTTGTCTTTTCTTCTTATTTGGTCTGGCGGCCTGCGCTCCCTCCCGGCAGGCGGATAATTCGCCTCCGCCGGCCAAAATAACGGTGGCCGCCACTATTTTTCCGCTTTATGATTTTACCCGCCAGGTGGGCGGGGAAAGGGTGGCGGTCGTTAAGGTTTTGCCGGCAGGCGCGGAGCCCCATTCCTGGGAACCGAGCCCGAAGGATGTGGCGGCTGTCTTTGGCGCCCGGTTATTTGTCTTTAACGGGGCGGGGATGGAGCCCTGGGCGGAAAAACTCAAAGGGGAGCTGCCAAGGAAAGGCATCCGGGTGGTGGAAGCCAGCGCCGGGATTGCTTCTCTGCCGGGCGGCGGGCACGCCGGAGAGCGGGAACCGGCGCCGGGACGGGCAGCGGGAGGGGCGCCGCCGGAAAAAGACCCCTCCGGCCACCGGCAGGACGGTGAAAAGGAAACCGGTGACCGTCCTTTGCCGGCAGGGGGAGAAGTCGGCGAACATCGGCACCCGCCCGGGGCGGTCGATCCCCACGTCTGGCTGGACCCCGTTTTGGCGGAAGCGATGGTTAAAAAAATAGCGAGCGCCCTCATCGAAATCGACCCTGCCGGCGGGGATTACTACGCGGGGCGGGCGGAAGAATACTGCGCGAAACTGAGGGAGCTGGACGAAGCATACAGAAAAGCTTTAAGCGGCTTTGCCGGCCGGAAGATTATCGTTTCGCACGAAGCGTTCGGCTATCTGGCCAGACGTTACGGGTTGGAGCAAATCGGAGTCATGGGGCTGGCGCCGGAAAGCGAGCCCGATCCCCGGCGGATGAAGGAGATTATCGAAGTTTGCCGGGAGCACAAGGTAAAATACATCTTTTTCGAAGCGCTGGTCAGCCCCAGGCTGGCGGAAGCCGTTGCCCGTGAAGCGGGCGTCCGGACACTGGTGCTCAACCCCATCGGCAACCTGACGCCGGAACAGCAGGCCGCGGGCGCCGGCTATTTGGAGCTGATGATGGAAAACCTGGAAAACCTCAAAACGGCTCTGGAGGGAAAGTGATGAAGGTTGTCGACATCCGGGGAGTTTCTTACGGCTACGGGCAAAATCTCGTTTTAAAGGACGTCAGCCTGGCCGTGGAAAAGGGGGATGCCCTGGCCTTGATCGGCCCTAACGGCGCAGGCAAAACCACCCTGGTAAAGCTGCTCCTCGGCCTTGACCGGCCGGTTGCGGGAGAAATTAAGCTTTTTGGCACCGCCGTGGAAAAATTTCGGGATTGGTCCCAGGTCGGGTACATTCCCCAAAAAGCCATAGCCTTTGATAAACGCTTTCCGGTGACGGTCGAAGAAGTCGTCCTGGCCGGCCGTTTCGGCCGGCTCGGTTTGGGGCGCCGGCCGGGGAAAGAAGATCGCCGGGCCGTGGAGGAAGCCCTGGCCGCGATGGATATGCTCCCTTACAAGAAAAATTTGCTGGGCCGCCTGTCCGGCGGCCAGCAGCAGCGGGTTTTTATCGCCCGCGCACTGGTGGGCCGGCCGCAGTTGCTCGTTCTGGATGAGCCGGTTGCCGGCCTGGACGCTCCCGCGCTGGAAGGTTTTTATGCGCTTTTGGCGCGCCTGAACCGGGAGCAGGGCCTGACCATTATGATTGTCTCCCACGACACGGGCGCCGTCGCCCGCTGGGTCAACAAGGTGGCCTGCCTCAACCAAACTTTGTTGTATTATGGCGAACCGGAACAACTTCTTTCCGGGGAAAACCTTACCGCGCTGTACGGTGCTCCCGTGCGCCTGGTGGCGCACGGATAAGACCCCCAGCCGCTTTTACGCGACACCAGCAGAGGACGCCCGGCACTCAGCTCCAATTAACTTTTTTGTTTTCTGTTGATTGGAGTGAAGTTCAGTCGGACACGGGAAAGCAAAAAGCAAGCTCACGTAAAGGCTGAGTGCCGGGCAAGGGGCAAGTGTTCAGGGTTGGCGGGGAAAAACGGAGGGCAGCCATGTGCGTGCCGGGTTAACTGAATACGTGCGCGGACCGGGAGGTTGTAAGCGTGTTTGCTCTGTTTCAGTATGATTTTATGCTGCGGGCGCTGCTGGCGGGCCTGGCGGTGGGGTGCGTCTGCCCGGCCGTGGGGGTTTTTCTTGTTTTGCGGCGTTATTCTTTTCTGGCCGAGACCCTGGCCCACGTTTCGCTGGCCG